>JAZRNQ010000197.1:0-5802 GCA_045648285.1 Bacteroidales bacterium | reverse complement strand
GGAATATTGCCTTGACGAGACTAACGTTTCTAAATATGTGCAGTTTGCTGTCAATGTATTCGGCGTCGATGCTAATCAAGATGATATGGCGATTGCAAAAGAAGGCATCCAGAGATTATACGATTTCTTCTTCAAGACATTAGGACTCAAGAGTACGTTAAGCGAACTCGGCATCGGAAGAGAGCATTTTGAAGATATGGCAGAGAAAGCTTGCGGTGGAGCAGTCTTGAAAGGTTTTAAACCTCTGACAAAAGAAGATATTGTTAAGATTTATGAAATGTGTTTGTAATCAATAAGATAAGAATATGAAAAAGATAATCTTTGTCTGTTTAGGCAATATTTGTAGAAGTCCGATGGCGGAATTTGTGATGAAAGACATAGTGGAGAAAGCTGGTTTGTCGCACGAATTTGAAATCGCTTCGGCAGCCACATCTACATACGAAATTGGTAATCCAGTCTATCCGCCTGCACGTCAGAAACTTGCTGAACATGGAATATCATGCGCTGGCAAGACCGCACGTCAGATAACAAAAAAAGATTACGACTATTACGACTATATCGTTGCGATGGACCAAAGTAATATCCGTAATCTTAGAAATATGTTGAGTAACGACCCACAAGGTAAAATCTCTCTTTTGATGGATTACACTTCTCGTCCAGCCGACGTAGCAGATCCTTGGTATACAGGCGATTTTCAAGCTACATGGGACGATGTTAGCGAAGGTTGCGAGGCTTTGCTGAAATTTATAATGAAGAAATAATAATTTAACACTATATTATGAGAAAAATTTTAACATTAGTTTTATTAACATTTATTTCTTTGACATCTTTTTCGCAAAAAGAAGTGAATGTGATTTTAAAACAAGAGACGCAACTTACAGCACGTGCTAACGTAAATGAATTGATATTGAAGGCTTCGGTTCAGTATAAAGGTGAAGAATCTGTTGCATTACAATCTGTTAAACTCAATTTAGATGGAACTACAAATATTTCTGATGTAGAAGAAATAAGAGTTTATACGACTGGACTTAAAGATTATACAAATGGCAGATTTATGGAGACAGCAACTTTGCTTGGTAGCTGCGTTCCATCAGAAGGCGATTTTGAATGTAAACTTGATGGTTCTTTGTTAAAAGGCATTAACTATTTATGGTTGACAGTCAATGTAGCAGAAGACGCTGCTGAAGGTAACTTCGTTGATATGTCTTTGTTGTCAGTTACTACAGAAAATGAGACTTGTGAAGTGAAATCACCTTCACCAGCAGGTCGTCGTGAAATCATCTTGGCTCGTACAACATTGCTTCGTCCTGGCGATTATAACTCATCAAATTACCGTATTCCAGCAGTTATCACAGCAAAAGACGGTTCTATCGTAGCGTTTACCGACAAACGTAAATATAACAATACCGACCTTCCAGAAGATATTGACATCATTTGCAATAGAAGTACTGACGGTGGTCATACATGGAGCGAACCAATAACAATCGCTCAAGGCACTGGAAGATTTCAAGGTTACGGCGACGCTGCTCTTGTTCATTCAAAAGATGAAAACGGTTTGTTGGCAGTGTTCGTTGGCGGTCAAGGATTATGGACTTCAACACCAAATGTTCCTCAGAATTCTTATATGGTGAGAAGTAATGATAACGGTCAGACATGGACTGAGCCAGAAGTTATTACACATTTTATCTATGGTAAAGATTGTACAGATCCGGTTCGTAAAAACTGGTATGCTTCATTCTTCGGTTCTGGTAATGGTTTGTTGACATCTACAGGCAGAATTATGTTTGTGGCAGCTATTAGAGAAAGCGGTAACAACAACACCTTATATAATTATGTAGTCTATTCAGATGACAATGGCGAGACATGGAATGTGTCGGGTCGTGCTTCTATTGGCGGCGATGAAGCTAAGGTTACAGAACTTGAAGACGGTCGTATTTTAATGAGTATCAGACATGGAGGAAACAGATGGTATAACATCTCTAGCGATGGTGGCTTGACATGGAGAGCTGTTCCATATACATGGTACGATATCACAGCTCCAGCATGTAATGGCGATTTGATTCGTTATACTTCAGTAAACAATGGCGATGATAAAAACAGACTTCTTCATTCAGTCCCAACAGGTACTGAAAGAAAGAATGTCACAGTATTCGTTAGTTATGATGAAGGTGAATCATGGCCAACTTCACGTTGCATAGTGCCTTACAGCTCGGCATATTCTTCATTGTGCATTTTGCCTGACAACACAATCGGCATTTATGTTGAAGAAGATTTTTACACAGGAAAAGATAACTACAGCACTGTATTCTATAACTTTAGCCTCGAATGGTTGACAAAAGGCGCTGACAGTATAGAAAATGGAGAAGAAGATGATGAAGGCATTGGTGAAATAAATTCCGCAGATGATAAGTCTATGTTCAATCTTTATCCAAATCCTACAAGTGTAAATGCTGAAATCAATCTCGGAATGACATACGATAGAGTAGAGGTTTACAATTCTGTCGGAGCTAAAGTCGCGGAATATGCTGATACAGATTTCATCAAAGGCATTGAAACAGCAGGCGTTTATGTGATTAAAGTCGTTGCTGGCAGTGATGTAAGAAATTGTAGAATAATTGTTAAATAAAAACTCAAAAACTCAGAAATTCAAAAACTCAGAATTGAGGAGTTCTTGATAATATTTAAAAGAATGAATCGTTATAGAGACGCATTTTATAGATGTGTCTCTATACTTAAAAAATATCATTATGAAAGTTAAAGGTTTAATTTATTGTTTGTTAGCATTTTGTATGCTTGCATTGTCATCATGTGGACCAGATGATACTGACTATACTGAAAAGGTTGTTGGTGAGTATAATATTAAGATAACCCCAAACATTAGTGTTAAATATGGAAACAGTATCTTGCCAATAGCAACTGAAGTGATTGAAACAACAGCTGTTATTACAGCGAAAGATGATGAGGGTAATGTCACGATGCAAATCAATGGCGTAAATGGTGAATTTAGCGAGTTGTTTTTTGAAGGATATTGCGATGGCTTAGGGTTGAAATTTGAGAACGTTAATTATGATGGTGTACTTTATTCTCCAGAATATGGTATGATATATTGCGATATAGAATTAAAGAGCCCTACTGTATCAATCTATAATTCAAGGATTTTGAATTGGAAATCCACTTTTGCAACAGGAACTTGTGGAATCAATATTTCAGGATTAGATGAAGCAAACTATGACGTGAGTGGAAGTATTCAATTTGAAGCCAAAGGTAAATGATACAAAAAAACTCTAGAACACTGCGCTCTAGAGTTTTTTATTTGTTCAAGTGATATGTTTAAATATCTTCTAAATCACTTTGGATTTTTGCTTCGACATTTTGTGAATCACGGTAAAGAATTACGACCATGCCGTCACCGTAATTATCGGATTTTTCTATTGAAATTTCAATGGTTCCACCTTCAACTTCCCATTTGCTTCCCCAAACAACGGTTCCTTGAGTGAGTTCGTGCATAAAGTAAATGTTAGATTCTCCATAAGCTGGATTTTTTTCCTTTGAAATAGAAGGCGTTCCGTATTTGCGTGTATACAAATCTTTATAATAATCGTATGTATTGACCAAAGTTTTCCATTCTTCTGAAGATTCAAAGATAACGGTTACTCCGAACACATTTTGTCCGTCATTACTAGATGTTACACCAACCATTGCGTTTTGACCTGTGAAATCGCCAGAGAATAATGTAATATTGTTGTCGCGATCAATTTCGGTGAAACCTTTAGCTTTGAGTTTTTGGCAGAATGATGTCATGCTACCTTCAATTGGAATGCCTTTAAATGTAAGGTGATTTTGGGTTTGAGCAAAACCGCTGAAAGTAAAGCAAATGACGATTAACGTGAATAATAATTTCTTCATAGCGTTTGATTGTTTGTTTTCAAATATTTAAAATAAATTTACAAGGCAAATTTGCTAATTATTTCTTAAAAATCAAACGATCTTGAATGTTTTTTTTAAATAATGATAGCAGTCTACAACTCAGCAGACTTTGCTATGAGTTGTGAACTGCTATCACATTAGTTTAATTTTAAGTTTTAAACTTTCAACAGCCAATCACTTTCCTCTTTCTGCCATCAAGATTTTGATTTCGTTTTCGTTGATTCCGACCATTGCTTCACCGAGGTCTTCGCTTAACTCTGCCAAGACTTCAGGATTTTTATAGTTTGCAACGGCTTTCACGATGGCAGTTGCTCTTTTCATTGGGTCGCCGCTCTTGAAGATGCCGCTGCCCACGAACACGCCTTCGGCTCCGAGTTGCATCATCAAAGCAGCGTCGGCAGGTGTAGCAACGCCGCCAGCAGCGAAGTTAGGAACAGGCAACTTGCCGTTGTCGTGAACGTATTGTATCAATTCAAAAGGAACTCTCAATTCTTTTGCAACTTCGTATAATTCATCGTTGTTGAGAGAGACGACTCTTCTGATTTCAGATTGCATCATTCTCATGTGACGTACAGCTTGTACGATGTCGCCAGTGCCAGCTTCGCCTTTAGTTCTTATCATCATTGCGCCTTCGCTGATGCGACGTAAAGCCTCGCCTAAGTCACGAGCGCCGCATACAAAAGGAGCGTTGAATTGTCTCTTGTTGACATGGAATACGTCGTCGGCAGGAGAGAGGACCTCGCTTTCATCTATATAGTCGATGCCGATAGCTTCAAGGATTTGTGCTTCTACGAAATGACCGATACGGCACTTCGCCATGACAGGAATCGACACAGCTTTTTGTATCTCTTTTATCATCTTAGGGTCGCTCATGCGTGACACTCCGCCTGCTGCTCTGATGTCAGCAGGAACTCTTTCAAGAGCCATAACTGCCATTGCGCCAGCAGCTTCCGCGATACGAGCCTGCTCTGGATTTGTGACATCCATGATAACACCACCTTTTAATAACTCAGCAAGATTACGATTCTTTTCTATTCTTTCTTTCATTTTTATCAAATTTTAAAATTACGCTGCAAAAGAATGAAAATTAAATCAGATGGAAATTTTCTTGTTCCGATTTTATAAAATTTAGTTCTGAAAATAAAAAAAACTAAGGCTGTTGGCTATTGGCCATTGGCAGCCCTGAAGGGGCGAAACAAATCTAGGATAAGGCAACGCCTTATTAGTTAGGAGTTATTAGTTTTTTTAAATTGAAAGTGGAAAGTTGAAAATGGAAAGTTAATTTTCAGTTTTCAAATTTCAAATTTCAATTTTTAATCGCCGCCAATGCGTTAGGGATTGGAGCGGCATCCTTTGCGAGCGGATATCGGGAACGAGGTTCGGGGACGGGGACGAGGTCACTGAGCTTGTCGAAGTGCCGAGTCCATATTTTGAGTAAGCGAGACGGAAACATAGCGAGCAAAGATATAGCGGAAAGCCCGACGGCTTCGCCGGAACGCCCTAAGATCAATTCATAATGCATAATTCATAATGCATAATTGAAAGTTGGAAATTGAAAATTAGCTCTTAGTTCTAAACTCCACTGGCGAACATTTTTCTTTTCTTCTGAAGAAAACGGAAAACATTGTCTGTGAAGAGAAGCCGAGTTTGTAAGCGATTTCTTGTATTGATAAGTTTGTCGATTCAATAAATACTTTCGCTTCTTTCAAAAGGTAATCGTCGATGACGTCTTTCGGACTGCAGTTTAGAAACATATTGGTTATCTGTGAGAGATAACGAGTGCTTACGCATAGTTTGTCGGCGTAGAATGAGACCGAGTGTGATATGTTGTAATATTTCGCTAGTAACGATAAGAACTGGTTGTAAATTACAGTC
>JAZRNQ010000196.1:0-4108 GCA_045648285.1 Bacteroidales bacterium | reverse complement strand
AAGAAAAAGCGTAATAATGGCATAATGGAGGGAAATAATGTTAAACCGCTGGTATTGAGTTCGGTTTTGTGTCATACATCCATATTCCTAACTTCTGTGAAAATAGCCATATATGGATGTTTGCGAAGATAGAATTGCTACCTATCCGTTGCCTTTTTTTTGAAGGCTAATTGGTAGGATAATATTCTTAATCTATTGTAGATACCGCTGACTGCCATAAATATATCAGCTTTGGTTATTGTTGCACTGACAAAGGTAATCATTTTCTCTTTCAGAAAGAAAAATAACCGAAAGTGATACTTTGTTAGGTATTTGTTTCTTTATACTGCTATATTCTACATGCCCTTCATTAACTCTGTGAAATTTATTTTTGCAATTAAAGGAATTTACTATGAATCAGTCAGATGTAAAGGTATCGTTCTACCTTAAAAAGAGCGAAGCGGATGCAAAAGGGAATTGCCCTGTTATGGCAAGGTTGAATGTCGGAAGATATTCAGAGGTCGCATTTAGTTTAAAGATGTCTGTACCGCACGCAATGTGGAATTTGGGTCGGGCTACGGGAAAAAGTGTTGCTGCTCGTGAAATCAATCGTCAGTTGGATGAGATACGAGCCAATGCGCTTCATATTTATCAGGACCTATCCTCAATACGCGAAGGTGTAACTGCTGATGATGTCAGATGTTTGCTTCTTGGTATGGCATCTGGACAACAGACATTGATGAGCTATTTCCGTACATTCATAAAGAACTTTGAGAAGCATGTTGGTGTAAATCGTGTTGTAGGTTCTCTATGGTCATATAGGTGCGCATATCAGCATATTGAAAAGTTCTTGAATGAGAAATATAAACTGACTGATATTCCTTTTACGGCATTGGATCGTTCATTTGTCGAGAAGTACGATATTCATTTGAGAACCGACTGCCATCTGTCTCTCGGTACCATTGTCAATCTTACTACAAGCTTGAAAACTGTAATTAAAGAAGCCATAGCTGATGGGATTCTGACATTCAATCCATTCTGGGGGTATGAGACGGAACGTCCTAAACGGGAACTGAAATACCTGACGGAACAAGAATTGAATCTATTGATGACAACACCATTGAATAATGCACGACTATACATTGTAAGAGATCTGTTTCTGTTCTCATGCTATACAGGTATCTCTTATGGAGATATGTGCACGCTTACTAGGAATAACATGGTGAAGGATGAAAATGGCACTCTGTGGATACATACATCACGTAAGAAGACCAAAGTAGAATACGATGTCCCGCTTCTTGATGTCCCATTGCAAATACTCAATAAGTATTGTGGTGTGGATCCTAACGGTAAATTGTTACCTATGTATAGCAATTCTGATGTAAACAAGTACTTGAAGACAATCGCTTCTATATGTGGTATAAATCGCAAGTTGGTTTTTCACATGGCACGACATACGTATGCTACAGAAATCACGCTTTCACATGGAGTTCCCCTTGAGACTGTTAGCAAGATGTTGGGACATACACGTGTAGAAACAACTCAGATTTATGCAAAAATCACAGATGATAAAATAAGTTCTGATACAATAAAACTCGATAGTAAGATCAGTGATCGCTTTACTATCATTATCTGATAATCATAAAATTAGCTATATATGAATACAAACAAGAATTTGGATAATAACAAGGCAAAGCGTCGCAGTACATTTGCGGTTTTGTTTTATATCAATCGTACAAAAGTAAGAAAGGACGGAATGTGTCAACTATTGTGTAAGGTTAGCATAGATGCAGAATGGGAACAGATAGGCACAAAAGTGTCTGTAAATCCAGATATTTGGAATCCCGATAAGGGGTGTGCCGATGGACGTAGCGAGAATGCTATAACTGTAAACAGAGCTATTAATGAACTGACTAAAGAGATTTCAGAACACTACAACAATATCAAGAAGAATTTTGGATTTGTTACGGCGGAACTTGTTAAGAATGCCGTCAAAGGTATCGGACAAAAGACGGTGACACTACTTGCCCTTTTCCGAGAACATAACGAAGAATTCAAAAAGCGGATAGGTATAGACCGTATAAAGGAAACTTATTTATGCTATCAACGTTCTTACGGTTATCTTGAAACATTTGTTCGTGAGAAACGTGGTGTTGAAGATGTTACTTTGCGAAGTCTTGACAAAGTGTTTTATGATGACTTTGAGATTTTTCTGCAAAGTGATTGCCGTCTGTCCCCAAAGACTGTGCATGATCATCTTTATCGACTGAAAAAAATGACTATGCGAGCTGTCAGTCAAGGTACATTGCGTAGGGATCCTTATAGTCGTTTGCATCCGTCCTTGCCTAAACGTAAGAGCAGGCATTTGAGACTGGAAGACCTTAAGACGTTGATGGCAATACAGATTGATAAGCCTAATCTGCAACGTGTACGTGATTGGTTTATATTTTCCACCTTTACAGGACTGGCATATGCTGATTTGAAACGTTTGTCTGTGAATGACATAAAGCAATCAGAAGATGGAAGTTGGTGGATTCACATAAGACGTAAGAAAACTGATACATTGTCATCTGTGCGATTGTTGGATGTGCCTTTGCGTATTATTGAAAAGTATAAGCATGAAAGAAAGGATGATAAGGTTTTCAATCTTTACTGTCGTGACTATATGATCAAACTTACAAGTGAATTAGGTAAAGAGTATGGTTTCCATCTTACTTTTCATAAGGCTCGTCATAATTTTGGAACTCATATGACTCTCTCGTTAGGTGTTCCAATTGAAACAGTGAGCAAAATGATGGGACATACTTCGATTACTACAACGCAGATATATGCTCATGTTACAGACAAAAAAGTCGATGAGGATATGAAGCGATTGAGAGAAGTTACTGCTGACAAGAAGGTGGAACTTTTCGATGAAGAACTGGAGTTTGGACGATGTAGAAAATGGAAACGAAGAAGTCTGTGAAAAAAACAACAGCAACGACCCATATGGATTGTTGCTGTTGTTTGTAGATCATACCCAACGCTGCTCTTCTACGCAACGTTTGTGTGAATCGTTGAGTATCTTTTCTATTTCGGATTCCTTGTACAATGCTTTACCTTGTACAAGGTAGTAGGGGATTGTACCTGCTGAACGATACTCCTGCAATGTACGTCTGCTGACTCGCAGAATCTTTGATAATTCTTCATCTGTTAGAAAGCGTTCGTTGTTTAAGGTAGGTTGTATCATTCTATCAGTCTTACATAGCAGTTCGTTTATACGTTTCAATTGTTTTAGTATTTCTGTAATCTGTGTATCTGTCATGTCTTTGAAAAAGTGGCTCATTGTCGTTTGTTTTTGATTGGGTGATAATTGCTTTCAATGAATCTCTGTACATCATCTGGTTTGTAGAAAATCTTGTGCTTTATACGTGCAAAAGGTATCAATCCTTTCTCACGATATACTTGCAACGTTCGTTTGGAGATGCGTAGTGCCTTGCATACGTCCTGATTATCCATCCAGTTTTTTAAGGCAAAATCTTGACTTGAGTTGCATAATCTGTTTACTCTATCTTCAAACTCGCTTAAATGACTGCATATCTCATCAAAAGCTTTCTTTTCTATACATACAATTTCCATATTACATAGTAGTTGTGTGGTTAGCATTTAGGATTGTTTCTCATGCTTGCAGGAAGTGGCAAACCTTTCTGCTCGAAGAACTCCTTGATTTCGGAAGCCTTGTAATAAGTGCGTCCGTCAATCATATAGTAACGTACAAGTTTCTTCTGACGATAGCGTGCCAAAGTGCGGTATGTTACGCCTAATAGTTTGCACAGGTCGTAGTTGTCCAAAAGAGTATCGCCGTCAAAACACTCCTTTATCTTGTTCATACGTTCAAGTTTTTTCTCTATTCTGTCAAAACGTTCCATTATCTGCATAAACATCTTTTGAGCTGTTTCAATATTTATCTGTATCATTGTATAATCTGTATTAAGTGTTAATAACCGGCTTATCACACCTTGTTGCGCAACAGGTTATACCGTCATAAATGTCACAGTGCGTGCCAATGACATGATAAGACATAATAATACATGGATACAATGCTGTGTATCAGTAAAATAAAAATCTTAGAAAGAATATTGTGATGTTT
>JAZRNQ010000195.1:0-4653 GCA_045648285.1 Bacteroidales bacterium | reverse complement strand
TAAGGTTAATTATCCAAGAATTTCTTCAATTTGTGGTAATGAACTTTCCAAGATGAAAATTTTCTTGGCATTGAGAATATCATAAGTGTTGAGGTTACGAGCAAGTGTGACTTGAGTGCGTTGAATGTTTCTTGCTGACATGACAACATTTGTGTCTACAGTTGGGAATACAAACAAGTTCTTGCCACCATTCACTTTAAGGTTATTCAAAACTTCAACCATCTTCTTAGTTTTGATGCTATCAAAGGTGAAGTCTTCTAATATAGCAATTTCTGCATCTCTCATTTTGTATGTCAAAGCTGATTTACGTGCAAGAAGTCTAACTTTCTTGTTCAACTTGAAGCCGTAATCACGTGGTTGTGGACCGAATACTCTACCACCGCCTCTTAATACTGGTGAGTTGATATCACCACGACGTGCACCACCTGTTCCTTTTTGACGGATCAACTTACGTGTACTACCAGCAATCTCACTACGTGTTTTTGCTTTGTGTGTACCTTGACGTTGATTAGCTCTGATCAAATTAACATCTAAATAAATGCAATGATCGTTTGGCTCAATTCCGAAAATATTTTCGTTCAACTGAACTTTGCGTCCTGTTGATTCACCGGTTACTCTTAAAACTTCTAACTCCATCTTTCTATTTTTAAATATCCGTTTTTAGATCCCGGTACTGAACCTTTCACAACTAACAAATTCTTCTCGGGAACGATTTTCATGATTTGAAGGTTAATAGCCTTCACTGTACGGTTACCCATGTGACCACCCATACGTAAGCCTTTGAAAACTCTTGAAGGGTAAGCACATGCACCGATTGAACCCGGTTTTCTCATACGGTTGTGTTGACCGTGAGTCGCTTGTCCAACGCCAGCGAAATTGTGACGTTTTACTACACCTTGGAAGCCCTTACCTTTGCTGATACCTGTTACGTCAACAAATTCGCCTTCCATAAATACTTCGACGGTAATTGTTTCACCAAGGCTCTTTCTGTGACCTTCTTCGAAACGTGAGAATTCGCGTACTACCTTCTTTGGTGTTGTGCCAGCTTTTTCAAAATGTTTTTGTAAAGCTTTAGGGGTGTTCTTCACCTTTCTTTCATCAAACGCCATTTGGATAGCATCGTAACCGTCCTTTTCTTTTGTCTTAACTTGGGTGACTACGCAAGGACCTGCTTCAACGACTGTTACTGGAATATTTCTACCACTTTCGTCGTAAATGCTGGTCATCCCAATCTTTTTTCCTAGTATTCCTGACATGCTACGCTTTTAATTACTAGATAG
This sequence comes from Bacteroidales bacterium, assembly GCA_045648285.1. Lineage (GTDB taxonomy): Bacteria > Bacteroidota > Bacteroidia > Bacteroidales > F082 > Limimorpha. The sequence continues at coordinate 3,373 of JAZRNQ010000195.1, read as the reverse complement.
TTTTACAATTATAATTTAATTTCTACTTCTACACCGCTTGGTAATTCTAATTTCATCAAAGCATCGATAGTTTGTGATGTTGAGTTATAGATATCAAGCAAACGTTTGTATGATGATAACTCAAATTGTTCTCTCGATTTCTTGTGAACGAAAGTAGAACGCAATACTGTGTAAATTTTCTTGTCTGTTGGTAATGGTATAGGACCGCTAACAACAGCGCCAGTCAATTTGATAGTCTTCACAATCTTCTCAGCTGATTTATCAACTAAGTTGTGATCATGAGATTTTAACTTAATTCTAATTCTTTGACTCATAAGAATTTGTTGTTAATTTTTTATTTTTTATTCTAATCTTATTCTGTTATTACTTCTTATAAAGAGAAATATGTTCCTTTTGCTTTCTTGACAACTACTTCTGCCAAATCGTCTGCTAATCTTGCATAGTGACTGAATTCCATGCTGTAATTAGCTCTTCCTTGTGTTAATGTTCTTAATGTAGTAATGTATCCAAACATTTCTGATAATGGAACATCAGCTTTTATTATTTGCAATGAAGCACCAGCTTCAATCTCACGCAAAATTGATCTTCTTCTATTAAGATCGCCTGATACATCACCTACATACTCAGATGGTACACGAACTTCTACTTTCATGATTGGCTCCATAACAACTGATTTTGCTTTCACACCTGCTGCTTTGAAACCAAAGTGAGCTGCAGCTTCAAATGATAATGCATCACTATCAACTGGGTGAGTTGAACCGTCATATAAGCGTACCTTAACTGAATCCATTGGGAATCCTGCTAAAACGCCATTTGACAATGCATTCTTGAAACCTTTTTCTGTAGCAATAATAAATTCGCGAGGAATACTACCACCTTTGATGTCGTTAATAAATTGTACTCCAGAAACACCTTCATCAGCTGGACCGATTTCAAACTCGATATCAGCAAATTTACCTTTACCACCAGTTTGTTTCTTATAAACTTCACGATGTGTAACAGTTTCTGTGAATGATTCTTTATACGATACTTGTGGGCTACCAACATTTATCTCTACGCCAAACTCTCTTCTTAATCTGTCGATAATGATATCTAAGTGCAACTCGCCCATACCAGCTATAATTGTTTGACCTGAATTGTCGTCTGTGGTGACTTGGAAAGTTGGGTCTTCTTCGGCAAGTTTATCTAAGGAAAGTGATAACTTGTCCATCTCTGCTTGAGTTTTAGGTTCAACTGCGATTTGAACTACTGGTTGTGGGAATGAGATAGACTCAAGCAATAAAGGGTTGTCTTCGCTAGTGAGGGTGTCGCCTGTTCTAATTGTTTTGAATCCGACAGCTGCAGCGATGTCACCTGCTTCGATAATATCGAGTGGTGTTTGCTTATTAGCATTCATCTGCATAATTCTAGAGATGCGTTCTTTCTTACCTGTTGATGCATTAAGCACGTATGATCCAGATTTGAGTGAACCAGAGTAAACACGGAAGAAAGCAAGACGACCTACGTAAGGATCTGTTGCAATTTTGAAAGCAAGGGCGCAGAACGGTTCTTTTGAATCCGCTTTGCGAATTTCTTCTTTTTCTGTCTTTGGATTAATACCTACAACGTCTTCTATATCATTTGGACTTGGAAGATAATTGACGATTGCATCGAGTAAGAATTGTACACCTTTGTTCTTGAAAGAAGCACCACATAAGACTGGACAAGCACGTCTTGAAATAGTAGCTTTTCTAATCTCTGCGATAAGTTCTTCTTCTGTGATAGACTCAGGGTCGTCCATAAATTTCTCGAACAATTCTTCATTGTCTTCAGCAGCACCTTCAAGTAACATAGCACGATATTCAGTTACGAGATCTTGCATATCTTCAGGTATTTCTACTTCTTCCATTTGAAGACCAAGTTCATCTTCCCAAACAAAAGCCTTGTTTTTGACTAAGTCAACAACACCGATAAAAGTATCTTCGCTTCCGATAGGAAGTTGTAATGGGATAGGATTTGCGCCAAGGCGTTCTTTAATCTGTTCGACAACTTTAAAGAAGTCAGCACCACAGCGGTCCATTTTATTGATAAAGCAGACATGTGGAACTTTGTATTTATCGGATTGATGCCATACAGTTTCTGATTGAGGTTCAACACCACCTACTGCACAGAAAAGTGCCACAGCGCCATCAAGAATTCTGAGAGAACGTTCGACTTCGACTGTAAAATCGACGTGACCAGGAGTATCGATGACATTAATTTTGTAAGGTTTGTTGTTAACATTCCAGAATACTGTTGTAGCAGCTGAAGTGATTGTGATACCGCGTTCTTGTTCTTGAACCATCCAGTCCATTGTTGCAGCACCGTCATGCACTTCACCGATACGACGACTACGGCCTGTATAATACAGAATACGCTCTGTAGTTGTAGTTTTACCGGCATCTATGTGAGCCATGATACCAATATTACGAGTAAAATCGAGATTATTCATATTATTTTGACCGTTTTTCATCATTATTTACACTTTGTTATTTTATATTAGAATCTGAAGTGTGAGAAGGCTTTATTAGCGTCAGCCATTCTGTGGATTTCTTCCTTTTTCTTGAAAGCAGCGCCTTCTTCTTTGTAAGCTTGCATGATTTCGCCTGCTAATCTTTCGCCCATTGATTTTTCATGGCGTTTACGAGCATAACCGATGAGGTTTTTCATACCGATGCTTTGTTTACGAGAAGGACGAATCTCTGAAGGAATTTGGAAAGTCGCGCCACCAATACGACGGCTTCTTACCTCAACCTGTGGAGTTACGTTTTCTAAAGCTTTCTTCCAAACACTGATAGGGTCTTCGTTTAATTTGTTACCTACGATATCCATTGCACTATAGAAAATTTCGTAAGCAAGATTCTTTTTACCCTTCAACATGATGTTGTTAACGAATTTTGTTACCAATACATCACCGTATTTTGGATCTGGAAGGATGATTCTTTTCTTTGGTTTAGCTTTTCTCATGTTTTAATGTTCTAAACTTTTACCGTTTAACAATTTTTACTTCTTAGCGGACTTTTTAGGACGTTTTGCTCCGTATTTTGATCTACGTTGTGCACGACCATCTACACCAGCTGTATCTAAAGCACCACGGATGATGTGATAACGTACACCTGGAAGATCTTTAACACGACCACCTCTAATCATCACGATTGAGTGTTCCTGCAAGTTATGACCTTCACCAGGAATGTAAGCATTAACTTCTTTCTGATTGGTCAAACGAACCCTAGCAACTTTACGCATAGCTGAATTAGGCTTCTTAGGTGTTGTTGTGTAAACACGTACACAAACACCACGGCGTTGTGGGCACGAATCCAAGGCAGGAGATTTACTCTTGTCTTCCAATTTTTGA
>JAZRNQ010000194.1:0-16521 GCA_045648285.1 Bacteroidales bacterium | reverse complement strand
ATGTGTTCCTAATATCAGCGAAGGTCGCGATATGAACATCATCAATCAAGTTACAGCTGAGATTGAGAAGGTTGAAGGCGTTAAGTTATTAGACGTCGATCCAGGAGCAACAACAAACAGAACTGTTATCACTTTCGTAGGTGAGCCTAAGAATGTTTGTGAAGCAGCATTCCGCGTTGTTAAGAAAGCAGCCGAACTCATCGATATGCGTAACCACCACGGTGATCACCCACGTTTCGGTGCTACTGACGTTTGTCCTTTAGTTCCAGTCGCAGGCATCACAATGGAAGAAGTAGTTGAGTATGCACGTCAACTCGGTGAAAGAATCGGTAATGAATTGGAAATCCCTGTATTCTGCTACGAAAATGCAGCTTTCTCTCCAGAAAGACGTAACCTCGCTGTTTGCCGCGCTGGTGAATACGAAGCATTAGCAGAAAGATTCGCATCAGGTTGCACAGCTGACTTCGGTCCTAAGGTTTTCAATGAAAGAGTAGCTACAACAGGTGCAACAGCTGTTGGCGCTCGTGATTTCTTAATCGCTATCAACTACAACTTAAACACAACATCTACACGTCGCGCTAATGCTATCGCTTTCGACGTTAGAGAGAAAGGTCGTCCAATGAGACAAGGTCCAAAGGTTACAGACAAACCTGTTAAGGACGAAAACGGCAATCCAGTCATGATTCCAGGTACATTGCCAGGAACAAAAGCTATCGGCTGGTTCATCGAAGAATACGGTATCGCTCAGGTATCAATGAACATCACCAACATTGCTAAGACTCCAGTTCACGTTTGCTTCGAAGAAGTATGCAACAAAGCAGCAGCTCGTGGCGTCCGCGTGACAGGCTGCGAAATCGTTGGTCTTGTTCCTAAGAGCGTTCTCCTCGACGCAGGTCGTTTCTATCTCGCTAAACAAGAACGTTCATTAGGCGTCAGCGAAGATGAAATCATGAAGATAGCTATCAAGTCAATGGGTCTCGACGATTTGAAACCTTTCAATCCTAAGGAAAAAGTCATCGAATTCTTGATTGAAGACAACTCACAAAAGAAATTGGTTGACATGACATGTGCTGCTTTCGCTGATGAAACAGCAAGCGAAAGTCCAGCTCCAGGCGGCGGTTCTATCTCAGCTTATATGGGTGCTCTCGGCGCATCATTGGCAACAATGGTAGCAAACTTGTCATCACACAAACCAGGTTGGGACGACAGATGGGAATTCTTCTCACAATGGGCAGAAAAAGGCCAAGCTATCAAGAATCAACTCATTGCATTAGTTGACGAAGATACAAACGCATTCAACAAGATTATGGATGCTTTCGGTTTGCCTAAGAAGACTGAAGAAGAAAAAGAAATCCGCAAGCAAGCTATCGAAGACGCTTCAAAATACGCTATCGAAGTTCCATTCAAGACTATGGAAGTTGCATTCTCAGCATTCGAAGTAGTTGAAGCAATGGTTAACGACGGTAACCCAGCATCAGTGTCAGACGCAGGCGTTGGCGCAATGTGCTGCAGAAGTGCTGTTATGGGCGCATTCTTGAACGTGAAAATCAATGCTGCTGGCATCAAAGACAGAGAGTTTGCAGAAAAAATGGTTAAAGCTGGTGCTGAAATTGAAGCAAAAGCAATGCAAAAAGAAGCAGAACTCTTGGTTAAAGTTAACGAAATTATTAACAAATAATAAGTAAATTATTGAAAATCAATCGTAAAGATTGTTGAATAATAAAAATAAAAATTTGGATAAAAAGTATTGGCATTTATCAAATAAATGTGTATTTTTGCAATCCAAATTCTGAAAGGAGATAAAAATGGCAAAGAAGACTAAAGACGCACGCGTACAAGTAATTTTGGAATGTACAGAGCACAAAGCAAGTGGCATGCCTGGTACATCACGTTACGTTACAACAAAGAATAAGAAAAATACACCAGAAAGATTGGAACTTAAGAAATACAACCCAATCTTGAAGAAAATGACAGTTCATAAAGAAATTAAATAAGATTAGGCCATGGCAAAGAAAGTTGTTGCTACCTTACGTACTTTAGGTAAAGAGTATTCTAAGGTTATTAGAATGAAGAAATCAGAAAAAACAGGTGCTTATTATTTCGACGAAACAATCGTTCCAATCGATCAAGTTCAAGAATTCATCGCAAAGAAATAATATAGCTTTCTGAACACAATACAATAGCTTCTTCGAGAAATCGAAGGAGCTTTTTGTGTTTTTGTTAAAGTCAACAAGACTGCAAGACTACAAGACAACAAGTAATGTGTGTAACTCCTAACTGAAAAAAACTTTTTGTCTTATAGTCTTGTTGTCTTGTAGTCTTTTTTATTATCTTTGCAAAAAAGCGTAAGATTATGGGTTTATTTTCATTTTTCAAGAGAAACAAAGAAGTCGAGCAGGAACAGAAACAAGAACTCGACAAAGGTTTGGAAAAGACACGTACCAGTGTGTTTGACAGAATTTCAAAAGCTATCATCGGTAAGTCTAAAGTCGATGATGAGGTTTTGGATAATCTAGAAGAGATTTTGGTTACATCAGATGTCGGCGTTGACACAACCTTGAAGATTATCGGACGTATCCAGGAACGTGTAGCTCGAGACAAGTATCTCGGAACAAATGAACTGAACCGAATCCTTAAAGAAGAAATCGCAGCATTGTTGCAGGAAAACAATTCTGGTGACGGAACTACATTCGATATTCCAGAAGGAAAGAAACCATACGTTATTTTGGTCGTTGGCGTCAACGGCGTCGGTAAGACTACAACAATAGGTAAGTTAGCCCATAATTTCAAGAAGGCAGGAAAGAGCGTTATGCTCGGAGCATCTGACACATTCCGTGCAGCTGCTGTCGACCAGCTGACAATATGGTCAGAACGTGTCGGTGTGCCTATCGTTTCTCATGGCATGAATGCTGACCCTGCTTCAGTTGCTTACGACGCAGTGAAGACAGCCGTTGAACAAAATGTTGATGTCGTTATCATCGACACTGCTGGTCGTTTACACAATAAAGTGAACTTGATGAACGAGCTCGCTAAGATTAGAAAAGTTTGTCAGAAAGTAGTTGGCGACGCACCTCATGAAGTGCTTCTCGTTCTCGATGCTTCAACAGGACAAAACGCTATTGAACAAGCTCGTCAGTTTATGGCAGCCACTGAAGTCAATGCTCTTGCTCTAACTAAATTAGACGGAACGGCGAAAGGTGGCGTAGTGATTGGTATTTCAGACCAGTTTAAGATTCCTGTAAAATATATCGGAGTAGGTGAGGGAATGGATCATCTTCAGATATTTGACAGAAAAGAGTTTGTTAATAGCCTCTTCGAAGGTAGAAATTGATATAAGATGAAGAAACCTATAATAAATATCGTTACGCTCGGCTGTTCAAAAAATAGAGTGGACTCAGAACGCCTTGCAGCCTCGCTAAGCCACTGCTATGACATTGTTCACGAATCTGAAAAGAAATCAGACATAGTGATAATAAATACCTGCGGCTTCATCGGCGACGCTAAAGAAGAATCTATAGACACAATACTAGAATACGCAGAACTAAGAAGAGCCAAAAAGATAAAGAAACTTTATGTCATAGGTTGTCTCTCACAACGTTATCGTAAGGACTTACAAGAAGAAATCCATGAAGTGGACGGTTTCTTTGGCGTTGAATCAGTACAACTTATCGCAAACGGCATTTTAAAAAATGAAGAGTTGACCTCAGCAACTCAGCAACTCAGCAACTCAGTAACTTTAGATTACAATCACGAGAGAATTCTCTCTACTCCAAGTCATTATGCTTATCTGAAGATTTCTGAAGGCTGTAACAGACGCTGTGCTTTCTGTGCGATACCTTTGATTCGTGGCGAACATGTCTCGGTTCCAATGGAAGACCTTATTAAAGAAGCAAATCTTCTCGCACAAAAAGGTGTGAAAGAACTTATCCTTATCGCTCAGGACTTGACATATTATGGCCGCGACATAGATGGTCAGTATCACATCGTTGAGTTGGTGAAAAAACTTCTTGAGATAAAAGAGTTTGAATGGATAAGACTTCATTATGGTTATCCACAAGGTTTCCCTGATGAGCTTCTCGACCTGATGAATAACGAACCAAGAATATGTAATTACATAGACTTGCCTTTGCAGCATATCAGCACGCCAATCTTGAAAAATATGAGACGCGGCGTCGATAAGGAGCAGACAATACATTTTGTTACAAATGCTCGTAACCGAGTCCCTGGAATCGCTTTCAGAACAACATTTATTGTTGGTTTCCCAGGCGAGACAGAAGAACAATTCAAGGAATTGTGTGATTTCGTAAAAGAGATGAAGTTCGAGCGTGCAGGTGTTTTCGCTTATTCTCCAGAAGAGGGAACTCCAGCTTACGAAATGGAAGACGATGTTCCAGAAGAAGTCAAACAAGAACGTGTTGATACTATCATGGCGATACAACAGAACATCTCTTTGGAGACAAACGAAAAGAGAGTTGGTTTGATAGAAAAAGTTTTGATTGACAGAATAGAAGGTGATTATTATATAGGTAGAACACAATACGACTCTCCAGAAGTTGATGACGAAATCTTGATTTCCGTTGATGATGCTGAATTGAATGTCGGCGATTTTGTAAACGTTAAACTTGTCAAAGCCGATTATTTTGATTTATACGGGGAGGTTATTAATTAGGAGTTAGGGAATGGTTGTAGAGACGTGTCAATGACACCGATGGAAATAAACAATAGGTCGTTGATGCGTCTAATCAGTTAGGAATTTGTAGGGACGTGATTTATCGCATCCTAAAAAAATAGAAGTTGTGACCTTTAAAAAAAGTTTTAAGATTGTAAAACAAAAGTTATAATGTCACGTTTTTAGGAATGAATTTTGATAGTTTTTCGGAAAACAACAATCATGACAATAAAACAACAAATAACTACATTTTTTAAAGGTATGGCTATGGGAATCGTTAATGTGATTCCAGTATCTAGCGGTACGGTTTCCTTGATAATAGGAGTTTTTGAACGCTTTATAAATTCAATAAAATCGTTGAATTTGAAGGCGTTCAAATTGTTATTTAAGGGTGAGTTTTCAGAATTCGCCAAGAAGACGGATTTTAAGTTCCTGCTTACGTTATTAATAGGTATCATGGCAGGTATGATACTCACGGCAATTTCCTTGAAAGCTATCTTCAAACAATATGAAGCTTATGCATATGCTTTCTTCATGGGATTGATAGTAGCGTCGGTGGTTTATGTGTTAGGTATGATAGGTAAGAAAACACCGAGAATGATAGTGTTGATGTCAGTCGCTATTATCGTTTCTTTCTACCTTTCAATAAAGAGCAATCCGTATCCGAATGACAATTTCCTATATTTGATATTATGTGGCATCATCGGTTCTTTGGGTATGATAGTGCCAGGAATTTCAGGTTCACATCTTATGATGGTAATGGGCAATTACGAACTTATCGTTACACAGGCATTACCAGCTATTACAAAACTATCTACATTCGGACAAGGATTTATGGTTTTATTGCCATTTGTTATAGGTGCTGTAATAAGTATCATTTCTATCTCGTATCTTTTGTCGTGGCTTATGAAAGAATTTAGAAACGAGACATTATCTGTTTTGTCTGGTTTTATGATTGGCAGTCTCCCTGTCGTTTATCCGTGGAAGGAAGTTCTTCCAGGAATGTATGACTATAGTTTTCATTTGCCACCTATGACAATAGAATCTCTTCTTGTAATGATAATGGCAATTGTTGGAGCAGCCTTAGTTTTGGTTTTAAGCCATTTGTCTAAAAAGAAAGAAGAAAGACTGAAGCGCAGAGCAATGAGAAAAGCGAGGAGACAAATGAATTAAAATTATTTGCTTTTTTTATGGTTGTGGAATAAAAAAAATATTTATTTTTGCGCTCACTTATAAAAGCATTTAAACAAATTTATTAAATAACTAAACTTAAATTATTATGAGAAAATTTTTACTTATTGCAGCAATGGTAATGTTTAGTTTACCAATCTTTGCACAGAGTTACACAATGCGTTTGTCACAAGTGTTTTCAGATGATGGTTATGAGAATTGGGATTACATTTATCCAAATGAAACATCAACACAAATTACATGTATAAATGAAATTGACTTCACAACAGAAACAGAGTGTATTGACTCTCTCTTCTACGATGAAAGAGGTAATATCACAAAGTTGGCTACATGGCAAAAATTCAATGGAGAATGGATATATGCATGTTATGTTGCTTATACATATGATGAAAACAACTTAAGAACAAGCCGTGAAAACTATAACGATTTTGGTTATGGTGCAGGTTTCGAATTAGGCGGTATCTACAGATATTACTATGATGAAGAAGGTAGAATGACAGATTGGGCATTGGAATTCTTTGGAATTGAAGAATATCAAAAAGCAATCATTGAATATGATGAAGAAGGTCGTAAAATTTCTGAAACAATGCAACAATACAGCTTCGAATCATATTATCTTGAAAATGCTTTCTTAACAGAATATGAATATGATGATAACGGTAACTGCGTAAGAGAAGTTGAATTCTTCGTTGAAGCAGGTCAATGGGTTGCTCAAACAGTTAGAGTAAGAGAATATGATGAATTCGGCAATTGCGTTGTTGCTGAAACAAGAACTCCTTCAGGAACAGTTCAAGAAAAGAAAGCTTTTGCATATGACACAGATGTATTAGCAAAAGACGTATTCTATTATTCAAATCCAGAAGATGATTATCCACAACTTCCAGAATCAAAGACAAACTTGTTAAAATCATTTGAATACTACGCACAAAATGATAGCTACGAATTAGCATACGTAACAACATACGTTATGGACTATGAAGTTGGTAAATTTGGTGAATCAGGTGTAAACGTTAATGAAGTTGAATTCGCTTCAAACGTATATCCAAACCCAGCACAAGACTTCGTAATGGTAGAATCAAGCGAAGCTGACTATGTTGAAGTAGTTGACGTATTCGGTAGAGTAGTATTCGCATCAGAAATGAACGAAACAGTTAAAGTTGACATGAGCGAATTTGCATCAGGTATTTACTTCGTTAAATTACAAGCTAACGGTGCAACATCAGTTCAAAAAATAATGAAAAAATAAGTATGAATATAGAAGCACCAGGTGGAGTTAAGCAAGTTCTTCTTCACACATGTTGTGCTCCTTGTTCTTCAGCAATAATAGAGTGCATGATGCAGAATGGCATCATGCCTCTTATTTTTTATTGTAACCCCAACATTTATCCAGAGGAAGAATATCTGATTAGAAAAGATGAGTGTACGCGTTACGCTAAGAGTCTTGGACTCGAAATAGTCGATGCTGATTATAATCATGAAGCTTGGCTTGAGGAAATGCGTGGACTGGAGAACGAACCGGAAAGAGGTGGCCGTTGCTTGAAATGTTTTAAACTTAGACTTATGGAGTCTGCTAAATATGCGCACGAAAGAGGTATAAGTGTAATCACAACGACACTAGCATCGAGCCGATGGAAATCGCTGCAACAAATAGAAGAAGCAGGACTTTATGCACAGAACCATTATCCTGATGTGACATATTGGGCACAGAATTGGAGAAAAGGTGGACTCAGCGAAAGAAGAATACAGATTATAAAAGAGTATAACTTCTATAACCAAAGATACTGCGGATGCGAATTCAGTCAGAGAATTGCAGAAGCACAGCGTAATAAAGAAAGAGGTCAACAGTGATGTTGACTTTTTTTATATCATAGTATCAAAAGAGATAAAAATGATTTGAAAAAACGAAATGATTTTTTAAATTTGCCTCATCATTCATTAATAAACATTAAAGAAAATGGCAAAAATAAAATCATTAGCTGAGCTGAGAACTTTGAAAGAAAAGTTCCAGTCGAAACTCGACCTTCGTGAAAAGAGTGAAAATCCAGAAGTGTTGACACAGATTAAAGATGCCATAGCTGATAGTGAGAATGCAAAAATCAAAATGCATGTGCTTTGCTGCGGCGGTACAGGTTGTAAGTCATCTGCAAGTGACGAAATCGTCGCAAACTTTAATTCATTATTAAAAGAAAAAGGTTTGCAAGATGAAGTCATGGTTATCAAGACTGGATGCTTCGGTTTCTGTGAAAAGGGACCTATCGTGAAAATGATACCTGACAATACGTTTTACACCCAAGTAAAACCATCTGATGTCGAGAGAATAGTCGATGAACATATCATACAATCTTGTAAAGTAAAAGACCTTCTTTATTTAGATCCAGAAACAAATGAACATGTGGCTGACTCCAAACACATGGGATTCTATAAGAAACAGCTTCGTATTGCCTTGCGTAACTGTGGCTTCATCAATCCTGAAGATATCAATGAGTTTATTGCACGAGATGGTTATGAAGGACTCGGCAAGTGCTTGACAGAAATGACGCCACAAGAAGTCATCTCTGAAGTCACTGCATCTGGACTTCGTGGTAGAGGTGGTGCAGGCTTCCCTACTGGCGTTAAGTGGGGACTCTGCGCTAAGAATGATGCAGACCAGAAATATGTAGTATGTAATGCCGATGAGGGTGACCCAGGTGCTTTCATGGATCGTTCCATTATGGAAGGTGACCCTCATTCAATAATAGAGGCGATGGCGATATGCGGCTATGCTATCGGTGCAACAAAAGGACTTGTCTATATTCGCGCTGAATATCCTCTCGCAATCGAACGCTTGCAGATAGCAATAGCACAAGCAAGAGAATGTGGTATGTTAGGAACAGATATCCTTGGTAGCGGATTTAGCTTTGACATAGAGTTACGTTATGGTGCTGGCGCATTCGTATGTGGCGAAGAGACAGCTCTCATACATTCAATGGAAGGTCAACGTGGTGAGCCTACTTTTAAACCTCCATTCCCAGCAGTGTCTGGTTATCTGAATAAACCAACTAATGTTAACAATGTTGAGACATTGGCTAACATTCCAATCATTATCACCAAAGGCGCTGACTGGTTCGCTGGCATAGGCTCAGAAAAATCTAAAGGAACTAAGGTGTTCGCTTTGGCTGGTCAAATCAATAATGTTGGTTTGATAGAAGTGCCAATGGGAACAACACTACGTGAAATTATATATGAAATCGGTGGAGGCATCAAGAATAATCGTGAGTTTAAAGCTGTTCAGACAGGCGGTCCTTCCGGAGGTTGCTTGACAAGTAAACATCTGGATACTCCAATCGACTATGAAAGCCTGATGGCTGCAGGTTCAATGATGGGTTCTGGTGGTCTTGTCGTCATGGATGAGACATCATGTATGGTAGCTATAGCTAAGTTCTACCTTGAATTCACCTGCGAAGAAAGCTGCGGCAAATGTTCTCCATGTCGCATCGGTAACAAACGTATGCTAGAAATTCTCGATAAGATTACTAAAGGCAATGGAACAATGCAAGACCTTCAGGAATTACGCAACCTCGCTGAAGTTATCAAAGATACTGCTTTGTGTGGCTTAGGTCAGACATCGCCAAATCCTGTTCTTTCTACATTAGACAACTTCTGGGATGAATACGTAGAACATGTCGTCGATAAGAAATGTCGTGCTGGCGCATGTAAATCATTGATGAGCTATGAAATAGATTCTACTAGATGTATAGGCTGCGGTGCATGTAAACGAGCATGTCCTCAGGATGCTATCTCAGGTGAAAAGAAAATGGCACATCATATCGACAATCTCAAATGTATCAAGTGCGGTGCATGTTATGAAAAATGTAAGTTCGGTGCAATCTCAATCAAATAATATAGAAAGGAACATAAAGATGATAAGACTCACTATAGATAACAGACCGGTAGAAGTTGCAGAAGGTACAACAATCTTAAAGGCAGCTCGTCAGGCCGGCATTCATATTCCTACCTTATGTTATTTTGAATTGGCAGGAATGAATTTTGAAAATAAACCTGGAGGATGTCGCGTTTGCGTTGTGGAAGTGGTGAAGGACTTCAACGGCAGACCACGTCGTAACCTCGCACCAGCATGTGCTACAGAATGTGTAGATGGCATGGAGGTGCTGACACACTCACAACGTGTCATCAACGCTCGTCGTACCGTTGTGGAGCTGATTCTCTCTGATCACCCTACAGACTGTCTCACATGTCCTAAGTCGGGACAATGTGAGCTGCAGAATTTAGCTCAGAATCTCGGCATAAGAGAAATACCATATAAAGGAGAACAATCAACGTATCGTGTTGATATGTCACCTTCAATCATTCGTGATATGGATAAATGTATTATGTGCCGCCGCTGTGAAAACGTATGTAACAACATCCAAAGCGTTGGCGCACTCTCGGCAGTGAATCGTGGCTTCCAGGCTGTGGTGGCTCCTGCATTCGAACAAGACATGATAGACTCTCCATGCGTGATGTGCGGACAATGTGTGCAGGTATGTCCTGTAGGTGCTTTGAGTGAAGTGGATGACACACGTAAAGTGATGATGGCTATCAACGACCCTAAGAAGACAGTCATCGTACAGACAGCTCCAGCAGTACGCGTTGCTATCGGTGAAGAATTCGGCATGGAGCCTGGTACAATAGTCACAGGTCAGCTCGCTGCAGTATTACGTCAAATTGGTTTTAACTATGTGTTCGACACTGACTTCGCTGCTGACTTGACAATTATGGAAGAAGGTACAGAACTGCTACAACGTATTGACAGATTTACAAAAGGCGATAAGTCGGTTCGTCTTCCAATATTAACATCATGCTGTCCAGGTTGGGTTAACTTCTTTGAACATAACTTCCCTGATATGCTCGACGTGCCTTCAACAGCGAAATCACCACAACAGATGTTCGGTGCTATCGCTAAGAATTACTGGGCAGAGAAGATGGGTATCAAACGTGAAGACTTGGTCGTTGTCTCTATCATGCCATGTCTAGCCAAGAAGTATGAATGTAAACGTGAAGAGTTCTCTATGAACGGCAATCCTGATGTAGATTACGTTCTCTCAACACGTGAGTTGGCTCGTCTGATTAAACAATTTAACTTAGATTTGAAAGAAATGCCGACAGCAGATTTCGACGACCCACTCGGCGAATCAACAGGCGCTGCAGTCATCTTTGGTGCTACAGGCGGTGTTATAGAAGCAGCTGCTCGTACGGCGTACGAACTATTTACAGGCAAGAAACTCGAAAAGATTGACTTCACAGAGTTACGTGGACTAGAAGGCATCCGTGACGCTTGGGTCGACTTCAACGGAACTCCAATTCACATCGGTATCGCTCACGGCTTGAAGAACGCTCGTACTTTGCTCGAAAGAGTTCGCGAAGGAAAAGAACAATTCCACGCTATCGAAGTCATGGCATGTCCTGGTGGTTGCATCGGTGGCGCCGGTCAGCCTTACCACCATGGCAATAGCGAGATAATTAGAAAACGTTTTGAGGCTACATACGAAGAAGATCGCAACAAGCCAATTCGTAAGTCGCACGAAAATCCTTCAATAATAAAATTGTATAAGGAATATCTTGGAGAACCATGTGGACATAAATCACATGAACTTTTACATACACATTACTTCGACAAATCAGACCATGTCGAGATTGGCGAATAAAAAGTGTTATTTGTTTAATGATTAAAATGTAAATATTATGGCAGTTATAAAATTATCAGAATCCAAGATAAACTTCGTGAAAGGTATTTGTAAATCTTTCAACAACGAACCAGGTGAAGTCATCAACGTGCTTCATAAAGTTCAAGGCGAATTCGGTTATCTTTCAGCAGAAGTTCAAGAATTGGTAGCAGAAGAATTACATATTCCAGTAGCAAGAGTATATGGCATCGTTTCTTTCTATTCATTCTTCACCATGACACCAAAAGGTCGTTATCCTATTTCAGTATGTTTGGGTACAGCTTGTTATGTTCGCGGAGCAGAGAAAGTCATAGATGAGTTGAAACGTCAGCTCGCAATACAAGTAGGCGGAACAACGGCTGACGGCAAGTTCTCCTTGAACTGCTTACGCTGTGTCGGTGCTTGTGGTCTAGCTCCTGTTATGATGATTGGCGATAAAGTATATGGTCGTGTGACAGCAGACAAGGTCGCTGGAATCTTGGCAGAATATAATGATTAAGACACAGACTGTTGACGCAGACACAGACACAGACATGTCAAAGTTCAAAGTTCAAAGTCAGAGTTCAGTGTTCAGAGTCAATAAAAAAAACTGTGGAGAAATTCACAGTTTTTTTTATATTTGCACAAAGGAAAATGATATAAACTAAAATACTTAAACGATGAAAAGAATCTCTATTATTTCTATGTTGTTATTATTTTTAACAGCGGCTTTGAATGCTCAAAACTTTGTGTCAACGGTGCCAGCTAATAGAAATGTAATTCTTGAAGAATTTACAGGCTCATATTGTCAGTATTGTCCAGAAGGACATAAATTGGCTAAAGAGTTGGCATCAGCACATCCTGATAATATTTTTATTGTTAACCTTCACGCTGGTACATATGCTACTTATGATTTTGAAACAACTGATGGTAATGCTATATATTCTGGATTTGATGTAAGTGGCTTTCCTTCAGGACTTGTGAATAGAATGACAGAAAAATCAATATCAAGAGGAGAATGGGGTGCAAGTATTCAACAGCAGATGAGTCAAGCTGCAGAATGTAATATAGCTGGCCAGGTAGCTATAGATAAAGAAACACGTAAGGCTACAGTGACAGTAGAAGTATATTATACTGCAAACAGTTCGTCTGAAACAAACTATCTTAACGTGGTGATGTTGCAGGATAATATCGATTCATATCAATCGGGTGCAAGTGCAAATCCGAGCCAAATAGTTAATGGACAATATCGTCATATGCATGTTTTTCGTGATGCTATTACGCCATCATGGGGAGAAGCAATAAGTCCGACAACAGCTGAAACACTTATAACAAAGACTTTTACTTATGATATCCCTCAAAATATTGGTTTCGATGTTATACTTGAAAATATTGAGTTTCTAGCTTTTGTTACAGAAAAATATCAAGGAACAGCTACTCGTCCAATACTTAATGCCAATAAATTACATACAATCTTTGTAACAAGTGACGAGATACATCCAAGTATACTGTCTCTTGATATGTCTGCAGGTATTACATGTTCAAACGATAAAGTGATAAATGTTGCTGTTAATAATAGCGGTTTGAATGAACTGACATCTTTGAAATTTGAAGTGTCTGTTGATAATGAAGAAGCAGAGATAAAGACATGGGAAGGCTCAATACCTTCATATACTACATTGGGTATTGAACTCGAATTAAATGTTCCAGAAGGAATACATGATGTAAATATAAAGATTGTAGAAGCTAATGGTGTTAAATTCGAGACTAGTAAAAATATCGCTATCAACAATGAAGGCTTTACTGTTGCAGAAACAGAAAATGAAGATGTATCAGAAATAACAATAGAATTGATGCAGGATAAGTATGGAACACAAATTACTTGGGAATTGTTGGCATCTGATTATTCAATACTGGCGTCAGGAGGACCTTATGAGAACTTGAAGGGTTCATCAGCTACTGAATTACACAAAATCAAAATTAAAGTGCCTGTTGATGAATGTGCCAAGTTTATCATCAGAGACTCTAAGAAAAATGGTATATGCTGTCAATATGGAGAAGGCTATTACAAAATCTTGGACGAAAAAGGTAATGTAATAGTGGACGGCTCAGGAGATTTCGCAGAAGAGGCTTCTCATTTGCTGTCTGTTGTTAAAGCTGAAAATGATACCATTGGATTGTCAGAAAATGTAACTGTATTTAATATTTATCCAAATCCTGTTAACGATAAACTTTATATTGATACAGAAGTGGAAGTAAAGGAAGTAGTAGTTTATGATGTTTATGGAAGACAACAAGTTACCGAGATACCAAGTCGCCAAGGTAATTTAGTTGTTGATGTGGCTAACTTGAATAGCGGACTTTACTTTGTTAAAGTGGTTACAGAGAACGGTGAAATCGTTAAGAGATTTGTTAAGAACTAAGAGCTTTGAACTAAGAGCTAAGAACTTTTTGGTTGTTGAACATTCTTGGTTCATATTTAAAAGAATTAGAGCTGCTTGAAAAGGCAGCTCTTTTTTTGTTAAAATAACTTGCTGAATTTTTGAATTTTTGAATTTCTGAGTTTTTAAATAATCCGTGGAAACTATACGATATTGACTTCGGGTTTGATTTCAATACCGAATTTTTCTTTCACGCTGTCTTGGATTTTCTTCATGAGGTCGAGGATTTCTTCTGGCTTGCCGCCTCCGTAATGAACCAACACCAAAGCTTGTTTGTCCCATACTCCAACATGATTTTCCTTATATCCTTTCCATCCAGCTTTGTCGATGAGCCATCCTGCCGGAATCTTCACTCCTTTGTCATTAGGATATGATGGCATATCAGAATATGTTTCTTTAATTGTTTCAAATGTCTCAATGTCGACGATAGGATTCTGGAAGAAACTGCCGACACTGCCTACTACACCAACTTCAGGAAGCTTGTCTGCTCGTATAGTCTTTATTGCTTTGGCTACATCGGAAAGAGTAGGAGAGATGATGTTGTTTCGTTCTAGATGTTCTTTGATATTGCCATATTCTAATTTTAAATCGGCATTCTTCTTTAACTTAAAATCTATTGCGACAATGAAATATTTTTTGTTTTCTTCTCTTTTGAAGATGCTGTCACGATAAGCAAAATGACAGTCTTCATTGTTGAAGATGACTCTGTCGCCGTTTGTCAAGTCGATGGTGTAGACACAGTCGATGCAGTCTTTTACCTCAACTCCGTACGCACCGATGTTTTGTACTGGCGAAGCCCCGACGCTGCCAGGAATGTCGACGAGGTTTTCAAGACCGTAAAGATTGTTTTCAATAGTGAAATCGACGAAGTCTTTCCATACCTCACCTGACATACATCTTACGATGATATGATTTTGAGTTGCAGAATCATCGAGTTGCAGAGTTTCATCATCAGGGGAAATGGTGATACCTCTTAAGTTGGAGTGGATAACCGTTCCGTCAAAATATTCGTTTTGAAAAAGTATGTTGCTGCCGCCACCTAAGACTAAGGTCTTGTCGTTGTTGAATATATTGTCTTCAACGATTTTTTCTATATCTATTAATGAGTTAATTTCGTAATAACGTTTTGCTGTGATGTCAAACCCCATTGTGTTTGATTCTGATAATGAGTATTGATTTTTAGCAATGTCATTGGACAAAGTCTGTTGTCTGTTGTCTGTTGTCTGTTGTCCTTTCATAGAAATATTTTTTTTCAAAATTAAGTTTTTTTTGCAAAAGTAAGACATAAAAGGTTTAATTTTATAATCTCAAAAAATGAATAAAATTGAAACGTGTAATAGTATCGGTAATCAACGACTTAGTTACGGACCAGAGAGTTAATAAGTCGTGTCTGACACTTCAGAAGGCAGGCTTCGAAGTGTTGCTAGTTGGACGTAAGCAAAGGAAAAGTCCAGATATGGATGAGCGTCCTTATGCTTCGCATAGAATGAGACTTATCTTCGAGAAAGGTCCGCTATTCTATGCTGAATATAACATCAGACTGTTTTTGTTTCTTTTGTTTCACCGTGCCGACTGTCTGTTGTCAAATGACTTAGACACCTTGTTGCCATCTTTTCTTATTTCAAAGATAAAAAGGATAAAACTTATTTACGACAGCCACGAGTATTTTACAGAAGTGCCAGAGCTTGTCAGTCGTCCTAAGGTTCAGAAAGTGTGGCGGGCGATAGAAGAGTTTGTCTTGCCTAAGATGAAAGAGATGATTACCGTCAATGAATCTATCGCGAACCTGTTCCGTGAGAAATATGGCATTAAGGTTCATGTGATTAGAAACATCCCTATGCGTAAGATGTTGCCAGAGCCATCAACAAGAGAAGCCTTGAATATTCCTGCGGATAAACATATACTTATCCTTCAAGGTTCGGGTATCAATATTCACAGAGGTTCTGAAGAACTCGTCGATGCAATGCAATATCTTAACGATTGTATACTTTTGATAATAGGCGGTGGCGATGTACTTCCTATTTTAAAACAAAAAGTGAAGGAAAACAATTGGGATGACAAGGTGCGTTTCTTCCCTCGTATGCCTTATAAAGATATGATGGCTATCACGCGTCTGGCTGAGATCGGCTTTACATTAGACAAGCCGAATAACCTTAATTACCTTTTCAGCTTGCCAAATAAGTTATTCGACTACATTCAAGCTAATGTGCCGATAATAGCGTCGCATCTTACCGAGATAGAAAGAATCATCAGAGATTATAACATAGGAACTTTTATCGAAGAACATAATCCTGAGCATATAGCACAAAAAATCAAAGAAGTTCTTTCTGATGAAGAGACTTTGAAAACATGGAAAAATAATCTTAACTTCGCAGCTCAAGAGTTATGTTGGGAAAACGAAGAACAAACATTGATAAAAATTTATGAGCAATATATCTAATCAACATTTACATATCGTTAGTTTCGATATACCATATCCTGCCAATTATGGCGGCGTTATTGATGTTTTCTTTAGAATAAAGGCACTCTCGGAGCGAGG
>JAZRNQ010000193.1:0-12744 GCA_045648285.1 Bacteroidales bacterium | reverse complement strand
CTGGAGGCGCATTAGGTAGCATCGCTCGCTACTTAATCACCTGTCTTTTCACACACTTAGCCATTTGCAGCGAACTCGCCACATTATCAGTCAACGTTATCGGCTCATTTATCATCGGTCTCCTGATTCCTTCAGCACAAGGCTCATTATATCTCCTTTTGGCAGTCGGTTTCTGCGGTGGCTTCACGACATTCTCCACTTTTTCCGCCCAAGCCTTTCAGATGTTGCAAAGCGACCAACGCATCTCATCTCTAATCTACATTTTAACGTCTGTCGTCATCTCGGCAGCATGCGTTTTCCTAGGATTTTATTTATCAGAAAAATATCTCAAATAACCTATTCTGCCTATATTTTAGGAAATATTGCAATAAAATTATCAAACCCAATAATATCTTGCTTTAAAAATTGGATTTATGAAATAAGTCCCTATTTTTGCATTTTAAAATAATATTGTTATGAGTTGGTTTGATACTTTATGTTCCAATTACTTAAGTACTGCTAACACCGTGTTATTATATGCGATAATTATTTCAATCGGTGTTTTATTAGGCAAAATCAAGGTTTGTGGCATCTCATTAGGCGTCACTTGGGTACTCTTTGTCGGCATTTTCGCTGGACATCTTGGATTGCAGATAGAACCACACACACTGCATTTCATCCGTGAATTCGGTCTGATTTTATTTGTATTCTGTATCGGTCTTCAGGTGGGACCATCATTTTTCTCTTCATTTAAGCAAGGTGGACTAACGCTGAATCTGTTAGCTGTAGGTCTGGTTTTACTCAACATTGTCGTTGCACTCGTTTTATATTACGTTGACGGCTCTATGGAGTTACCAATGATTGTCGGCGTCCTCTACGGTGCTGTTACGAACACTCCTGGCCTCGGTGCTGCCAACGAAGCATTAAACCAGCTTAATTACACTGGCGACCCTATCTCATTAGGTTACGCCTGCGCTTACCCTCTTGGCATCGCAGGTGCTATTCTCTCCATCTTAGCTATCAAATACATATGCCGCATCAACGTCGCAAAAGAAGAAGAGTCTATAAACAATCATGACAAAGACTCTCTATCACTAATAAAACTTGAAGTTTGTAACGACGCTATCACTGGCAAAGCCTTAAAAGACATCACCAAACTCACCACTCATCATTTCATATGCTCACGAATCTGTCATCAAGGAGTCATAAGCAAACCTGAAGCTGACACCATATTACATTCCGGCGATTACGTGATGATTGTCTGTAAAGATGACGAAATTGATGAGGTAACAAAATTCATCGGAAAGAAAAGCGATTATGAATGGCATAACGAGAATTCTCCGATGATATCACGCCGTATACTTATCACCAAATCAGACATAAACGGCAAGCGTCTCAAGGACTTACACCTTTCAAACTTATATCACATCACGATAACTCGCGTCAATCGTTCTGGCGTTGACCTTTTCGCTGATCCTAACCTAGAATTACAAATAGGCGATAAAGTCACTACCGTAGGAAAGAAAGACGATGTCGAACACGTAGCCAGTATCTTAGGTAACGAATTAAAAAGACTAGACCATCCTAATATCGTAACTATCTTCGTAGGAATTTTTCTTGGTATCTTAGTCGGTTCCATTCCTTTGAAATTCCCTAGCATGCCAACACCTATCAAATTAGGATTGGCAGGCGGTCCGCTCATCGTAGCTATATTGTTAGGTCGTTTTGGTCATAAACTAAAACTCGTCACCTACACAACCATGAGTGCCAACCTTATGTTACGCGAAATCGGCATTGCGCTATTCTTGGCAAGCGTTGGAATCGATGCTGGCGACAGCTTCATCCACACAATCATAGACGGTGACGGTTTGCTCTATGTCGCATACGGCTCTATAATCACAGTAGTGCCAATTCTCATCATCGGAATATTAGGACGTTATGTATTTAACATCAATTATTTCTCCTTGATGGGACTCATATCCGGCAGCACAACAAACCCTGCTGCATTAGCGTTTTCAAGTCAGACAGCAGGCAACGACAAACCAGCAGTTGCTTATTCTACAGTTTATCCGCTTACTATGTTCTTACGAATCATCAGTGGTCAGATTATCTTATTGCTGTTAATGTAATAAAAACTACCGCCACCTAATGATTAGTAAAATCTATAATGCCTTAGCGACTCGCTCTGACGAAGAAAAGAAAATTGTTTTACCTCGTTTCTTCAAGACGGGCAAAGGTCAATACGGAGAAGGCGACAAATTTCTCGGAGTTACTGTCCCAAACATCCGAGAAGTTGCAAAAGAATTCAGTAGCGTCGATTTAAACACTATTGAAGAGTTGATGCATAGTCCGTGGCACGAGATGCGAATGTGTGCCTTGCTTATTCTTGTCAATAATTCCAAGAAAGACACAACAAAAGAAACATTCGACTTCTACTTGTCACAGACTAAACACATCAACAATTGGGATTTGGTGGATTTAAGCGCACCACAAATTGTAGGGCAATTCCTTCTTGACAAAAACCGTGACATCCTTTATAAGTTGGCAGAAAGTGACTTGCTTTGGGATAATAGAATTGCCATAGTATCCACGCTGACATTCATCAGAAATAACGACTTAGACGAAACATACAGATTATCCTTAAAAATGATGCATCACAAGCATGATCTGATGCACAAGGCTATTGGCTGGATGTTACGAGAAGCCGGCAAACGCGACACCAAACGTCTATACGATTTCGTCATGGAGTATAAATCTGTAATGCCGAGAACAATGTTACGTTATTCAATAGAAAAATTCGATTCCAAGACGCGTAAAGAATTGATGAAATAAAACATTTATCATAAAATAGAGTTATTATTTCGTCACCTTTATTCCTTATAACAATCAAATATCAATAATATAATGAACAACCCACTTTTAACTAAATCCACACTGCCTTACGGCGCACCTCAATTCGACAAAATTGAAACCCAACATTATATACCAGCTTTCAAACAAGCTATCGAAGAAGGTAAATCAGAAATTGACGCTATCGTCAACAATCCAGATACACCATCTTTCACAAATACCATCGAAGCCCTAGAATATGCAGGAGAGTCGTTAAACCGAATAAGCCATATTTTCTACAATCTTCTTGAGGCAAACACTAATGAAGAGATGCAAAATATTGCAGAAGAAATCTCTCCTCTCACAACCGAATTTTCAATGTACGTGAGACTCAACGAAGGTCTCTTCCAACGTATAAAAAGCGTCTATAAACAACGAGAATCATTAAATCTCAACGCAGTAGAAATGCGACTACTTGAGAAAACATACGAAGGCTTCGCTCGTAATGGTGCAAATCTTTCTCCAAAAGACAAAGAGACTTACAGCAAATATATGGAAGAACTTTCTTTATTGTCGCTACAATTTGGAAAGAACGTACTTGCTGCAACCAATGCTTTCACATTAAACCTCACCGACGAAAACGATCTAGCAGGTCTTCCTGATTATGTCAAAGAACAAGCTGCCGACGCAGCAAAAAACAAAGGCTTACAAGGCTGGCTTTTCGACCTCACCGCTCCTAGTTACATACCATTCATGAAATTCAGCGAACGTCGCGACCTAAGAGAAATGATGTATCGCCAATATAACACTAGAGCCTTTGGCGGCGAACTCGACAATAGCGATATCATCAAACGTATTGCCGAGTTACGCATTAAAGTCGCTAACATCCTAGGATATAAAAACTTCGCCGAATATCAGACAGAACGTCGTATGGCAAAGAATCCGACATCTGTCAACGAGTTTCTATCTAAGCTATTAGGACCTGCACTACCAAAAGCAAAGCAGGAAGTAGCAGAACTCAACACATATGCAAAAGCCCACGGTTTCACACAAGATTTAATAATGCCATGGGACTTTAGTTTCTACTCTGAAAAACTACGTGCTGAGAAATACGATCTCCGCGATGAACAACTAAAACCTTATTTCCAACTAGACCTATGTATCAACGCTATATTTGATCTTGCAAACAAACTCTACGGATTAACATTCACAGAATTAAACGACATTCCTGTTTATCATCAAGATGTAAAAGTCTATGAGGTAAAAGACAAAGACGGTTCTCACCTTGCTCTATTCTATGCCGACTTCTTCCCTCGCGAAAGCAAACGTGGCGGCGCATGGATGACAGAGTTTAGAGGTCAACGTATTTATAATGACATCGACGAACGTCCACATATCAGCATCGTCACCAACTTCACTAAACCAACAGCAGACACTCCTTCTCTTATCACCCACGACGAATTCACCACATTACTTCATGAATTCGGTCATGCACTGCATGGAATCATTACGAAAGGTAAATACGAATCCATGACAGGCACTAACGTAGATCATGACTTCGTAGAACTACCATCACAGATAATGGAAAATTGGTGCTATGAACCAGAATATCTTAACACTTTTGCAAAGCACTACAAAACTGGCGAGACAATACCAGCTGATTTGATAGAGAAAATTGTCATCTCAATGAACTATCAATCTGCATATTTCCACATCCGTCAGTTACAGTTCGGCATCCTTGATATGGCATGGCATACTCTCTCCGAAATCTTTGAAGAAGATGCATTAACCTTCGAGAAAAAAGTCCTGTCAGCAACCAACGTATTGCCTTCAATACCAGAATGTATAATATCAACAGCATTCTCACATATCTTTGCAGGAGGCTATTGCGCTGGTTATTATTCCTACAAATGGGCAGAAGTACTCGCTGCAGACGGCTTCTCTCTCTTCAAAGAAAAAGGCATCTTTAACCATGAAGTTGCAGATTCTTTCAGAGAACTTCTCTCACAAGGCGACAGCATCGATGCCGCCATATTATATCGCAATTTCAGAGGTCACGACCCTGAACCTGAAGCGCTACTTAAACAATTAGGAATTATAAATTGATAACAATAAAGGCTTGATCTGAAACCATGGATTAAGCCTTTACTATTATAATATCTTTTATGTTAGTGGTATATTGTTTTGAGACATACTCATTCTTTATATGCCAGCCGTTACCATATCCTTGCACGGCAATACGCACCGCGTCGACTCCATTACGCTTATTTATCTCATCCACCATTTTCGAAAGAGCCGCTTGTTTCTCCCTGTCTATAGTATCAAATAGACTAGCTTGTATTGCATTATCTTCACTGATATTACAAGCAATGACACCTGCCTTTTTATAGTAATAAGTTCCTACTTTCCATGCATTCCTCAATGCAGCAACAGCCTTCGACACTATCTCCTGAACATCATTCGTTGGAACATCGAAATTTACAATCTCGTTAATATAAGTCTGCGGCATATCATCTCTGAAACGACTCGTATACGCAAACACCACAATAGAAGCACATACCGTATGCTGCTCACGAAGTTTCTTAGAACACATCGCAGCAAAGTTAGCAACAGCCTCTTCCAGATTTTCTATCTTATCCAATCCTTGATTAGGAAAACTACGACTTGTACAGATAGATTTTTTGTATGTTTCCTCTTCCATCTCTATACAACTCTCTCCACGTAACTCCTTCCATGTCCGTAATCCTGTTATTGACATCTCTCTCCTAACCCAGCCTTCTGATTTTTGAATAAAATCCCAGGCTGTATTTACACCATTATATTCCAGTTTCTTTGCGTGTTTTCGGCCTATACCCCACACATCTTTTATTGGGAACAACTGTAAAGCTCTCTCTCGTTTTTCATTTGTATCGATTATACAGACACCTTTATAACCTTTGTGTTTCTTTGCATAAACAGATGCCATCTTTGCCAAAGTCTTGGTGGGTGCAATACCTAATGAAACAGGAATTCCTACACCTTTATTTATAGCTTTCACTGCTTTCCTAGAAAATTCCACAATAGACTCGACATCATCAATTTCTGACAAATCTAGAAATGCCTCGTCAATAGAATACACGTGTATCTTCGGAAAGAAAGAAGAAAGCATCGACATCACCCTTCGACTCATATCACCATAGAGATTATAATTTGAAGAGAATACCGCAACGCCATTTTTTTCAAGTAACTCTCTCACCTGATAAAACGGCACACCCATCTTGATACCAAGTCTTTTCGCCTCCTCACTACGAGCAACCACACAACCATCATTATTACTCAACACAACAACAGGTTTGTCTCTCAAGTCAGGATGAAAAACTCGTTCACAAGAACAATAAAAATTATTACAGTCGGCGAGACCAAAAAAATTCATTATCGGCGTAATTGTTTTATGGTATATGTAAGAACTCCCCATACGAGAAACTCATTCTCCTCCGTAACCTTTATCGGTTCATAGTCTTTATTATGCGGTATCAGCCATGCACACTTCTCAACTTCATCATACCGAAACTCTTTCAATGTAAATTCTCCATCAACAAAAGCAACGACAAAATCTCCATTCTTTGCCTCCAGCGACTTATCTATCACAATAATATCACCATCACAAATACCAGCATCATGCAAGGAATTACCAGAAACTCTAGCTAAAAAAGTCGTTTCTTTATGACGAATCAACTCTCTATTAAGGTCTATCGTTCCTGACAAATAATCCTGAGCCGGACTCGGAAATCCTGCTTTTATGACCGTATCTATAAATGTAACTTCCTTACTTTCAGACGAAAAATCAGAAGAATATAAATCAACCTTTATGTCATTGTTCATATTGCAAACATTTACACCAAAAATCAAAATTTATGAAACCTTTTTATATTATACCACGTTACCTATCTTTTTCAAATAACATATTCTTCGCATATTCGAACAACTCCAATGGTAGATGACAATAACCACTAGGGTTCTTATCTAGATAATCTTGATGATAATCCTCCGCTACATAAAAATTATCCAAAGGCATCACTTCAACGACTATCTCACTATCATAATTTTTCTGCTGTCTTAGTATAAATTCATTTATTACAGTTACATCATCGCAATCAGTATAATAAATACCTGTCCTGTATTGCAAACCCACATCATGACCTTGTTTATTTACACTTGTCGGATCAATAGAAACAAAATACATCTCCAACAAAAACTCAAGACTTATGACTGAAGCATCATATTTTACATGAACAGCTTCTGCTGCCATTGTATTCCCCGAACATACTTCTTCATACTTAGGATTCACCACCACACTATTAGCATAACCTACTTCTGTAAAAACGACTCCATTAATCATCTTTAAATAATGCTCCGTTCCCCAAAAGCAACCTCCTGCCAAATATATTTCTTTAATGTTATCTTGCATTTTGATTTTTTTTGATAAACGCAAAGATAATATTTTTGTTTCAACATCTAACTCAATAATACAGTGACATCACATTTTATACAAGCTCCATCATGCCTGCCAATCTCCAATATATCAAAGAACCTTTTATCCTTAAAACCTATTTCGTTTTTTAACTTTTGTATAAAGTAAACTCATTCCTAACAATAGCATACACCCTGTCTCCAATGGCGCTACATCTGCGCTGTAATTACTTTCCAATCCATGTTGTTCAGGGAGTAATATCATCTTATATTCATCATCTTTTCTAATGTATCTAAAACCTTCTCCACATATAAAAAAACCATCTGTCTGAGCCATTACACCTACCTCACATAAGACTAGCAATATCACTATTATACATTCTCTCATACCATTTCATTTAGGGAAGAACCGAGAATCATGACATTTTGAAAACTCCGAAATAAAACGCATGATTCTCATGTTCTACATTAAAGAATTATTTTTTGTGTTTTAATTCCTTTCTTATCTGATAATCTAACAATATATAGTCCTGGCTGATAATCCTCAATTTCAACGCTATATGATGTATCTGTATTCTTCGTTAATCCAGCAGCAACTTTTCTACCCATAACATCATAAATATCTATTACAACAGTTCCAGAAACATTATCGACTATCAACCTACCATTATCGACATAAGCAAATCTATCTCTATCACAATTACCAAATTGTTCATCTAAAGAATTTTCTTTTCTGAATCTGATAGCAAAACGATTTGGTGTATCATTCGTTTTAGCTATAAAAGTGTACTTATCTTTTAACATATCCGTCTCATCGCCTGTCACGTTATCAACGAGATAAACTTCCTCAAATACTTCCTTATCCATCTCCATACTGATAGTATACTCTCCCATCGTCTTAGCCACAAACGAAAGTGGAACTTCTTTCATATCAGAATCCAATGTAGCTATTGCGTAATTACAGCCATCAATAGGAACATAAATCATAGGAACATCTTTATTTTGATGGTTTACTTTTTCCAAACCATAATCTTCATCAAATGAAACATAAGCCTTGTCTTCATAATCTTTATTTGAAACAACAATCTTTAACATTTCATCAGCACTTGATCTTCGTGATGGAGTTTTATTGGTTTTATTCACCACAACATCTCCTGTGGTTACAGTCTTGACAAGAATACTTTGACATGGCGCAATAGGTTCTTCACTTGAAACATTTACCAACCAAGCTCCACTATTTGACAATGTATAGTAACCTTCCACAAGATTTTCATCATCAATAGCAGCACCTTTACCTTTATATATATCATGTGCAAAAGGATTTCCGATAAGATGAAAACCGGAGAGGTTTATCCCTTCTGTCTTGCCAAGTGTATAACTCATCAACTCGCCATTAACTTCTCCAACAAACGAAATTGTTGTTTCTTGTTTACTAGCATAGAGATAACCTCTTCCAGCCTCAAAAGTGGTAAAATTATTTGTGTGTTCTTTTACATTCTCCCAAAAGCTTGTTGGCTCATCATAACGATATAGGTCATAGTCGTTAGTGGATAGTATCAAGCCTTCTACATCTGATAATTCAACATTATTTGAAAGAGGTGAACTAATTGTGTACCATCCCTCATTGGTAGTTCCATATCCTTTGATATCTTTTTCTATTGTCGCCATAACGCCATTATTATTATGCAGCAGCTGGCCTCCATCTTTGATAACAATATTACTTGCATCTGCACACGCAATAGCTCCATTGATTGTCAACGTAACACCCTTCTCAACAATAATCTTATTCAACACACTGACATTTTCCCATGTGGTATTTGTAGCAATAGTCTGTGTTTGTGGGATATCAACACTTGTACAATAGAAGCTTTTTCCTGCCGACTTAAAGAAATGGTATGTCTGATCCTTGATATTTGTAGGGAACGCTCCTGAGGCTGTAAGTTTATATGCTCTCCAATCAACAGCTACTTCATTATCATAATAAGCTCCCACAAATCGTTCTGTATTTTTATTATACAGATAGTTAGAATAAACGACATCATCAATCTCTACTGACTTCATCTCAAAAACATGATTTTCATCATTAGTACCAATTCTAACAGCATTGTTATTACTTCCAGAAGTACAATACAACCAGCTTTCATCGTCAGCTGCAGGATAAATTACCATATCACCTTTATTGTATGCGATATTCCATTTCATATCATCTGATATAACACTCATAATCTTACCATTCGACACTTCCAATTCCTTAGCTATTGGTTGTCCACTACTGCCTTTATCTTGTGACATTGCATAAAATTCATCATCTTTAGAAATTGCTATTATAACATCATCCGTTTTAGCAATTGAAGATAATTCTGCTTCAACGCAACTGGCATTGGCTATTGAAAACACTGCATACAAATTTGTTTCTTTCTTGATTTCTGTCGAAGGTGTTACCATTTCAGGAATAACATTTAAAGTCGTCTTGATTTCAGCATCTGTCCATCCGCTGAAAGAAAAACCAGATGGTGGTGTTGCAACGGGAAGATCTCCAATAACATCTCCTTTAGCTATAGTCTTCGTCAGCAACAGACTTCCATTTTCATAGAAAGCCACATCTATTGTCTCTACAATCTTGAATGTTGCAGTTGCTATTCCACTGTTTTTCATACCTTCTTTTGTTGCAAAAGCTTTGATTGTAGTGGTTTTAGCGACTTCAATAGGAGCATTGTAAACATCACTTTCTTCTGTAGGATTTTTTCCATCAATAGTGTAATAGATTGTAGCGCCTTCGGTATCGCATGATATCTCAACATTTTGTGTTGTTGTATAATCCCCAGATGCTGGTGTAAATTTTGGTAGAGAAACAACAGGAGTCACTTCTGATGATTTCACAAAGATGTCGAGGTAGAAGAAATAAATGCCACCTCCAAGATTTGTTGCCGAATTAGAATATGGAGCAAATTTCTCATATACCGCATCATTGCTATATTTTCTGAATGCGATACTTCTATTTGGCGCTCCTACATTCGTTATGACGAATGCATTATGATTAGGAACAGACGTCCCTCCTCCAGAAACAGCAGCTGTAATAGTCCATGTAGAATTAACACCATTTTTGACGAAATCGGTACCACTACTACCATACCCAATCATGTCTCCATTAGGATTAATAAAAGTAAAGTTGTCGTCAGACACTCCCACCGTCCAGAAATAACTCGAATCATTTGATGCGATTTCATTGGGCAATGTAACACTATCATATGAATCCTCAGCTAAAAACGCCACCCCTTGGGGCTTACCAGCCGCATCATTCGACATCGCATAATAACTTGCCGTT
This sequence comes from Bacteroidales bacterium, assembly GCA_045648285.1. Taxonomy (GTDB): domain Bacteria; phylum Bacteroidota; class Bacteroidia; order Bacteroidales; family F082; genus Limimorpha. The sequence goes on along the minus strand of JAZRNQ010000193.1, from coordinate 2,162 downwards.
GAAAGTGAATCGTGACGAGCAGCAAAAATAACACTGCTACCATTTTGAATTTGGGACAAATCTGTTACTCTTTGATAACTGTCCTGCGCATTTACGTTTAATGAAAATATTAAACAAGCGACTACGAAAAATAAATTTCTAGTTCTCATACATTTTGGTTTTAAAATTAAGTTTCGATTGCAAAAGTATAACACAAACAAGCACTTGTCAAGCTTTTTAACTATTTTTAACTTTTGTGTGGCCATGTTGCAAGTTAACGGGAAATCATGATGGCTAAAGGCTAAAGACTAAGGGCAAATGTTAAAAATAATTAAGAATATTTTTATATTTTTGCTCATCATTATTACATTGTTTATGAACAAAACAGAGAAATATCAGCTTATTTACGAACAAATAAGAGCTTTATTAAATAAGGAAAGTGATGAAATCGCCAATATGGCAAATGTAGCTGCTATCATACATGAGGCATTCAAATTCTGGTGGACTGGTTTTTATCGTGTCATTGACAACGAACTGGTTTTAGGTCCGTTTCAAGGTCCTGTCGCATGTACGAGAATAGCTTATGGCAAAGGAGTATGCGGCACTTCATGGAAAGAAGCGCAGACGATTGTCGTAAAAGACGTTCACGAATTCCCTGGACACATTGCTTGTAGCAGTGCATCACAGAGTGAGATTGTCGTACCGATATTTAAAGAAAATCAAGTCGTTGCGGTTTTGGATATCGACAGCGAGAAACTTTCCACATTCGATGAAACCGACAAAGAATGGCTTGAGAAAATTGTGGGACTTTTTTAAGAAACTCAGAATTTCAAAATCTCAAAACCTCAAAATAAATGATTTAGAAGCCAACTCCAAAATGAACGCCTATACAATCTGTTGCAAGTAATGGTCCGAAAAAGATATGGAAGTTTTTATAAAATCTGACACGAAGACCCGGTTGCCACAATACCTCAAACAACATATCACCGACCTCTTCTGAAATCCTATAGACATCTCCATCAGGTGTTTCACGGTATCCACCATCAATTTTATACACCCAACCAATGCCAGCACTCAAATCACTGTAAAATGCAAAAGTCTTTCGTGCTCCAAGATGCCAGTATCTGCGAAAAGAAACACCTGTTCTTATTGAATATACACTAGCTGGCACATGATCTATCCATTCATTTCCTTGTCCGATATACAAGGCAAAAGAACGCTTTTCATCTACCCTTACACCACCAGTAAGCATCCTTCTATCTGTGAAAAAACCACCAGATCTTTTTAATGTAAACTCTGGTCTCCATTCTTTCATTCCTTCTTTTGAAAATGCATACTTCCATTCATTAGCCCATCTAGATTGAGTTTCCTGAGCATTGACAATGCCTGATGCAAAAAACAAGCAGATAAATAGAGTGATTATTAAACGTTTCATAACAAAATTTTTAATGTAATACGTCTCAAAATTATAAAATTTTCTCAAACAAACAAACAAACACACAAAAAAGAGCGTACAAGTGAATTCTACTTATATGCTCTCTTTGATTTTCAATGGTTTACAATGTTATAAACTATTATTTTTTCTTAATATTCATCTTCGTGGAACTCAACAAATACTATAGTTTTCCTTTGATTCTCTTCAACATATAACTTTTCATACTTTTCTGAAACTCCTTAATAGTAATGCCCGCACATTTCATAAATCTTGTTTCCATGATAAAAAAAGAAATAAACGTAAGCAGGATTCCTAATATCCAAGTCGTTGCATCAAGAGCCATTTCATCATTCAATCTTCTAATCATGGTAATTGCATAGACAAACATAATCCATGCAGTTATCATTCCTGGTGAATATGGCTTTTTTAACTGATGAATTACAATTCCGACAGTATGAATAAAACCTTCAAATAATGCCAAAATCAATGGAACAAGCGCAAATATAGCAATAGTATCAAAAACAAATGGAAGAATCAAAATAAGTAATAAATATATGGCAACGGGAAAATGCATTCGTTCTTCACTAACATCAGGACTAATTGTACATTTGCTAAAAAATATTTTATAGAATCCTCCTGGAAACTTAGATTCTTCCCATTCATGAAGTGTATATAAAATCATGAATATGATAGTCATTTGCCGCAATAATGATAACTCGTTCCAATTTACAATACCTACAACAACAAT
>JAZRNQ010000192.1:0-13616 GCA_045648285.1 Bacteroidales bacterium | reverse complement strand
TGACATACATCCCGAAACTCACCACATCGGGATTGGCTTTCGTGGTGTCAATCAAAACTGCTGTATTGATTCGCTCGGAGAGAAGTCGCATCTTGGCGTCGAGATAGTTTTTGGTCACATAGTTAGAGCCTGCAGCAATCCATTCTTCTTTAAGACTTTGCATCTCGTCTTGAAGAAGTTTCAACCCCTCGGGCGTCACATAATTCGGCACACCTGAAGGCAGAAACGCCCTCGGCAAAATCATAGGAACTTCTTCCTGATCGCCTTCTTTTACAAAACCGCGGCTCATCTCTTTTTAAGACTACAAGACAACGAGACTACAAGACTACAAGCTTGTTGACTTGTGGTCTTGTAGTCTCGTTGACTTTAATTAAACATCATTTCAACCTTACCTATTTTAGTATCCACGCAGTCGTATGATGCAGCGAAGCTCATAATCGCACTGAGTGTTTTCTTGCTTGGTTTCTCGTCTTTGTATGTCTCGTTAAGACTTTTTCTGATTTGGTTTTCTAATGTGTTCTCTGTTGTAAAATAAAGTGTAGATTTTATATCCATAGGCAAATTTTTAATTCTTAATATGCCTACTTAACGCAACAAAATCTCACTTTATTTTATCAATATCAAAAATTATTTAACGCAAGTGTTAAATTGTAGTCCTTCGCCATCTTTCTGAGGTTGATGAGGGCGTAACGCATTCTTCCTAAAGCAGTGTTAATGCTTACGTTAGTGGCGTCAGCAATCTCTTTGAACGACATGTCGGCATACATACGCATATTCAAAACTTCCTTCTGTTCGTCTGGCAAAAGTTCTATCATCTTACGCAAATCGCCATAGACTTGTTCCTCAATCATTTCGTCTTCGATAGAACGGTCGGTGTATTTCAAATTGTCGATGATGCTGTATTCATTATTGACAGAATCTGCCATCGGCAAACGGTTTGACTTACGGAAATGGTCGATGACGAGGTTATGTGCGATACGCATCGCGAATTGTATGAATTTACCTTCTTCTTTATACGCACCAGCTTTGATGGTACGGATAATCTTTAAAAATGTGTCTTGAAAAATATCATCAGCGAGCTGTCTGTCTTTGACAAGCATTAAGATGTACGAAAAAACTTTATTCTGATGACGCTCAACTAACAATTCAAAACTAGCGACGTTACCATTTCTGTAACTCTCGACTAATTCTTTGTCATTTAATATTTCTAACATTTTATCTCTTATTTAAAATTAAGAGTAAAGTTTATTCGATAGAGCGTCTCCTATTTTTTAGTTATACAATAAATTAAAAATTCTTTCGTAGAAAGTTCTGCAAATATAATAATCTTTTTATTACGGACCAACATTTTTTTGTAAATTCGTAAACTTTTTTATCGGCGTATAATTTTATTGAATTAATGAAGAAGTTAGAAAATATCGACATACAAGGTGCAAGGGTTAACAACTTAAAAAACATCAGTTTAAGTATTCCTAAAAACAAATTCGTCGTCATAACCGGGCTGTCTGGTTCTGGCAAGTCGTCATTGGCTTTCGACACTATTTATGCCGAAGGTCAGCGTCGTTATGTGGAGAGCCTGAGCGCTTACGCACGTCAGTTTTTGGGACGTATGACGAAACCCGATGTCGATCTCATCTCTGGTCTCTCTCCTGCCATCGCGATTGAGCAGAAAGTCAACTCGAGTAACCCTCGTTCGACGGTTGGAACAAGCACCGAGATTTATGAATATCTCAAACTTCTTTACGCCAGAATCGGACGTACCTTCTCTCCTATCTCAGGCGTCGAAGTCAAACGCCATCAAATCAATGACGTAATTGATTTCATCTTGGAACAAAAAGGTAGCGCCGTGTATATCTTGTCGCCGATAATAATTCCTGAAGGAAGAAAGACCGAGGAGCATCTCAACACTTTGCTTCAACAGGGTTTCAACCGTCTTCTCATCGAGAATAAGATGGTGAGAATCGAGGATTTCATCAAAGAAAAGAATTTCGACAATATTAATAATGTAAGGATTCTCATCGACAGGATGAAAGTCAACGACAAGACTTCCGAGTTGATTCCGCAGATTTCAGATTCCGTACAGACTGCCTTTTACGAAGGTAACGACAGCTGTATCATTTTGGTTGACAATGGAGAATCGCGCGACGAACATATTTTCTCATCGCGTTTTGAAGCTGACGGCATCACCTTCGAGACTCCGACGACTCACCTATTTTCATTCAACAATCCTTACGGAGCTTGTCCGAAATGCGAAGGCTTCGGCAATATAATCGGTATCGACCCTGACCTCGTGATTCCTGACAAGTCATTGTCGATTTACGACAACGCTGTCGCCTGTTGGCGCGGCGATAAGATGAGCGCATGGCGTGATTTATTAGTCAAAAACGCACGACATTTCGACTTCCCGATTCATAAGCCTTATTATGAATTAACACAGCAACAGAAAGATATTCTTTGGAAAGGAAACAAATACTTCGGAGGCATTGAAGACTTCTTCAAAGAAGTTGAAGCACAATCATATAAGATTCAATATCGTGTGATGTTATCGCGTTATCGTGGCAAGACAACCTGTCCGGAATGTAACGGTTTGCGTCTCAGAAAAGAAGCTAATTATGTCAAAATCAACGGCAAGAGCATCAGCGAATTATGCGAGATGTCGTTGTCTGATTTAAAATCTTTTTTCGATAATCTGACATTGACAAAAGCCGAACACGACATAGCGGAACGACTTTTGACAGAGATTAGAAACAGACTTAACTTCTTGGTTGAAGTAGGTTTAGAATATCTCACCTTAAACCGTGCAGCCAACACATTATCAGGCGGCGAGTCACAGAGAATCAACCTTGCCACTTCTTTGGGAAGCTGTTTAGTAAGTTCCACTTACATATTAGACGAACCAAGTATCGGCTTGCACTCCCGTGACACGCAGCGACTTATCAAAGTGTTAAGAAGATTACGCGACATCGGAAATACAGTCATCGTCGTTGAACACGACGAAGAGATTATACGCAGCGCCGACCACATCATCGACATAGGACCATACGCAGGCGTCAATGGCGGTGAAGTCGTTTTTGAAGGAACGATTGAGGATATGATAAATTGTTATGATCCAAGACGTAATGCAAGTATGACGGCGAGATATATTTCCGGTGAGAAACAAATTCCCGTTCCGACACGACGTCGCAGGTGGAACAACGCCATTGAGTTTGTCGGTTGCATGGAGCATAACTTAAAAAACATTAACGTCAAGATACCTTTAAATATATTGACTGTCGTGACAGGCGTCAGCGGTTCAGGAAAATCGACATTAGTCAACGATATAGTTTATAAGTCGTTGAAAAAACATTTTGAAGGAACGTCAGACAAGGTCGGTTCATTCGGAAAGATACAAGGCAGCCTTATGGCGATACAAGCCGTAGAATACATCAACCAGAATCCTATTGAGAAGTCATCGCGTTCAAATCCTGTGACTTACGTCAAGGCTTTTGATGACATACGACAACTCTTTGCAGAGCAGAAACTTGCCAAGAACAGAGGTCTGAAACCAGGATATTTCTCGTTCAACGTTGCCGGCGGTCGCTGCGACAACTGTCAGGGCAGCGGCACATTGAAAGTAGAGATGCAGTTTATGGCCGACATTTATCTGAAATGCGACGTCTGCAACGGCAGCCGTTACAAAGAAGACGCCTTGGAAATCAAATACAAAGGCAAGAGCATCAGCGATGTCTTGAACATGAGTATAGATGAAGTCGTGGCATTTTTTGAAGAAAACAAAGAAGGTGAATTCAAGACCATCATCGAACGTATCATTGCGAAGATGAAGCCTTTGCAAGACGTAGGACTCGGTTACCTCCAAGCGGGACAGCCATCATCGACGCTGAGTGGCGGGGAGGCACAACGTATCAAGTTAGCATCATTCTTGATAAACGGTACCAACGAAAAACCTACCCTATTCATATTCGACGAGCCGACGACGGGACTTCATTTCCACGATATAAATAAATTGTTAAAAGCATTCGAAGCATTGATTAACAACGGACATTCGCTCATCGTCATCGAACACGACCCTGATGTCATCAAGGTGGCAGATTGGATTATCGATTTAGGACCAGAAGGCGGCGACAAAGGAGGCAATCTCGTCTTTGAAGGAACGCCAGAAGATTTGATGAAATGCGAGGAATCGTATACGAGGGGTGTGTTGGAATTGAGGATTTGAGGAACTGAGGAACTGAGGTTTTGAGGTTTTGAGGGGTTGTAGGGACATGATTTATCGCGTCCTAGATTTTAAGTTGAGCCCTGAAAGGGCGAGACAAATCTTGGATAAGGCAACGCCTTATTAGTTAGGAGTTAAGGAATATCTCGCGTAGAGGCGCACGGACGTGCGACTTTTAAAATCATTCCAAAACTATTGTAAAAGCGACTTTCTCTTCTGTGTTTTTTGAAAGAAGCAGAGTGCCGCCATGAAGTCGTATGATTTGACGTGAGACGGCGAGTCCAATGCCGGAACCATCTCGTTTTGTAGTGAAGAACGGAGTGAAGATATTTTCAGCTATCTCGTCAGAAATCTTTCCTGCATTATTGCTTAACTCTATATGGATACGTTCTTCATTATCAATAAAAGCCTTAATTTCAATATTATATAACTTATTATCAGAATCACACGACTCTATAGCGTTTTTTAAAATATTAAGCAGCACCTGCGACATCTGACTTTTATCTGCATAAAGCATTATGTCAATAGGATTTATATTAACTTCAAGTTTAATATTTTGAAAATCAATAAGAGAGATAACATTATCAATTATTTCCTTAAGATAAAACGGCGACTTCTGTGGCATTGGCACACGCGTCACCTGACGGAAAGAGTTGACGAAATTCATAAGACGTTCACTCGTGGAATGAATCACTTCAAGCCCCTCTCCTATTTTTTCAGAGTCGTCGATATTGTCAATCAAGGTGTTGCTTATTGAAGTGATAGGCGCCAAAGAATTCATGATTTCATGAGTGAGAATACGCGTCAGATTCTCCCACACTTTCACCTCCTGATTATCAAGTTCTTTAGCGATATCACCTATAGTCACCACTCTCAGATTCTTCCCTTTATAATTGATTGAAGCACAGCTCAGAACCAAATTCACCTCCGCAATTTCAGTATTATATCTCACAACATGCTGTTCAGATGGCTTTATATCTTGAAGAACATTTACAAGTTCTTCCGACTGCGACTTCAAGAAAGATATATGGCTTATCATTTGCAAAGAAAAGATTCCCAAGGCTTTAGAGTTAGCATGCACCACAGCGCCGTTTTCCATGAGAAGCATGATACCGATATTGGCACATTCCATTATCAGCTCGAAGTTTTTCTCGTCTTCACGAATGAGACGCTTCTTCTCGTCCATTACGTCTTTGATTTCATTAAGAGCGCTGTTGACAAGCACATTCTCTGTACGATTCGGATTTTCCGTAAAACGAAATGAATAGTCATCGTTCTTCACCGCTCTTATAATGAATGAGATACGTCCGATAATTCCTTTATATACAGATATAAGTCGGAAGACCGACAACGTAAGCAGCGGCAAACATACGAGCAAGAACATCATTTTTTCATAAACGACGCACAAGCAAGTTGCGATGCTCATCGCTATCAAGAATATGATATTTAATACTATACGGCGATATGAAATCAGACTGTTTTTCATAAGCCATAACGTTTTATCTTGTTGTAAAGAGTCTGACGAGTGATGCCGAGTTTCTGAGCCACAAGAGAAAGATTGCCGTTGTTAGAGTTTATAGCTTCCGCTATCGTTCTGCGTTCGACCTCTTCCAACGTCTGATTCTCTTCCAATGAAGACGATGTAAGAGGCTGATAAAGACCCAGATGTTCCGGCATAATAACGTCATTATCGCACATTATCACGGCTTTTTCCATAGTATGCTGAAGCTCGCGGATGTTGCCGTCCCAACGATGTGAAAGAAGTTTATCCACAGCCGCAGCCGAGATAATCACATTCTCCTTGTTATATTTTTCAGAATAACGCTTCAGAAACATCTCCGCAAGAGGAATAATATCCTCTTTCCTGTCACGCAATGGCGGGATATTAATATGTATCGTATTGATTCTAAATAGTAAATCCTGACGAAACTCCGCTTTCTCAGCCATCTCAAACAAATTACGATTCGTTGCTGTTATGAGACGAATGTCGATGTTTATAGGCGTATTCGTTCCAAGACGAGTGACATTTCTGTTTTGAAGAGCGGTGAGCAATTTAGCTTGCAGATGCAGCGGCATATTACCGATTTCGTCCATGAAGAGCGTCGAGTTGTTAGCAGCTTCCATCTTACCCATTCTATCGGAATGAGCGTCGGTGAAGGCACCTTTCTTATGACCGAACAGCTCGCTTTCGAAGAGCGTCTCTGGTATCGCGCCCATATCGAGAGAGACCATCTCATTGTTACGACGCGATGAAAGTCGGTGAATCTCACGAGCCAGCACCTCCTTACCAGTACCGTTCTCGCCGGTAATCATGATGTTAGCATCGGTGACAGCCACACGTTCGACAATGTTTCTGATACGCTGCATCTCGGGAGACGCTCCCCAGAACATTGACGACACATTATTTGCAGAATTTACTTTAGAAGCTTTCTTTTTTGCACGAGTCTCGTCGTAAGCATCAAGAAGAGTCTCGATAAGTTTCTCGTTATCCCAAGGTTTCACTATGAAGTCGTGAGCGCCGTCCTTCATGGCACGCACTGCGAGGTTGACGTCGGCGTAGGCAGTAAAGAGCACCACCTTGATTTTCGGGAATTTATTATTCACCTCATTGAGCCAAAAGATACCTTCGTTGCCAGTGTTGATGCCTGCGTGGAAATTCATGTCAAGGAGAATCACATCAGGCGATTCAGACTGTATTGTAGATACGAGCGACTTAGGAGAATCGAGAGTTATCACTTTCTCGAAATAGTTCTCCGTCAGCATCTTGACAGCCGACAAGATATTAGTGTTATCATCAACGATGAGAAGTTTACCTTTTTTGGACATAAGAGGAGGAGTTAATTTGTTATATAAACATCACATAATATATTGGCAAATATAGTATTCCATCTCTAACAAAAATATCTCTTTCATTAGATAAGACAACAGACTTAACTATATTATAATCATTATTATTCATAAACTTCGTCAGAGCACTATGAACAGTATAATCTTTACCCGATTTAACCTCAACAGGCAATACAGAAAGAGATTCACTATCATCTATAAGAAAATCTATTTCGCCATTTTTCTTATTGTCATAATAATACAATTTATATTTATGAGCCTTAAATTCTTGTGCAACAACATTTTCATAAACAGCACCTAAGTTAATACTATTTATATCTTCTATTATAGGCTTTATGTTATTCTTATATAATATTGCCGTAAACAGACCGACATCGTTCATATATAATTTTAGCAGATTCTTGCCTGCATTCTGAATTAGCGGATACGTTGGTTGACTTATAGCATCAACTTCAAGAGCAATTCCCGAAGACACAAGATAATCAAACTCATCTTGATAATCGCTGGTTCGTTTACCTACTTTATTTTCAATGTCTTTTATAACAATTCTTTTTTTAGCACTTTCAAGAGACGATGGAATCATCGTATAAATGCGTTGAATTTTCAACTTTCTGCTTGATTCGTTTTCATATTTTGCAGCATCATCAGCATACAATTCATATATATCATTATGAATGCTTCTAACCTCAGATATATTATGATTATTAACAAATGAGTTTACAGCAGCAGGAAAACCACCGACTAAAAGATAATATCTGAAGAGTGTCATTATTTTATTATGCAAAGCTTCTGACAAAGATTCTTGTTGTTGGTATAATTTACGCATTTCATCAATGAAAGAAGTTCCCACATTGTTTGCCCACAGAAACTCTTCAAAATCCATTGGATACATGTGAACACGTTCAATACTTCCTATTGGTATAGATTGTGTTTTTTGCAATGTCACTCCCAACAAAGAACCACTTGCTATGAATCTGAATCTGTTATCTGCCTTGAGAAACTTCAACAAGGTTAGAAGATAAGGATATGCTTGAATCTCATCTATGAATATCAATGTTGAATTGCGATCCTTCATTCTATCGCCGGCGAAAACACTCAACGCTAAATAAAATTTCTCCACAGAAGTTGCCTCTGCAAACAACCTCTCGTTCATTTTATCCTCTTCCATATTTATTTCTATGAAATTCTCAAACAAGCGTTGTCCAACATAACGTATTATAAACGATTTACCTATTTGTCTCGCACCATCAATAATAAGGACCCTATCAGAATCGCTTTTCAAATAATCTTCTATTTTATTGGTAATCTTTCGCTTAAGCATAACAAATACATTTTTTCCAAAAATTCAGGTATGCAAATATACATTTTTTCCGTCATTTTAGGTGGTAAAAAATACATTTTTTCCGAAAGTATTTTTTTATGTCAACGGACAACAGTCAACAGACAACAGACTTTGTCCTAGGTTAATAATTCATTTTTGTTTTCCTCTCGGGTAGAGACGCACGGCCGTGCGTCTTTACGTGAGATTTATTTTCAATTTTCCGTTTTCAATTTTCAATTCATGAGGCGTGTCAATGTGTGTTTTTTTTTATTGGAATCATTGTCGCGTCTCTACAACACATCCACAGGGTTTTCGTTTGCTGCTTTCAATGAGCGCAGCGAGACTATCAAAACCGTGATTGTCATTATAAGCAACAGGACGACAGGATAAATCCATAACGGCATGGTGATTCTGTTGACAAACTGCTCTAACCATCGAGAGGTGATATAGTACGCAACTGGCGCTGCCACAATGAAACACATTACTACTATCACAGCATATCTTCTGACAAGCATAATGATAAGATTTTCGGTTGTCGCACCATATACCTTGCGTATTCCTATCTCACGACGACGGTGCTGCGTCTCAAAAAGAACAATACCGAATATTCCCATAAGCGAGATGACTATAGCTATCAAAGCGAAGATGCCGATGAGAACAATCTGCTTCTTGACATCACCGTAGATACGTTTTATGTTTTCGTCGAGAATCTGTACGTCAGGCTCATACGCATTAGGCGCAACTTCTTTGACACATTTCTTCACATAATCGCATATAGCTTCAATATCAGCATTTTTATGCGTACGGAAATAGAAATTATTATAATTATCAGAACAATAGTATGCTGAATTTACATGACCGTCTTTCAATGAGAGATTGTAAATATTATCAATAATTCCCTTCACCTCACAGCCTTCGTCAATGAAGTCACCTAATTTCAAGCCAACGCCTTTGTTCACATAAGAATTTATCAACACATCATTTATGTTTCTCAGTCCTTCTCCATGAATTATAGGTATCCTAAAAAATTCAGGAAGGTTATGACGTACATACCATACGTTAATAAGATAAACGTCCTCACCTAAAATACGTCCGTTGATGCTGGAATAACTTCCGAAGAAAGAACTCAACGAAGCCGTCACTTCCTTAATCTGAGAATGAGATTCCAACTTATAGATAAATGTCTCCCCTTGATGAGCCGGTATGTCTGCTGAGAATGAATATACGTTTTCCTTATCCACGCCAAGGTCATACCTTATCATATAACGATATTGAAGAAAGAAAACTGCCGTGACGATAATCAAAATCATGGAGACAACATATTGAATAGAGACAAGTCCCGAACGGAGGTATCTACCTGATTTAGAATAAGCGAATCCGCCTTTGACTGCCAATGACGCATTGAACTTCGTGATATAAAAAGCTGGATAAACGGCTGACACAACAGCTATCGTCAATGCTATCAACGATACAATTATTATCGTCATAATATTGTCGCTCAACGCCAAAGAGCATGTCACATAATTAGAGATGAAAGTGTCTTGTATTGCGAATACTAAATACAACGCCAGCAGCAACGCTATCAGCACAAGACCAATAGCTTCGAAGATGAAATTCCAGCGCAGTGTTCTTTGGTCGGCTCCATACACCTTGCAGATGTTGACAGCCTTCATTCGCATTGGCACGAGAGCCATGAAGAAATTAACGAAGTTGATGAAGGCGACAATCACAATTACAAGGGCGATGGCTATCATCACTAAAGTCTGCGACATGCTGTTGCCACTAAACTCTGTCTCGAAATATAATTCATCGAAAGGAACAAGACGTATCGGAACTTTCATCATTTCATCTACGACGTATCCACTTTCATCTATCTCTTTGTTTAGCATTTCTTCTAAAGAAGCCTTCTCTTCATCAGTGCCAAAACGTTTTACATATTCACGTGTCTGTTCGAAGTACCATTCGGCATATCTCTTTTGCCACAAATCCACAAACTTCTCTTCAGACGACTCATCGCTAAGACGGACAATGACACGATAGTTCCAGTTGTTGTTGGTCATTCCATCCTTACGTTCATCATTTAAAAAGATGGGACGAGAAGAAAGAGAAGTGTTGTCGTCAAAATCTTCGAAGATTGCCACTACCGAAAAAGAATTCTCTGGTATTCCGCTATCCATTCTCTCACCGCCTTCGGTATAAATTAGCGAGCCTACTTCCACATTCATCATCTTGGCAGCTGATTCAGAGATGATTACAGCATTAGGCACATTGAAGTCTTGTATATTACCTGACAATATCTTAAAGTCAAAGACATCCGTTATTGAAAAATTACAATTTGTTATGCCGTAAGGAAACTTCTCGAAGTCATGTCCGTTCACCTTGGCATATACCTTATCAGGGAAATAATAAGGTTTCATCGACGCCATCGCTTCCACCTCTGGCATGATGTCTGCCACCTCATAACATAAAGGATTAGGACAGTTCAGGCTCCACTCGTCGTTCCATTTCTGCAGAGCTGCCACGTAATAAGTGCGATTAGAATCCTTGAGAGAATGATTATACGTCAGAGAATAAACAACCTGCGAGGCTATGACATAAAACGCCGCAAAAGCGATGGTCAGACCAGCGATGTTCAGAAACGACGCCATCTTATAACGTTTCAATGTCATCAAGAAGTTTTTTAATGCTATTTTCATTTATTTAGCTTTTTAATGTCAACGGACAACAGTCAACAGACAACAGACTTTGTCCTGGGTTAATAATTCATTTTTGTTTTCCTCTCGGGTAGAGACGCACGGCCGTGCGTCTTTACGTGAGATTTATTTTCAATTTCCCGTTTTCAATTTTCAATTAACAAGAGACGTGTCAACGATATATTGTTTATTTTTATTGGAATCATTGACGCGTCTCTACAATACATCCACAGGGTTTTCGTTTGCTGCTTTCCAAAAACACAAAATATTTACTGCATAGATGATGAAAAGCACTAATATCACTCCGGCAAGAAAAATCCAAAATGACAGTGATGTAACTAAATTAGAATCAGTTCTTATCATCTCAAGATAATAACGTCCACCTATAACAGCCGCAACAACACCTATTGTTATTGCAGGCAACACTACCAAAGAAATATTCAAACTCAGTTTTTTAATCACTTCAGACACCGTAGCGCCACAGACCTTACGAATCGCTATTTCTCTCCTCCTCGACTGCATCTCATTACCCAAATATCCAATCAGTCCAATCAACGAGATTATCAATGTCACCAGAGCTGCAATCAGAACTACATTACGCAAATGACGGAACTGATAATAGTTATCTTTCATTCTTTCATTGAATGTTACGAAACTATATTGCCAAGCTGAAGTGTAAAATTCATCAATTATATTTTTTATTGTCTTAATATTTTCAGCTGAAAAATCAGTCATCCTGATATTAAACTGAAATGTATTGACTCTGTTCTCGTCAAGATAAGCATGGAATGGATGTATCACTATAGGCTGCACCCATCCGCCTCCCATCTGATAATCAGCGACAACTCCAACTATTTCGTATGTGCCGTTGTCACCTTTATAAAAGACCTTGCCTATAGGACTATCAGTAAAACCATGATATTCAACAAACGCCTCATTTACGAGCACCTTATTCGGAGCATCAGTAGCTGTATAATTACGGCCTTCAACAATTTTCATCTGCATCGTCGGGATATAATGCTCATCGGCTATCTCCCAGCGGCATGAGAAAAGCAGATTCCACTGAGAGTCATAGATTGGATTGCCAGAATAACCCCAGACAGGATAACCTAACGAAATACCGACATCTTCCACGCATGTCTGCTTCAAAAGTTCATCGCGTATCGTAAGCTGCGTCGTCGTTGTCCCAGGAATACAGACGGTCATAATCTTATCATATTTATAGCCATGATCTGCTGTCAAGACATATTCAGACTGGCGCATCGTAGTGCCAAGAAAAATCACTATAGCTGTTGTACAAGAAATCTGCACAAAAAGGAGCGTCTTCTTCCACCATTTACGATTCTCAAAACCACCACGAAAAGCATAATGCAACTTTACCGATGAAAATATTACAGCAGGAATCAAACCAGCCACAAGAAACGCAACGACACACACCACAGTAGGAATCCAAATCCTTTCCAATGCAAACAGCACTTTCACATCAAAAAACATCTCTGATATTTCTTTGCTTAAACACATTATTATCAAAATAGACAATAATATCGCAACGAATAAAATCAGCAATGTCTCAAAAATCAACATGTTAAATATATCGTTTCTTTTTGCGCCATTACATCTCAGCATCGCTATTGTCTTACTTCTTTGAGACAATGACGAAATCGTGAGCAAAACATAATTGAGACACGCTATCAGCATTGCAACAAAACCTATCGTTCCCAGCAAGATAGAAGTCTGTTTTATATTAGTTTTAAAAAACATACTTTTATCTATAGGAATGAAACTGAAACTAAGCTGCCATTTATCAACATAGTATTTGTAGTCAGGATAACGTTTTACGAACTCATCCATCTGAGCCTCAACTTCAGCTATATCACAGCCTTCACGCAATTTGAAATATGTAGGATAACGGTCGGAACCTGTCCAGTTATAATCTCCGTTACGATAATCGATAAAACAAAGCATATCAAACTGACCGATGGTGTTATTTACTGGAGGCGTTTTAAACACACCGCCAACGACATATTTGTTTTCATGCGTCGTTTCTATCATCTTTCCAAGAGGATCTTCTTTTCCAAATAATATGTCAGACAGTCTCTTAGAGATGAGTACTTCATTAGCTGCCCTACCCTCTTCCGACAACACACGACGAGCGTCACCGCTAATCATACCGAAGTCAAGAACTTCAAAGAAATCCTGGTTAACATTCAACATTGACACGTCAATATTATTTCCATTATGATTTATCTGAAGGAGATTATCGACATAATGCGTTGCAGCCTCAATATGAGGAATGTCGTTTGCCATATTAGGTGCGAGTGGCATAACCATGTGATTGTTAACCCCATTCAAGCCGAACTGAGGCGAGATATTCCACACCTGATATATCCTCTCTTTATCTGGGAAAAAACTGTTATACGACAGTTTCAGTCCCACAAAAGAAATGATAACAAGAGCCACTATCAAGCCTAACGACAAAGAAATAATACGTGTCGCCGAGTTACCTCTGTTCTTCAGCAGATAGCGAATAGAGTAATTTAAT
>JAZRNQ010000191.1:0-8110 GCA_045648285.1 Bacteroidales bacterium | reverse complement strand
TCAGGGTTCATCAAATCAATATCTTTAGGGTCAAAAGTCTTTATTTGTTGTTCATTGCCATTTTCATCAACAATAGTTTCGTAACGAGGGAAAACGAAATACTCGTTTTGCTTCATTGTGAACAAAAACTGCCAACCTTCTTCCTTCTTGTATTCTTTGTCAATGATTGGCAATCCTGCATTAACACGACTTGTGGCTTCGAAGAATGATACAACATTTTCTTCTAATTCATAAATTACGTTACCTTCATCATCAGTCTTGATTTGTCCACTCTTATCCAATGATGGCTTACGATATATAGCCACATGATGGTTGTTGCTTGTACTTACAAAATCTGTAGGTTGTGTATTACCTTCGTCATCAAGAATGAGATTTCCAAGATGGTCATGTTTATCGTGTAATGCAGTTGCATTGCTTACACCTCTAATCTTAACTCTTTTTATAGTAATGCCATTTTCCTTATTAAGATAAATTGGATTTTCATCAAGATTGGAGAAAGCCTTCTTTGCATCGCCACCATATTCTTTCAAACGTTCTTCAAGAATATTTCTAATTCCCGCATCAATAACCTTCTCTATTTTCAAATCAGGAGCAATTGGTTTACGAATCGTATATTGATCTTCAAAGGAAACCAGTTTAACTTTCAAAGGCACTTGTTCGGCATGCATTTCATCTACAAAAACAGGATTTTTATCCAAACTATTTTTACCAGTAAATGCCTTTTTAGGGTCATTATTAAATTCCTGTAAACGTTTCAACAATGCCAATCTATAACGTTTTACAGCAACAGTCATTATCTTGTCACAATCAAAATTGCCACCCACTTTTTCTTCTTTTGTAGCATATTGTTTAATCTTACCATAAACGGTTTCGTTATGCAACTGACCACGAGGAGTTAACGCAACTTGACCTTTGACAATCTTATTTTCACCATTTACAGTCTTTATTTCTGTCGTGACACTATTCTTTGCTTTATTTATATTTTTAGTCACAACTTTATTCTTAGCTTTGATTGAAATCAAAGTATTTTCCAAATGTTTCTTAGCTTCAGAACGGAATTCTTCCCTTGGCATTGGTGACTTAAACCTTAATTTACCATGATCATCTCGCTCCAACTCTTTTCTTTCAATTGCATAAACTGCTGCAGAACGGTCTTTTTTATCCAAATCTTTAAATTCAACCATATCCAAATCTATATAATCGTCAACACCTTTTTGGATACGGGCATTAAGATTGTTAAGATATTGAATATAACTATGTTTTGTAAAAGCAATTGTAAG
Organism: Bacteroidales bacterium; assembly: GCA_045648285.1. Taxonomy (GTDB): domain Bacteria; phylum Bacteroidota; class Bacteroidia; order Bacteroidales; family F082; genus Limimorpha. The sequence goes on along the minus strand of JAZRNQ010000191.1, from coordinate 6,830 downwards.
AGCATCCATCGCATGATGTCGATGGTCATTTCTTTTTGACCAATCCTTTATTCTGCCGATTTTTCTTCCGTCACGATCTTCATAATATTCCGTCAATCCAAGTTTATGATATTTATCCCAATTAAGTTCCTTCATAATATCAACTAGGCCCCAATCTTCACGCAGGCGATCTGTAACGATGCCAGTTGTTGGCACAACAAATTTCACAATTTCCTCCAGTATTTCACGAGCCTTCTTTGCAATATATTGAGTGTCACGCAAATCTCTTTCAATAAAACCGCTTTGAATATTAGCTTCTTCTGTTAATAATTTGGTGTATTTTGTTTTACTCAAAACTTTATCAGCATACAATTTCTCAATTTTATTTCGATATTCCTCCAAATATTTATCACCATATTTTTCACGAATATAATCGTATGCTGTCATATTTCCCTTTTCAATATTTATCGCACGCGATTCTAAAGTTTTATTTGAAAAAGAATCATCAAACAATTTTGCTTGTGGAATTATATGTTCAATATCAAACTCTTTAGAAAATAATTTTTCTTGAGGAATATAAGTATTTGAATATAAAGTCTTAAAGCCATTACTTTCCAATTCAAGATATAATTTATACCTTATAATATCATTACGGCTAACATTTTGAATTCCGAATTCTTTTTGTAGAATTTCACGATATCTTTCATGTTCCGCTGTAGTTTTATTGATAGTCTCAACCATTTCCGCTCGTTCCTGTGCGCTCTTCTTCAGTTCTCGTGCTAATTCAATTCTTATTTCATCTGGTTTTCCATATGCATCAATTACAGAATTAACTACATTAATCATTTGGTTAAGAATCTTTTCAACTACCGGATTACGCAGACTATTTCGTGGCAATAGTTCCAATCGGTCTTTCAGTACCTTATTTTCTAATTCTTCTTTTGTTAAAGATTTTTTAGAATGTCTGTAACCAGCATACTCACAAGCAACGCTATAATCAAGACCATCTTTTAGATGAGGTAAAATTTTACGAATTGCTTTCGTACTTAAACTTCCGTAATCTGGTTGGAAGACTATAGAAGCTAAAATCTTAGCGTATTCCTTTTCAAAGCCAAACAATTCTGTAATTTTATCAACGAGTTTCTCATTTCCTATTTTAGAATTGTCATCTTCGGCAGAATACAACAAATGCCACAATTGATATGCAGATTGCTTTTCAAAATCAACGCCTTGTAATTCTGCATCGAAATGTAGAATATCAGTATTATAACCTAATCCTGAAAATACAGACTCTATTATTTCAACAGATTTCCTTGCTGGCATTTTGAGAAAATCATACTCACCATGACCTGACATATCTATTATAGTCTGATAGGCTTTAAACAAAGATGCGTTTGTCCTATTACCTTCTATTGTTCTATAATTCAAATCAAGTTCAGAAGCATTTTTAAATAGCAATTTAAGAACTTCATTTTTCGTAAGATTTTCTTTTACATTTAATTCTTCAAATAGAATCTCTTTTTCTTCTTGATTAAGAAAACGTTTTCCTTTTATGTAAGATGTTTCAGTTCCAAACAAATCTGTATTTTCATTAGGAATTATTTTCCCTGAAACCTGAATATTATTTAATATTTGCCAGATTTTAAACTCTTGAAATAAAGGAGATGATTTAGGACAAACCTTAGGTCCTATGACTTTTTTCTTTTTCTTGCCATCTACTAAAATATCAACAAATTTACCTTCTAATTCACAAACACTTATCAAACCTTTTTGCGACTTCAATGGTCTTTGATAAAATATAACAATATCACGAATTTCTTTTTTCAATTCATTATTTAATTCTTTATGATATTGTGCTTGTTTTTCCCAAATAGTCTCAAATTCATCCAAATAATCTTGGCGATAGAAAACCTTATTTTTTAAGCTATAATGAGGATCTTCATTCAATTTATTTACAAGATATTGTCCGACAGTTTGTTTATTAAAGAACAACTCTTTACTTCTGTCACTGATATTTCCCAAATATCCGCTAGAACCATTTATATTTACATTGATTTTGGAAATAACAATAGCTAATTGTTCCAAATCAAGTTTCTGTGTCAACGCATTCACTCTCCACAAATAGTTCTCTTTTTTGAGTTCTTCGCCTTTCGTCTCTCTTTTTATTCCTACGATATTAAATGGTTGTTGACATATTGCCCAAGTCTGTTTTTCATTCTTACCATAAAGTTTTTCTTTTAATTCATCAGTAAGAATATCTGAATAAAATTGTTTTTGAAAATTCCAAATTCTATCAAATTCATCATGTAAATCAGAACGATAAAAATCTGGAATATATTTTTTTCCTTGTTTTAACAGTTGATAAGCAAATTCTCCTGGCGTCCAATTATTATCATATAAAAGTTTCGCCACTTCCATTCCGTCAATCAGTTGACCTTCATCTGTAGATTTAGCTTTCCTGCTGCTCTTATAACCACGTTTCTTGTTGATCATCAACAAAACTCTAGCAAATTCTGACAATGAAATTTCTTCTGTAACAGACTTTGCTCTTAAACGAAGAGTTTCAAAAGTCGAACAATTGCCGTTTTCATATAAAATGGAATCATCAGTTATTATCTTATTCTCCTTTAAAACTTCAATAAGGTTTTCTCTACGCAATTTATAACGCTGCAAATTACGACGTGCTGAACGATCTTTTGTTCTACCAGCATTACAAGAAATACCTTTCCCACCACGGAAATCTTTTTCAGCATCCATACAAGATTTACCCGTATCCGTACTCACAAAATTATCATAACTAATTGTTCTTACTCCCAATTTTACAATTGAAGATTTCTCTTCTTTATTTTCAGCTTCATTCACCAACGCCCATCCAATACTGTTTGTTCCCAAGTCTAAACCTAATATCCTTTTCATATATGTTGTTTTTATTTATTCATAAGAAGACTTCAAAGTTATGTAAAAAAATATTTTTTAAAAAACTTTTTCGTAATAATATTTGTTTATTTTTGCAGTACATAATTTAAGCAATTCACAATAAGGATTATTCCGTTGTGAAAACATTTAAAGCGGGGTCAACAGCCTCGCTTTCTTTTTGAGCCTATTAGTTTTAATAATAGTTACGTAACATAAAAAAAATCCCCGGAATCTCTCCCGAGGATTTTTCTTGAACTGTCAGCAGTCAGCTATCAGCAAATTTGAAACTTTCAATTTTCAGCTTTCAATTTTCAATTTACTTAACCACAGTAACAGCTTCTTCCAACTCCTTGATTGTCTTCTTATGTCCTTCAAAATCGACATAGCCGAGGCCTTCAAGTAATAACTCTATGTTACGTCCTGAGTTGAGGAATTCTTCTACTGTGTTCTTGACGCAATATTCTGTTGCGATGCCGCTGATAACGACGTCTTTGTTTGCGTAGTCTTTCAAAGCAACGCCATTGCTGTTGACAGATTCAAAACCTGAATATTGTTCTTCGTCTTGCTTGCAGCCTTTGCGGAAGATGTTGCGTGCTGGGTCTGGACGGTTAGCTGGATTCACTACATCTGTATAGAATGCTTCGTGTATCGCGCCGCCGCGTGTTCCTTCAACGCAGTGTGATGGCCAGATGCCGCCGAATTCTGCAAATGAGCTGTGGTTTGCTGGATGACAGTCTGTGATGTAAATGACTTCTTGCTCTGGATGTGCGTTGATGTATTTAACGACTTCCTTGACAGCTTCTTCTGCGTTGCCACATGCCAATGAGCCATCGATGAAATCGTAAAGCATGTCAACGACGAGATGTGTTGGAGCTGCGTGGTTTTCCTTCAAGAAAGCGTATTTCTTGCCATAATCCAAATGTTGTTGTACGAAGTCGCTTGGATAGTTGATGACGTAATCAACGACTTTACCGCCTTTTTCTACAGGAACAATGTCTGGATTGATGAAACCGCCGTAAGGTCTGAGGTTCAAAGCATCGTAACGTTCTTTAACTTCTTTGTGTAATTCTGGGTCAACTTTAACAGCGTATGTTTCAACAAGTTGTTTACCAGCTTCATAGTCGCCTTCTGATTTGATACGTTGAATTTCTTTGAGGAGTTCAGCGAACAAAGCACGTAATTTTTCATAATCGTTGATAACGAAATATGTCTTGCCGTCTTTAACGATCTTTTCAATTACATTGTCAGCCTTGCCTTTTTCGTAGCACCATTCTGAGATGAGCTTACGGTCTTGCATGTGTGATTCTGTCACGTTTTTACCGAGTTCAATACGTGAGAGCTGGCTCATTATACCATTACGGATGAAGTTAGCGTAAGCTGCCTTATAAGCTTCCATGTCTGGCATAATGCCGAGTTCAACCATGATTGGGTCAGCACAATAATAGAGACCGAATAAGTCAGCGCGTGCTTCTTCGAGTGCTGAGTTGTATTCTTTCAATGCGTTAGGCTGTGTTGTTGGAAGAAGCTGTCCTGAACCGTGACCGAGACATTCGTGTAAGTCGGTGTGTACCACGTCAGCATTAGAACCATATTTCTTGCAGAGGTCGATTTCTTCTTGTGAGTAAGCGAATTCTGCCAAGACACTCTTTGGTGATTCCTGAGCTGCTTTGTCGTATGCGTCCATCAAGTTAGTGATTGTAACTGATTTTGAACCATAATCCTTACGGATCCAGTCGGCATTAGGAAGGTTGATACCAATTGGAGGCGCTGGGAAACAGTCGCCAGCCAATGTTGTGACGATGATGCCTTTTGCTGTGACGCCTTTACATTCTTTCTTCTTGAAACGTTCGTCAACAGGTGAGTTGTCTTCGAACCACTGAGCATTTTGGCTGATAAGTTCAGCGCGTTTTGTAGCTTCCATGTCTTTGAAGTTTACAACAGCTTCCCAAGTAGCTTTCATTCCCATTGGGTCGCCATAGTCTTCGATGAAGCCGTTAACGAAGTCGATTGCAGAGACTGAATCCTGCACCCAAGCTACGTTATATTCATCCCAAGTGTTAAGGTCACCAGTCTTGTAATAATTTATAAGGTGATTAGTGTAATTACGTTGAGCGTCGTTTTCTGCCACTGTGTTAGCTTTTTCGAGCCAGAAGATAATTTGGTCGATAGCTTCACCGTAGAGACCGCCTGATTTATAAACGTTTTCGTAAATCTTGCCGTTTTCTTTCACGAGTTGTGAATTCAAACCATAAGATATTGGAGTTGCGTCGTTTGGCACTCTCATATCGTCGTAGAACTTCTCTACTTCTTCTTTAGAGATATCGCCTTTGTAGAAGTTAGTAGCAGAATTTTTGATGATGTCCTCTTCCCCACTTCTGCGTGTTGCATATAAATCCTTATCGAAGATTACAGGAGTGATGAATGTCAAGAACTCTTCTACAGTCTCATTTTCAGCTAAAGGAAGTTGATTAGCGTCAGAGTTTTTCACGAGTTCTGCGAAATAAGTTTCAGTGATTTCTGGGAAGAATTTATCTTCTGCATAATGATGATGGATGCCGTTGCTGAAGAAGACGCGTTTTGCGTAAGTCACGAAGTTTTTGAATTCTTCAGTCTCGCGGTTTCCATTGTAAGAATTAAGGATAGCCTCGTTAGTCTTGCGCACTGTGAGGTTGTACTTAAAATTCTGGTCTGCGAGAATGTCGCGTCCGCATTTAGCAGCCTCGCCTAAATAATAAAGGTATTCCTTTTGTTGAAGAGAAAGGTTTTCCCATTCAGGAATTTGGTAACGCATGATTTTAATGTCAGCGAATTCATCGACGAGATATTTAAAGTCGCCATTTGTTGTCTGTTGGTTGCCTGTATTACAACTACATAGCAATCCAAAAACGCTTAATCCCATAATAAACTTTTTCATTACTACATAATTTTAAATAATGTGCAAAAGTAGTGATTTTTTTGAGTTAGCAAGTAATCACCAACTCGTATTTTGCAGTTCTGCACCCAATGCTCTTATCTCGTTCAGAATCAGCTCTTCTCGTTCCTTACTTGGCTTTTTAGTTCCGTTGATATAAGCTGCAAACAGACTCTGTTGTATTCCCAACCTACGAGCTATCGCAGATGCATTTATTTCCGGATGAGAAAGAAAGAATTTTGAGATACCAACAGGTTCTGGGTCATCATATTCGAAACTCTCGAAAGACACGTCCTCATCAAGTTTCTCCCAATGAATACCAAAGTGACCTATACGATATTGCTCTCTTTCTTCATCTGTTGCATACCTCAAATGCCTATAATACAACAATGATTGCCACAAAGTGCGGCCATCGTCTGTAAGGCCATAAATGCGGTCATTCTCAAACCAGATTTTAGTGATTATCATAGCTATTAAATTTTTATGTTTTAATTCATATCAAACACTTTGATTTATTTATTTTTTCCAAAGTATTTCTTCCATTTAAAGATTATCAAATCTTTATTCTCTTCAAGAATAGATTCTGCTAGTTTCAAATCTTTGGGTTTAATCCCATAGTTTTCATTTAATCTCACTGCTTCTGGAAAAATATCATATTTTGCTTCACCATCAGCATTTTCTACATGCACGTGTATTGGCTCGTGCTCTCTGGACCAAAAATGAAATTTCAATCCAAACATTCTAAATAATTCGGGCATAAATCTTAGTTTTAAAGTTAACATTGCAAATATAGGTAATAAATTTATATCCTACAAGCTTTTTTTAAGATTTTTATATTATTTTATTAAACTATTAAAATTCAATAAAAAAGCACCTTGAAATATCAAGATGCTTATATTTCACTTCTCTCACGAAGGATTCTAACATTGTGTTCTATAACCTAATTTTCATAAGTCTCATAGTTTTCACTTTCTTCTTCAAATGCGCTCATAAAACCCTCAAACAAAGATGGAAGTCTGTCAAT
>JAZRNQ010000190.1:0-7003 GCA_045648285.1 Bacteroidales bacterium | reverse complement strand
GCAGAAACGCATGATTTCAGCGTCTGATTTTCCTGTTGGATCGAAGTCAGCACCACCTTTACCACCACCGAGTGGAAGGTTTGTCAAAGCGTTTTTGAAGATTTGTTCGAAGCCTAAGAACTTCAACATTGAAACGTTAACTGCTGGGTGGAAACGGAGACCGCCTTTGTATGCACCGAGAGCTGCGTTATATTGTACACGGTAACCGATGTTTGTTTGAACTTCACCTTGATCGTCAACCCAAACAACTCTGAATGTGAAAACGCGATCTGGTTCTACTAAGCGTTCAACGATTCTTGCTTTTTCGAATTCTGGATGTTGATTGTATACGTGTTCAACTGATTCCAAAACTTCGCGAACTGCTTGTAAATACTCTTTTTCACCTGGATGCTTAGCTTCCAAGTTTGTCATAATGGTTTGTACGTTCATTACTTTTTTATTTTTTATTAAGGTTAATAACTAATGTTAATTTATCTTTTATTCGTTCCGCAAAGGTAACGTTTTTAATTAACAATTTCCAAATATTTAGATAAATATTTTTTCTTTATTTTTTTTATCTTTATTTGTTAATATTTTTCACGAATTCACCAGATTCCCACAACAATATTTCCTTCACCGTACCATCTCTATTATATTGTATCTCTTCTCCATCCCTAACATTATCTCTATATTTTATCTCGGTTATCAGAGTACCGTCTGGAGAATATCCTTTTTGTAATCCTGTTCCGTTTTCGTATGTAGCAACAGAGCCTACAGCACCGTTCTCATAATACATCATCCATTTTCCATGAAGCATTCCGTCATTATATAAACCCTCCGTGAAAAGTTTTCCGCTATCATACCACTGCTTGTATTCTCCGTGAAGGACACCTTCTTTATAATGTTCTATTTTAACGAGTGTTCCAAACACATTATAAGATTCGAAAATGCTGTCGTATTGGTCGTTTTTCAAATAATATCTAGATTGAATATTGCCGTTCTCATACCATCTCATCACCTCGCCTTCCATGACATTCATATTATAATAAACTTTCATATCAGGCTTTCCATTTGAGAAATACCAACAGCAGTCGCCATTAAGCTTGCCGTCTTTGTATCTCAACTCCGATTTGAGATTACCATTTTCCCAATATGAACGGACGACATCCTTATCTTTATTTGCAGAACATGAAAACAAGAATGTACATATCATGAAAAAAATCAGTATTCTATTCATATTGCAGAGGTTTTTTCTCGTAATTTTGATATTGATATACATTCCAATATGTATTTTCAGTACCATCTAAAGCGCTTCTTCTATCAAAAGAATATCTTGTATTTAACAAAGGTATGTCGTATGACTCAATACCTATATTAATATCATCACCATAATTCATCAAGGCATTCAAGAAATACCATCCGATGTTAAATCCATGATATGCTATGTCTTTGGGCTCTGTTCCGTAATTGTTCCTGAATTTGCATATAAAATTACCGACACTGTATGTATCGTAATCTGTATATTCATCATCGAAAAATACAGTATTAAGCTTCATAAGGTTTTCGTTGAACAATCTGTCGAACTTAGACCAGTCTGGCAATGCAATGAGTTTTGAAGGATATTCCCCTGAAAGAATGTTAATTTTATTTAATATTTCTGTAGCGAACACTTTGTTTTCACCGTAAACGATAAAGACATTATTACGTATTGAGGATGCTATTTCCTTTACCTTGTTCAAGCTGTCGACAGAATAATTGTAACACACAACCTGATTCTTCAACATAGTGCTGTCGTCAGGGACTTGTTTTATCTCAGCCACATTAAGAGTCACATTATCTGACATATATTCATTTTCATTAAACTCAACCTCTTCTATCACCCATGCATCCTGATGTTTCTTCACAACCTTCAAGATACGTTTGTTTGGCACCAATGAATAAGCGTTTATATTTTCCAACACAATCTCTTCAATCATATTGACATAATCCATGCTATTGGTATCTTCTGCAAAGATAAACACGTTATTATCTGTATATTTATCTCTAATGAGCGACTCTAATTTATGCATCTGATAACGATAGGAAGGCTTCACTTTCACGACATTTCTGTTACCTATAACAAGTTCGTCTCTGTTGGTCATTGGATTGACAATCAAGATATCATTTTCCGTTGCGAATGCCATCACTTTTTCAAAAGCCTTGACATGGAATGGACCTACGATAACATCTGCGCTTACAAGCCAAGGGTCGTTTATTGCAGATACGACTTTATTTGTATCTTGATCGACGTCATAGACTTTCAAATCGAGTTTCATATCATATTGGCTCACCATAGAGTCGACTGCAATCATAAATCCTTCATAGAAGTGGAGGTAAGAGAATGGTTTTGCCAGCAGCTGCTTGTTCGACACTTCTGCTTCTAAAAAAGCATCATCAATTTGTTCCAGATACAATGGCATCATCAACGCCACCTTATATAATCTTTCAGAATCAAAAGAAGGAAGGATAAATTCTTCAACATATTCTGTAGTGTCATTCATTATTGTATCAACGACTACATCCTCAACAACGACAACTTCTTCCTTATGTTTATATGGAATTCTGAGTAGCTCACCAGCTTTCACACTATTTTTAACATCCTTATTTTCTTTAAGAATCTCATAAACCGTAACATCGTATATCTCTGCGATATCTTTCAGCGACTGCTTCTTTTGAACTGTATGAATATAATAAGGCTTGCCGTCATATTCTGTTACAATCTGAGACCTCAAAGTTTGCTGAGCTTTCATTTCTGGAGCAGAAATCATAATGCTCAAACATACCAACATTGAGGATAAAATAGTTCTAAAAGCTTTCATTATCATCGTATATTATAATAGGAACATTTTGTGACAAAGATAATAAAAAAGACCACAAGACCACAAGACTACGAGACAAAAAGTTTATTGTATAAGACGTAGCTATATCTTTAAATAATAAAAAAGGAGCTACTTTTCACAGCAGCTCCTCTTAATCATTAGCCTTTAGTCATTAGACCTCAGCCATTTTATTCAGCGAGTGGTTTGAAACCTTTACCTAAGATATCTGAGCTTGACACAACGTTTACGAATGCATCTGGGTCAACTTCTTTCAATGCTGTTTGCAACTTAACGAGTTCTGGACGTGTTAATGTTACATAAATCATCTTACGGTCAACGCCTTTGTATAAGCCTTTTCCGAAGAAGCATGTACCGCCGCGGTTAATATCTTTAACGATAATGTTGCGAACTTCTTCAGCCTTGTCTGTAACGATGAATGCTGTTTTGTAGCTATTGAATCCGTCAACAACGAGGTCGATAATCCAACCTTCGATAACGATAACCAAGATTGAATAAACTGGGAGACGTAATTGTGGTTCAGCAATCAATGTTGTGAGAGTGATGATTGAGTCAACGATCATAACCAATGTACCGAGAGAGATCTTGGTGTATTTATGGAGAATCATTGAGATGATGTCGCTACCACCAGATGTTGCGCCAGACTTGAAGATAAGACCGATAGCCAAACCGTAGATACCTCCTGATACCAAAGTATTTAAGAAGTAATCTGGAATGAAGTAAATACCTTCGCTATGAGGAATTTGTAACCATTCTGGGTTAACTGCTGTTGGGTTTTCAATAATGCCGTTATGAACGATAGGAGCATAACCGATGAATGTTTCGATGAGGTAAGTAAAACCGAAAATCAAGACTGTTGAGATGATAGTCTTAACACCGAATTTAGGTCCGAGGATTAAAGTACCGATGATTAACAATGGAATATCCATGCAGATAGCATAGAGAGATACTTTCCAAGGCCATACTGTGTTCAATACGTTTGAAAGACCGTATGTTCCACCAGGAGCCAAGATGTAAGGGTTAACGAATAAGATGTCGCCGATAGCGAACACCAAACTACCGAAAATGAGGTAGAAGTAAGCGATAGCTTCTTTCTTCCAGTTAATTGTTTTCATAATTTTCTCTAATGATTTTTTTGAGTCAACAGTCAACAGACAACTATCAACGGTTGATGTGGTTATTATTATTTTTTTGTCAACAGTCAACTGTCAACGGTTTATGTTATTTATTATACATTTAAAAATCCAGAGACGTAACAATGACATATTATTATCAAGTGTCATTGACACGTCTCTAGAATTATGAATTATGCATTATGAATTATGCATTGATTATTCCCATTCGATTGTCGCTGGTGGTTTAGAGCTGATGTCGTAGCATACTCTGTTAACGCCTCTGACTTTATTGATGATATCGTTAGATACTTTTGCAAGGAATTCGTATGGGAGATGTACCCAGTCTGCCGACATACCATCTGTTGAAATAACAGCGCGGAGAGCGATTGTATATTCGTAGCTACGTTCGTCGCCCATCACGCCGACGCTCTTACAAGGAAGGAGGATTGCTCCAGCTTGCCAGATGCTATCGTAGAGGTTGTCTGCCATTTCATTTGGGAATGAAGCGTGAGGCAACTCGCATTTCCAGTTTCTCAATGATGAGATATAAACTTCGTCAGCATCGCGGAGGATACGTAATTTATCTTCTGTAACAGCACCTAAGAGGCGGATTGCCAAGCTTGGTCCTGGGAAAGGATGACGGCCGATGAGTTCTTTCTTGATACCCAAGGCGCGACCAACACGACGTACTTCGTCTTTGAACAAAGCGCGTAATGGCTCAACGATCTTAAGGTTCATCTTTTCTGGAAGACCACCTACGTTATGATGTGACTTAATCTTACATGTAGCGCCTTCGATGCCAGCACTTTCGATAACGTCTGGATAGATTGTACCTTGTGCCAACCAGTTAGCGCCTTTAATCTTCTTAGCTTCTGCTTCGAATACCTCGATGAATGTAGCGCCGATAGCTTTACGTTTTAATTCAGGATCTGTAACGCCTTCGAGTTTGCTCAAGAACAAAGGACCTGCGTTAACACCGATTACGTTAAGACCTAAGTCTTTGTATGAATCCATAACGTCTTCAAATTCGTTCTTTCTCAAAAGACCGTTATCGACGAAGATACAATGTAAGTTTGAACCGATTGCTTTGTTCAACAATACAGCTGCTACTGTACTGTCAACGCCACCAGAAAGACCTAAGATAACTTTATCGTCACCGAGTTGCTGTTTGAGTTCTTCAACGATATTGTCAACGAATGATGTTGGAGTCCAATCGCCTTTGCAGCCGCAGATTTTCTTAGCAAAGTTCTCAATCATCTTTGAACCTTCCAAAGAGTGTGATACTTCTGGGTGGAACTGAACTGCGTATGTTTCTTCGCCATCGATTCTATATGCTGCATTGACAACATCTTCTGTACTTGCTATGACGCGTGCATTTTCTGGCAAACGGGCGATAGTATCGCCGTGTGACATCCACACTTGGTTTACTTTGCTAACGCCTTCGAATAAAGGACAAGATTCATCAACGAGGGTGAGAGATGCACGACCATATTCTCTTGCTATTGAACCATTGACTTCACCGCCGAAATGATGAGCCATGAACTGTGAACCGTAGCAAATTCCGAGGAGAGGCATCTTACCTTTTATGTTTGACAAATCTACGTAAGGTGCTTTAGCGTCTCTGACAGAGAATGGGCTTCCGCTCAGAATCACACCTTTAATATCTGGTGTCAATTCCGGAATCTTGTTATAAGGATGGATCTCACAATAAACGTTCATCTCACGGAGACGACGTCCAATAAGCTGTGTTACTTGTGATCCGAAATCTAAAATTAATATTGATTCTTGCATATTGAATAATTTGGTGGCAAATTTAATAAAATTATCCTTTCATTCTAGTTTTTTTCTTAAACTTGCAACAAAATAAATTTATCATGGCTACAGCTAAAAAAGGTAAGAAAACAAGCTCTCCTAAAAAAGGTGCTAAGACTAAGAAAAATAAAGCTAACTCCGGATTCTTCACAAAGTTTTTATTGATATTTATCGTGCTATCGTTGATAGCAGCAGCTATACTTTTTACCTTAAAGAATTTTAACATAGACATAACTAAAGTCGAAAAGGGAAAAGATATCGTCAAGACAGAAATCTTGGCAAATGAAGCCAAAACAAAATCCGACAAAGTTGAAGTGAAGACAGAACAAAAAAATGAAACCACTGTTCCACAGAAGCAAGACACTCCAAAAGAAGATAAAGAGATAAAAAAGGAATTCAAAGAGTTAAAGACCTTGAACGGATGCTGGCACAGCACTGAACAAGGAGCGTTCATCACAATAGACGAATACGGCTATCGCATCGATTTCTCTAATGTAGATGCTTCAAAGCCTATGACAGGAAACTATTTCATTGAAAACAATCTCATCACATTCACCAGCGACGGCAACGAATGCGATGGTTTAGACGGAACATACAGAGTGACATTCTACAAGAAAAATATCAGCCTCAGCTGCAAAAACGACGAATGTACCGACCGCAGAAACGTACTAGAAGCAGACTGGGAATGGGTGGAGTATTAGTAATTGAAAATTGAAAGTTGAAAATTGAAAATTGAAAATTTATTTTCCATTTTAAACTTTCAGTTTTCAGTTTTTATAGTCGTTTGTTCTTCTTCAATGCTTCATTAATAATCCACTGAATCTGTCCGTTGACGGACCTGAATTCGTCAGCTGCCCACTTCTCAATAGCTTCCATTGTCTTGGCATCGAGACGCAAGGCAAAATTCTTGGTAGTATTTTCCTTATCTTTCGACATCTTCCAATACCTCCCCTATTGTTTTAGTAAAGATATTATCTTTCAAAACATACTTATCTACGACATAGATAATAGCGATAACGATTGATATCACGATAAAACCAGATACGCCTGACGCACCATTGATTAAATCATTGCCTCCTTTCGTATATTTCATCGGATTGTCTGAAGGATTTTTAATACCCAATCCAAAAATCATGATAGCGGCATAAACCCAACTTATCACGCAGAGTATTATTGAATATTTGATTGCTTTTTTCATTTCTTTAAAGTTTAAAGTTTATA
>JAZRNQ010000189.1:0-2225 GCA_045648285.1 Bacteroidales bacterium | reverse complement strand
CTCGTATAGATGACTTATTGCTGATTCTGACTGTGGACAAAGACTGTTGTCTGTTGTCTGTTGTCTGTTGTCTTCAAAATATTGAATCTCAAAATTCTTGTTGAAAATATTTTCTCTTTCGATTCTCTCGGCTTCGTCGTTAGTCTTCAATGTGTTCCAGCTTGTTTCAGCGCACCACACCATTGCGTGCCATGTTGAGTTGAACATTGTCTCGCCGTAGTCGTCCCAAGCTGTGTTGATGACGCCTTTAGCTCCGTTTTTATAGCCGTCGCGGTTGAAGTGTGCGATGTTCTTGATGTAGTTGTCGATATAAGGGAAACTCGATGCCCAGCAGCTTGCGCCTGGAGCAATCCAGAAAGTGTGACCTGAGTTTTTGAAAGGAGCAATCATCTCGTCGAAGCTGTCACGACCGCCGTAACTCCAGACGATGAATTGGATGTCTTCCGGAAGTTGTTTTATCATCTCAGGATTCTTTGCGATGATGTCGCCCCACATCATGACGTCTTTATCGTATTTCTGTAGGATGTCATATACCTTATTTATATGTTGGCAGTAGGCGTTTTCTGAGCCGAGGCTGTCGACGTATGATTTAGCTTTTCCGTTGCCGAGACCTTCAGTCTCATCGCAGTTGATGTTGAAATATTTCGACTCATAAGCTTGTGCTGTCTCTCCGAGCAATGTCTCTAAAAACTCGTAAGTCTCCTCAACGCCAGGGTTGAAGTTGAAGCGTGTGTCTTTGATGTCGTCGTAGAAAGGATTGTCGAGAGTCTTTTCAGCATGAGCGAAACATTGTTGGTTGCCGATAAATTCTATATAATAATCTTTTGCGTATTCTGTCAGTTCTTTGATTTCTTCAGCGGTGAGACCATCGGTAGGAGCGATGTCTGGATATTCATCGAGTTTGAAAAGATGTTCTGTATAAAGGTTGAAGAAATTGAATTTGTATTCGGCGAGGCGACGAATCTGTTCTTTGATGAAATCCGTTGTTGGAATAGGACCACGGCTGATGTCGTCCATCCATCCGCGATATTCAAGAGAAGGATAGTCGAAAATGTAATACCAAGGAATGTTCAGATTGTTTTCTGTGAGAAGTTGGTGACGTATTATCTGTTTCAAACTTTGAGCTCCGTAGAAAAGACCTTGAGGAGTTGGAGCTGATACCATTATATAGTTTCCAATAACAATTATATGATATTCTTGAGGATTTATTTCTCTACTATCTAATCCTATTATATCTTTAGGACCATTTTGGATTTGTTCAATTTTTTCAGGATCATATATACCAAAAACGATATTATTCCTTTTTTTATTTCCTTTTTTTGAAACTTTTAAATCTACACCTGTTATTTCTTTAATATCATTTTTGAAAGTATTGATGATTTTAGATATTTCTTCATTTTTACCAATATCAACGAGTAAGCAAGACTCGTCTATAACAAAATTATTTGTCGAATTATTAAAATCACAAATATCAGCAAATTGCGGAGTCGGAATAATCCCGGTATTTACTGACAGCTGATTGCTGATAGCTGATTGCTCACATCCGTTGTCCGTTGTTTGTTGTCCGTTGACATTAAAGAATAAAGCCAATATAATAATGAGAAATAACTTTTTCATAACTTTAAATTTTCCGTTTTCAATTTTCAATTTTAAATAATAAGACGCATCAATGTTTGTTAATTTTATATGTGTCATTGATACGTCTCTACATAAATAAATTATGCATTATGCATTATGAATTATGAATTAAATTAAATGTCAAATCCCGGTGCGTTCACGCTGAGCATATCATAAAGGTCGTCGATTCCCATTCCGTCGATGATACGTTTGATGATAGGAGGGAAGTTGCTGCCTTCGTTGACGTAGCCGTCTTTGTAAATGTCTTCTTTCAAAAACTGATTGATGTTTTCGAATATCTCATCATCATACAAGAAAGAGAGTAGTACGTCAGTGTCGGTTTGAACGTCGAAGTACATCTTGCCGTCTTTACGGTTTTGTCCGTGATAATTATCCACGACGATAAAACGTTTCATTCCGAATTGATATAAGTCAACTATTAATTCACATTCGTCTGTTATTGATAAAGAACAAACTCCGTTATCATTGATGACGAATTTTCCTCCGATACGAGGCTTGTGTGTGTTGTTGTAAAATTCCTGAGCTTTGGTAGCGTCTTCAACAGAAGGGAAGCGCATATAAAAATCGTAATATTTGTGTGTCATAGT
>JAZRNQ010000188.1:0-6447 GCA_045648285.1 Bacteroidales bacterium | reverse complement strand
TTCGAGGTGTTGTTGGTCGGTCGTAAGCAAAGAAAAAGTCCCGAAATGGATGAGCGTCCTTATCGTTCTCATCGTATGAAACTTATATTCGAGAAAGGTCCGCTTTTCTATGCAGAATATAATATCAGACTGTTTTTCTTCTTGATGTTTCATCGTGCCGACTGCTTCTTGTCGAATGACCTCGATACTTTATTGCCTTCATTTTTAGTATCTAAAATAAAGAGAAAGAAACTCATCTACGACAGTCATGAATATTTTACGGAAGTTCCTGAACTCGTCAGCCGTCCTAAGGTACAGAAAGTATGGCGCACGATAGAAGAGTTCGTTTTGCCGAAGATGAAGGAGATGATAACTGTTAATGAATCTATTGCAAGTCTGTTCAGAGAGAAATATGGCATCAAGGTTCATGTGATAAGAAACATCCCGATGCGTAAGTTGTTGCCAGAAGCAGCGACGCGCGAGAAAATGAGTCTTCCTGAAGACAAGCATATACTCATACTTCAAGGTTCTGGAATCAACATACATCGTGGCTCGGAAGAACTCGTCGATGCGATGCAGTATCTCAACGATTGTATACTTTTGATAATAGGTGGAGGCGATGTACTTCCTATTTTAAAACAAAAAGTGAAGGAAAACAATTGGGATGACAAGGTGCGTTTCTTCCCTCGTATGCCTTATAAAGATATGATGGCAATTACGCGTTTGGCAGAAATCGGCTTTACTTTAGACAAACCGAATAACCTTAATTACCTTTTCAGTCTCCCAAACAAACTGTTCGATTACATTCAAGCCAATGTCCCGATAATAGCGTCGCATCTCACCGAGATAGAAAGAATCATCAGAGATTATAACATAGGTACTTTTATTGAGGAACATAGTCCGGAGCATATAGCACAAAAAATCAAAGAAGTTCTTTCTGATGAAGAGACTTTGAAAACATGGAAAAATAATCTTAACTTCGCAGCTCAAGAGTTATGTTGGGAAAACGAAGAACAAACATTGATAAAAATTTATGAGCAATACATCTGATCAACATTTGCATATCGTCAGTTTCGATATACCATATCCTGCCAATTATGGCGGCGTTATTGATGTTTTCTTTAGAATAAAGGCACTCTCGGAGCGAGGTGTTAAAATACATTTGCATTGTTTTGAATATGGACGCGAACATTCGGACTATCTCGAGAGCTTCTGTCATTCCGTAAATTATTATAAGAGAGAGTCTAGAGTTTCTAAGTTGTTCAATCCAGTTCCGTATATTGTATGTTCTCGTGACTGTGAGGAGTTGAGAAACAACCTTTTGAAGGATGATTATCCTATACTTCTTGAAGGCTTGCATTGCTGTGGCATCTTGACGCACGATGAGTTTAAAGATAGAAACATCATAGTGAGAGCGCATAATGTGGAACATGAAAATTATGAGCAGCTTGCAAAGGTTGAAGTCGATGCCAAGAAGAAACTTTATCTTAAACAGGAGGTTATGAAGCTGAAAGATTTCGAGTATGTCTTGCATAAGGCTAAAGCTGTTTTAGCTATATCTCAAAAAGACTACGAATATTTTTCTGAGAAATATAAGAATGTTCATAAGGTCACTGCTTATAATGCATATACAGAAGTGAATATTTTGGAAGGTAGCAGTGATTATGTTTTATATCATGGAAATCTTTCTCTTGCAGAGAATTATTCTGCTGCGGAATATCTTGTAGAGACATTTAAAAAGATTAAGGTGAAACTTAAGATTGCAGGTATGAATCCGCCGCAGCATCTCGTTAAGATGATAGAGGAAGTGGACAATGTAGAGCTTATAGATAGTCCTGACGATCAAACCTTATTCGACCTGATACGTCATGCTCATATAAATATTTTGGTTACAGAACAAGCTACGGGTCTTAAGCTTAAGTTGTTAAATATTTTATATAACGGTCGTTTCTGTCTCGTTAATGATAAAATGGTAGATGGCTTGGAAGTCAATGGTTTGTGTTATGTCGTTAATGATCAGAATTCTATAAGATTTGCCGTGGATGAACTTATGCCTCGCAGATTTGACGCTCATCAGATTGAACGTAGAAGGAAGAATATGAAGAAATTCTACAACATTGAAGAGGCTACGAATCTTTTGTTGAAATTGATAACTGAAAATTAGTTGTGAGTCGTGAGCATTGGGCTATGTGCATTATGAATTATGAATTGAAAAAGATAACAATAAAAGACGCTGCTGAACAACTGAATGTTTCTGTTGTGAGTATTCATAATTGGATTAAAGAAGGCTCTTTGCAAAAGACTGATAATGTTCTTACTCAAAAAAATATAGATGACTTCAGAGACAATTTCTTGAAAAATCGTAAGTTGTCGTCTCGTGCGAACAAACAGTACAAAGACTTGCATAATCATGATTGTCTGTCGAAAGATATAAGGAAGGATATAAAATCGACAATGTCGGGTGAAGATGTATCCGAAAAATATGAGTCATTGTTGTCCGAATCACATAAAAATAAAGAAGGGATTTATTATACTCCTCAGTATATCGTTGAGGATATGATGAAAGATATCGTTGATGTTGAGAATAAAACCTTCTTGGATCCTTGTTGTGGTTCTGGTAATTTTATCATTGAAGCTATCAAGAAAGGATTTTCTCCTGAAAATGTATATGGTTTCGATACTGACGAGAATGCTGTTGAAATTACGAAGAAGAGAATAAAAGAGATTAGCGGCTACGAAAGCGACAACATCATCTGTGCCGATTTCCTTAGCCAAAAGCTAAAAGCCAAAATCCAAAAGTTTGACTATATCTTCACCAATCCGCCTTGGGGAAAGAAGATTAGCAAGGTGGATAGATTAAGATATTCGTCTTTATATAATTCTGGAAACAGCAACGACACTTCATCTTTGTTTTATTTTGCTTCCTTGAAGATATTGAAGGAAAATGGTACCATCGGATTCCTCTTGCCAGATTCTTTTTTTAACATCACTACTTTTGAAGATGCTAGAAAATCACTTCTGACTTTAAAGATAAATCGTCTTGTCGATTACGGAAAAGCCTTCAAGGGTTTGATGACAAAGGCTGTCGCATTTGTAGCATGCAAAGTCAACAGACAACAGTCAACGGTCAACAGTCAGATAGAATGTGAGATTTATAATGTTAAGAAACATCTGCGTTCTCAAGAAGGATTTTCGTATGTACCAAAGCATATCTTTAATTTTCATATAGAAGAGAATGAGAATGATATAATACGTCGAGTGTATTCCTTGCCGCATATAACTTTGAAAGATAATGCGGAATGGGCTTTGGGAATCATTACGGGTAATAATGAAAGATTGTGTCGTAAAGAAAGAACTGAAGGTTTCGTCCCGATTTTCAGAGGTAAGGATGTTTTCAAAGACAAAATGTCAGAACCGACTTTATTTGTTAATGAAAATTTAGAAGGATGCCGTCAGGTGGCAGATATGAGATTCTATAAATCTCCAGATAAAATAATATATCGTTTTATCTCAAATAAGATTGTATGTTATCACGATACAGAGCAGCGTTATATTCTGAATAGTGCCAATCTTTTTGTTTTAAAGGACGATTTTCCAGTCACATATTCTCAACTCGTAAGCTTGTTGAATTCCGATTTCATGAACTGGCTGTTCCGAAGCATATTCAACACACACAAGATTCTGCGCAGCGACCTGGAGATGCTGCCGATTTTCCATGAATACTTTAAGGAAAATGAAGTGTTTTCAGAAGAGTCTTTTAAAGACTACATGACTACAAGACCACACTACAATAAGTGTTGAGACTTAGACTCCGACTATCAACTTGTAGTCTTGGAGTCTTGTTGACTTGTTGTCTTATCAATCACTGTTCCTTCGTCACATTTGATGATTCTTGAAGGGTATTTCAAGATGAGGTTGTAGTTATGTGTTGCCATCAGTATTGTCTTTCCTTTCGCGCTGATGTCGAGGAGCAGATTCATGATGTCGTTTGTTGTCTCTGGGTCGAGGTTTCCTGTAGGTTCGTCGGCGAGAATAAGAGCAGGGTCGTTGAGCAATGCTCTTGCCACAGCGACACTTTGTTGTTCGCCGCCTGAAAGTTGGTGTGGCATAGACTTGCGTTTGTGAGGAAGACCAACTTGTTGCAGCACTTCATCAATTCTTTTGGAGATGGCTGCTTTGTCTTTCCATCCTGTAGCATCTAATACGAATGAAAGGTTGTCTTCTACGCTGCGGTCATATAAAAGCTGGAAGTCTTGGAAAACGATTCCAATCTTTCTTCTCAGCATTGGGATGTCACGTTTCTTTATCTTGCGAAGGTCATATCCAGCGATGTGAGCTTCACCTTCTTTGGCAGGAAGGTCGGCGTATAATGTCTTTAGCAATGACGACTTGCCGCTGCCGGTTTTGCCGATGAGATAAACGAACTCACCTTCGCCTAGTTCAAAATTGACATCTTTTAAGATACATCTCTTATGCTGATAGATAGCAGCTTTTTTAAATGATATGACGCTTTTTGAATTCATAATTCACAATTCATAATTCTTAATGCAAATATATAAAAAAATGACAAATGGCTAATGGCAAATGACTAATGACTAAAGGCTAAAGGCTAAAGTCAAATGGCTAACTCCTAATTCCTAATTCCTAACTCCTAATTCCTAACTATCACCAGCTTCCTCCTGCGCCACCGCCACCGAAACTGCCACCACCAAAACCGCCGAAACTTCCACCACCGCCGAAGCCTCCAGAACCGCCTGAGAATCCACCCCAATAGTCGTGATGGTTGTGATGACGATGTCGGTTGCTATTGTTGTTTAAAACGCTGAGCCAGAATAAAGTTCTCCAAAATGAAGAGTCATCCTTCTTAGAAGAGATTGTGGTTCCTGCTTTATTTGCAAGACTGATATATAAAATCATCGCCGCCATTCCAATGATGATAATTATAAGTGCCGCAAATGCAGCGGCTTCATCATCGCTGTCGGAGGAGAAACCTCCCGAAGCTAGTTTTATTATTGAGTCGATGGCGTTGTTGACAGCAGTGAAGTAATCGTTATTTTTAAAATGTGGAATCATCTGGTTCTCGATGATACGTTTCGCCATAGCATCTGGAACATATTGCTCAAGTCCGTAGCCGACGCTGATGAATACTTCACCTTTTGTTTCATTCTTGGGCTTTACAAGAATAACGATGCCGTTGTTTTCTTTTGTGCCGACGCCCCACTTCTCTCCGAGCTGATATGCGAAGTCGGCAGCTGTCGTGCCTTGTAGGTCGTAGACAAACACCACGGCAATCTGAGTGGAAGTGGTGTCGTTGTAGTTTCTTAACTTCTGTTCAAGGTAATGTTCCTGTGAAGAACTGAGAGTACTTGTGTAGTCGTTGACGAGACGCGGTGGAGTAGGACGGCTTGGTATCTGCTGAGCGTTGCAAATAAATGCCACCAATAACAATAAAAATAAGGTGTAGATTTTTTGTCCACGAGAATTCACTAAATGACACGAAATTTTTTTATTCATAACAGTTCACTAATAAAGTCCGCTAAAAAACACTAAATGACACGAATGTTTGGGTTTATAAAGTCCACTAATAAACACGAATTGACACGAATATTTTTAATCAAATTCTAATTGATTAGACGCATCAACGACATATTGTTTATTTTTCATTGTGTCGTATGATACGTCTCTACCATTCTTCAACTCCTAACTCCTAATTCTTAACTCCTCAATTCCTCAATTCCTCAGATCCTTAGAACCTCAATTCCTCAAATCCTAACTGAAAGAAATCTCATCACTAAGTTCGTTGACGTCATCATTCTGATAAGGGAAATATTTCTTTAGTTTGTCGCCGCATTTCAATATGCCAGCAATAAGTCCTTCTGTGAATTTGTTTTCTTTGAAGTTAGAAATCATGTCGTCTTTGATGTCGTTCCAGAAGTCGTGTTCGACGTTTTTGTTGATGCCTTCGTCGCCGATGACAGCGAATTTGCGGTCTTTGACGGCGAGATAGAACAAGATACCGTTGCGCGCGGCAGTACGATTCATCTTCAAATCGTAAAACACTTCTGCCGCGCGCTCCAGTGCCTCTTCTTTACAATGATTCTCAATATGCACTCTTATCTCGCCGGAGGTGCTAAGCTCCGCTTCTTTTATGGCAGCTACTATGCTTTGCTGCTCTTCCTTTGAAAAGAATGTTCTTGATGTCATTATGTTTAAGTTTAAAATTCAACCTTTGGCGCTACCTCAGAACCAGCAGCTGCTTCGAAATATGCTTTCTTCTCGAAACCGAACATGTTGGCTACTATGTTAGTAGGAAATCTGCGTAAGTCTGTGTTGTAACTCTTTACAGATTCATTGAAGTTTTTACGTTCAACAGAAATACGGTTTTCTGTACCTTCAAGCTGTGCCTGTAACTCCATGAAATTCTGGTTGGCTTTCAAGTCTGGATATTTCTCTACTGTGACTAACAAT
>JAZRNQ010000187.1:0-3455 GCA_045648285.1 Bacteroidales bacterium | reverse complement strand
GCGAAATTATTCTCTTCTTCATCTTTCGTATGATTTCGACACTTTGGCTGAGATAGAGCTTCCTCGTAAGTTCGACCATTTTTATAAAGATGTCTATGACCAGATTCATGTCTTGAGTCAGGATTCTGCTTACTGGGTTGGTACGATGAAACGCGGCGGCGAATATGCTGGCATGGTTCTCACGATGGGTATCAGAATAGAACAGTTCATGTACATCCACGCTCATGTCTCTGCCGCTACCGACCAAGTCATTATCACGCATTTATATACAAACAGAGGTCAGGAGCTTTATTATTTCGACATCGGAGAAAATGAAGAAAAGAAGATTGACACTACTGTCCTTGAACATATCAGATGGGAAGAGGGCTGCATGTTGATGGAGAACGTAAGGAAATTCGGTCCGATGGGATGGAGAGGCGAGGCGCAGGCACTTTTCGAGAAGCCTATTTATGATCCAGTTTTTAATATGAATAATGAAATATTCGTCTTTAACTTTGAAGATAATATCATCAACCATTACGACAACAGAGCTGAAAAACTAAACACATTTCCTCTTACATTTCACAAACATAACAGCTGGAACAACAAAGTGCGTCTTGTGGAAGGCTGGAACAAGAAAGTGCTGATGGATGAACATAATTCTGCCTTCTATGCAGTGTTCCTGAATCAAGGCGTTACTACATTGAAGAAGATAGACGTAGCTCATGGAACTGTAAGCAACTCCGCTGTCTTCGGCGGATTTCCTTTCATCGATAAATTGAAAATATATAACGGCAAAGCGTATTTTCTATATGCTAACGATTATACCAATAACAAGAGATTATATGAGGTTGCTATTGAATGAAAGCATTGATCTACGAGCCTTGAGCCTTGAGCAATTCGAAAAAAGCTCACAGCTCATAGCTCACAGCAAAAAAGCATACCCAAAGTCAGTTGTCTGTTGTCCGTTGACCGTTGTCTGTTGACTTAATAAATAAAACCATGAAAAAACTACTACTTACAATCACACTTATCCTCTGCGGAATGATGTCTTTCGCTCAGAGCGATTATTCTGTGATTAAAGGTAATGTGGCAGAGAAGAATGTAAACATTACAATTATCAATACAAAATTCGGCGTGAGTTCCGACGATAAAGGCGATTTCATTATGATGTTGCCTAAGATGGAAAACAAAGTCGGACTGTTGTTCTCCTGCATCGGTTATGAAGATACCTTAGTAAGCGTGACTCCTAATCGAGATACAATAAATCTTAACTTCAAATTGAAAGAAATGTATTATATGCTCGATGCTGTAGGAGTTAGCGCAGACAAGATTATAATGAAAAGCGAACCTAATTATGTGATGTTCGATTTCGAGATTTTCGATGATAAGGTTTTCGTTCTTCAAAGAAAAGGCAACAGCATGAAAGAATGTAGGATTTTAGTTCAAGATTTATGGCTCGATCCAATTGACACGATTTCGATTCCAAAACATATTGAACCAGAGAGATTATTCCTCGATGGCTTAGAATGTCTGCAAATGCTGGGACGAGATACAGTTTATCAGGTTGTTAGAGAAGACTATAAGAAGAATTATATTATCAACTATCCGACTGAAAAGAATCGTTATGCTAAAGTGATGAACAACATTATTTTCATGACTAAAAACCATATATATTTCCGTGAAAGTAAGATGGACGGCTATGTGGTGAATTTCTTCAGAATAGGATTCGAGACAAAGCAGAAAGAGATGCTGATGACTTGCGATGACATGAAAACATATAAGGAAATTAAGAAAGAAGTAAAGTGGCATAAGGAAAATCTTCCGCCTTTCGCTGCATATCCTTCTGCCGAAGAATGGGAAGTGTTTGTAAGTAAATCATGGTATCATACAAAAGACAATCATCTTGATAGATATCAAGATACCTTATATTATTTCGACCATTTCAATAGTATGATTCTGACATACGACGAAAATATGAACCTTCTCAACGAATGTGAAATTACCTATCCGACTGAAGAAGACTTCTGGCAGCATAAGATTTATAAAGATAAAGCATTGGGAAAATTCTACACCATATTCGGCTCTATTGTAAACGAGATTGATGTCAACACAGGAAAGACAAGTGCAGTGGCAAATGCCAATCAATGGATGACAGAAAAGATAATCATTCATAAAGGAAATCTTTATGCTGTCACCAAGAAAAGGGATTCTACTGGAAGTTTGGTTTCTTATGTTGAAAGGATTGTAATTAATTAGGAATGTCGTAGAGACGCGTCGACAATACCAATGAAATAAAAAAAATAGATTGTTGACACGTCTCAAGAATGAAGAAAGAATCGGGAACGAGGTTCGGGGGCGGGAACGAGATTTTTCTCTGCGTTCCTCTGCATCTCTGCGAGAGAAAATAATATCGGTCACTGAGCTTGTCGAAGTGACAAACAGAATGCCTTCGACAGGCTCAGGCACCGTTCATAGCTCACAGCAAAAAAGCATACCCAAAGTCTGTTGTCCGTTGACCGTTGTCTGTTGACTTAATAAATAAAACCATGAAAAAACTACTACTTACAATAACGCTTATCCTCTGCGGAATGATGTCTTTCGCGCAAAGCGATTATTCTGTCATTAAAGGTGTTTGTCTCGACGACAGAAATAAGGCTCTTGAAAATGTCGGCATTTATTCTATAGATTCTACATTGTTGGCTGTGAGTGATAATCAAGGACGATTCACATTGTTTTCTTCAAAAGAAGGAGATTCTATTTTTGCTAGTCATCTAGCTTACGAGAATGTTAGTTGTGTCATAAATAAACAGGATTATACAAATACGCTCGTCATAAATATGAATATCTTTTCAACGATTTTGCCAGAAGTTGAAATTGTAGGTAATATCCCTCGTGTGGCATACGATAACAAGGTTATAAGCATTGAAGATTATGAGATTAACGATAAAGGAATCTATATCATCGCTAAGAGAAGACGTAACGCAGCATTGCTCCATCTTAATTTCAATTGCGACACCTTAAAGGAAATTAAGATTTCCAATAAGTTTTATAATCTTTTTAAAGATGTATATGGCGAGATGCATCTTGTCTCCAACAAAGAAGTTTGGCAAGTCGGTCATCTGATGATGAATGGTAAGTTTCTTGAGATGAGACTTCTCTATCATTCATCACTCGAAAATTTTCTAAAGT
The DNA here is from genome assembly GCA_045648285.1 of Bacteroidales bacterium. Taxonomy (GTDB): domain Bacteria; phylum Bacteroidota; class Bacteroidia; order Bacteroidales; family F082; genus Limimorpha. The sequence continues at coordinate 284 of JAZRNQ010000187.1, read as the reverse complement.
CTTTCTCTAATGTGGCCTGTGCTACCGATAGCATCGTCGTAACAGGACAATATTTCTTTTATAACACAGAACTTTATTATTATTTCTATAAGACCGACGGCAGTAAAAAACAGAATCTCTTACATCATATCATCGATAAAGAGGGAAGAGAACTGGCGATTAATATGAGTAAGTTCGGCGGATTCGACAGAGCTGGCAATATGTTCCAACGACCGATTTATAATCCGATATTTAAGACCGATAGTACTTTGGTATTATTCTCATTCAGTAAAGATAAGTCTATA
>JAZRNQ010000186.1:0-7348 GCA_045648285.1 Bacteroidales bacterium | reverse complement strand
TTATTTAGTTTTTATATTTGTTAATTCTACTTTTACTTTTTCAACAACTGGTTCCAGTTCTGCGATATATTTGCTCTCTGGATACATATAAACCAAAGTGTTATATTTTTCCAAAGCTAATTCATAACGTTCTCTTTGTTTCTCAACGACGCTATTATCAGCATAATTTACGTAAGTCAAGACCATATAATTGATAATCTCCTCACGATGTATTGTTGTTGGATTATCTTTCAAGAAATCTTCAAAACTGGTTATAGCAGCCTGATATTCCTCCATTTTGTAATACAACATACATGTGTTAAAATCCTTTTCTACGATTTTATATTTAAGAGTATCTATCAATTTGTTCGCGCTGTCAGCTAACGAGCTTTGAGGATATAAGTCCAAGAATGTCTTGAACTCTTTTATCGCTGTGAACGATTCCTCTTGATCAAGCTCCATACTTGGTGATTCTTTGTAATAACAATATGCGCTTCTGAAAAGAGCCGTTTCCACGTTCTTACCAAATGGGAAATTTACAGCATAGCGTTTATAATAATGACTTGCAATATCATAATCCTTCATATTGTAATAGCATTCCGCTGTAGTGTATGCTATCTCTTCTGCTTGAGGTTTGCCTCTATACGCAGCCTGCAAAACATCAAACAACTGCAATGCTCTATTATAATCCTTTTGTTCATAATATGCCATTGCAGCTTTATATTTGAATTCATTATCAGTACTTTTTAAAATCTGTGTATGCTTATTACACGACATAAAAGCCATCAAACAAATAACTCCTAACAATATTAAATACCTATTCTTTAGCATAGTGCAAAAATACATTTTTTTATCGTTCAAAAAACGTCTTTTTCAATAAATTATTTTCTTAATTTTTAATTTATTTCACAACAATTTTCCGACACATTTGTTTATCCCCAATGATGATATTCATAAAATAAACTCCACCATTTAACTCGTTAAAATTCAACTCTATATTTCCTTCATTAAGACAATACTTTTTAACGATTTGACCATGGATATTTATCAGTTCTATATGAATAGTTTTTAAAAACTTATTATTGATATATACTGTCTCTCCAAAAGCATCAATTTCAAAGTCTATCTCATCATATTCTTCAAGTGCATCGTCATACTTTTCCAGCTGTATTTCAACAATAGTTTTTTCATTGTCTACAACAACTACATCTTCACGCTTTGGAATATATCCTTCCGCACTAGCTTCAATGGTATAAGCACCAGCTTTTATCGGACGATAGAAATCCCCATCAGGAATCTGAGATTCCACCATTGAATATTCTATATCGTGGTTTAAAATTTTAATTGAGGCTTTTAATGGTTCCTGTGTATCTGCATCTTTAACAATTCCGTGAATACCGAACAGCACCTGGTTTAAAAAGGCATAAATAGAGTTACGATTATAATCCCAATACATCGGCAAATCTGATGCTGGCGGACATTTCGTTGTTGAACATTCCACCGTCAGCTCACGACATTGCTGATAATAGTTCATATAATCTTGTCGGCTTCCATAAATCTTGTACCAGTCAGCGCCATTGGTAATTCCATTATCTCTGTCCGTCATATAATCGGGATTTTCTCCCTGAGCCAAATCAGCATATTGGCGACTAAGCATCCTCCACCACTCATTGTCAACGTGACGTGTTTTTCTATTATCCCAAGGATAGTTTATCACCTCTGCACCTCCGTGATAATTTGCTGCCATTGTGAATTGATATTCCTCTGCCAACGACATAAAAAGCTGTGTTTCTAGCGCATAGCTCTTGTTATCAGGATGGTCTCCTTCGACACAGTCTGGATAATTACGATTCATATCTACGCCGAATGCATTATTACGTGTAGCTCCATTAACAGTATGATTCCCTTCGAAATAAGTTCCGTCTGGATTTGCATTAGGACAAATGAATAAATCTATATTATTTCTTACACTATTTACTTCAGGCAAGCCTTCGTTTGTCAATAATTCATCTATCAAACGAAGCATCAAGATATACCCTGTCGTTTCATCCCCGTGTATCGTTGAGCTAAGAAGGACTTTAGGTTTTGCTTTTGTTTCGTCATCGTTGATTCTAATCAACAACAACTTACGTCCGCTTTCCAAGGTGCCGAGTTCTATCAATGAACATCTATCCGAATATGTTTCAGCGTAATTCATCATCATAGCCTCGTATGCCTCATAAGTAGGATATTCGTCCCATTTATACTCGTCACGAGTTTTCCCATCATACATCACATGGGGTTCCAACATAGAAGGCGGTGTCAGCAACACCGTCTCTATTCCCAACTCCAAGAACTTTTCATATTCTTCGTTATTGGCATAAGCCACAACGATTTCACCATCGACTTTATCAACAGACACTAAATCAGCTAGTTCAACCAATCGCTGGGATTCACACTTGAAACTAAAATAAAATTCATTTCTTTCCTTCATCAAAGAATACAAGTCATTCTCTTGTGAGAAAAGATTTTGAGTAAAAGAAAATAAAAATGTTAAAATAAGTAAGTATCTCATTTATCGCATCATTATTGTAAGTTCCTTTTTGATATCATCCTGAACATTATCACTAGCAGTAACTAAAGGAAGTCTCAACACATTCTTACATAGATTTCTTGATGCCATAAGAGCCTTGATTCCAGCAGGGTTACCATCAGCGAAGATAAGATTATTCATCTTCAACATTTTATAATGCAAAGGCAAAGCAGTTGCCACATCACCATTCAACATTGAAGTGACCATTTTACAGAAAAACTCAGGATATCCGTTGGCAGCGACCGAAATAACACCTTTTGCACCAAGAGCCATCATTGGCTGGGTTATTCCATCATCGCCAGAGAGAACATCAAAGTCTGCAGGCTTATCACGCAATATCTCCATAATCTGTTGCAAGTTACCAGAAGCCTCTTTAACAGCCACTATGTTAGGATGTTTTGCAAGTTCAACACATGTAGACGCTTGTAAGTTAACACCTACTCTACCAGGAACATTATATAATACAACAGGAACAGGAGAGTTGTCAGCCACGGCTTCGAAATGAAGTTTCATTCCTCTTTGGTTCGGCTTGTTATAATAAGGCACCACACTTAATATACCATCGATGCCTGTAAAATCTTGGTTTTTGATAGAGTTAATAAGAGACATTGTATTGTTACCACCCATTCCAAGCATTATCGGACAACGACCGTTAGCTGTCTTTATGATAGTTTTCAAAACATTGTCTTTCTCTTCTTGAGTAAGTGTCGGAGCTTCCGATGTCGTTCCAAGAGCTACTAAAAAGTCAGCTCCATTCGACAATGTAAATTCTACAATATTCTCTAATGATTTATAATCAACGGAAAAGTCTTCGTTAAAAGGAGTTATCAAAGCCACTCCTGTACCTATAAATGGATTATTTTTCATTTTTATTTCCAGATAACATCAATAAATATTTATATAAAATCTTCAATCTTTCCACGTCATTTTTTTCAAGACCATAATCAATGACAAGATCATGCATTGTCATATTAAGTCGAGGATGACCTATCTTAAACGAGGAGTTGATACACGATATAATATAATCATTCAACAAATCTTCATTATTGTCAGACAGATTGATTAACATATCATCAGAAAAGGCTTTTAACAAATTTTCCTTTTCTTTTTTCAAAACACCCAACTTATCAAAATCGTCTTTAGAGACGAACACCATAAAATCACTCTGAAGTATATTATCTGGCAAGACATCAGCCATGACAATAAAGCGCAACCTCTTAGGAATAAACGAGGTCTTCAAGAATGTCTCCATAGCCTTTATATCTTTCTTCTGACTCTCGTCTACCAGAATTGTAATAATAGGATATTTGGTAATATCAGGAAACTGCATCAGTCGTTTATTCTGCAAATTCCTGCGAATCTTTCTTTTCCTAAAAAAAAGGATTATAGATTTTAACATTTTCAAGCATATTAACTTGCAAATATACATTTTTAATACGAAACTTTATCTATTTTTCAGCAATATTTGTTTATATTTGCGATAATTTAAAATGTGATTTCAATGAAGATTACGGTATTAGGCAGCGGCACATCACAAGGTGTTCCAATCATAACATGCGACTGCGAAGTCTGTCGTTCCAGCGACGCAAGAGACATGCGCTTAAGGACCTCCATATTGATAGAAACAAAAGACACTACAATATGCGTCGATGCTGGTCCCGACTTCCGTCACCAGATGTTAAGAGCCAACGTCAAAAGACTCGACGCCATTTTAATCACACACGAACACAAAGACCATATCGGTGGCCTTGACGATGCACGTCCTTTGATTTTCGTTCAGAAAAAACCAATGACAGTGTATGCTTCCATCGAAGCGCAAGAAGAGATAAAAAGAGAATATTCATACGCTTTCGCCAACGAAGACGAGAGATATCCTGGCGCGCCGACGTTCGACTTGATTACTATCGACGGAAGCCCAATAAGAATCAACGAACTTGTCATAGAACCGATAGAGCTGCAACATTTCATCTTAAAATCATACGGTTTCAGAATCGGCAATTTTGCATATATCACCGACCTGAGCGAATTATCTGAAGAGACATTTCAAAAACTCATCGGCGTTGAATATCTGATAATAGAAGCTTTAAGAAAAAGAGAACATTATTCTCACATCAACCTCACACAAGCAATAGACATCGCACAAAGGTTAAATGTCAAAAAAGCATGGTTCACACATGTCAGCCACGAGATGGGCAAAGCCGCTGACGTAAACCCGACGCTACCAGAAAACATGATGCTGGCATACGATGGTCTTGAGATTGTGATTTAAAATTAAAAATCAAACAACACACATATTATGCAAGAATTTACATTTGAACTAAGAGAAGGCGAAGACTTCATTCCTTTAATCGCATTGCTAAAAGCAACCGGACTTGTAGAATCTGGCAGCATGGCTCAAGAAGTCGTGACAGCAGGTCTTGTCAGACGCAACGGAGAGACAGAATTACGCAAACGCGCAAAAATAGTCTCAGGCGACACTATTGAATTTGAAGGTTATTTGATTAAGGTTCTGAGTTGCTAAGTTACTGAGATGCTAAGTTGCTAAGTTGCTGAGACAATCATTTTCAGCTCAGCAACTCAATATATTAGACATTTAGCAACTTATTTATAATTATTTTCATCCAAGAACCATTGTTTATACATCAGATAACCTTGCGCATTGGTGTGAGCCATCTGACCGACTTGCTCCGAAGCGTCTTTCACTTTCTTAGCAGGAACACCTGCATATACGCCTGGTTCAAGCACGCTGTTGCTCAGCACCACACTTCCTGCTGCGATGACTGTATTATCAGGGACAACAACATTATCCATCAAAATCGCGCCCATTCCAACGAGAACATTATTACCTACCTTTGCACCATGAATGATAGCGTTATGACCGATGGATACATCGTTTCCAATCTCACATATAGACTTCTGATATAAAGTATGTAAGACTGCTCCATCCTGAACATTGACTCTATCACCAATCTTTATTGTATTGACGTCACCTCTCAAGACCGCACCATACCAAATACTGCAATCATCGCCTATTGTCACATCGCCAACGATAGCTGCAGTCTCTGCCACAAAACAATTTTCTCCGATTTTAGGCACGAAGCCATTCAGTTCCTTGATTAAAGCCATAATTATCGTTTGAAATTATATATTAAGTTTAAGATTATGGACATCTATTTTATCATTTTTATCGCCACATTCATGCTCTGTACAACCCAAACCTGAATCAACGATTTTTCCTTCCAGATATGAATTCACGAGTTCATCGACATTGCCAGAACATCCACGAATCACATCAATATTATGAGCATTAAGCTTGCTTTTTGCACCTTCACCCATATTACCAGCCAGCATCATCACAACACCTAGCTCCTGCAAATCAGCAGCGATGCCAGACTTGCAGCCACATCCCTGTGGAGATGCCATAGTTTCTCTGCTAACAACTTTATTATCTTCAATTGTAAAAATAGTGTAATGGTCACAATGTCCGAAATGATCATCAACACGTTCATCTCTTGTTGGAACAGCTACTTTCATCATAAAAACTAATTATTTAAAACAAATACAAAGATACATTTAAAATCATTAAAAATCATAATCCATTATAAGTTTTGCTTCTTTTCCCTCAAATATCAAACTCTTCATCTTTTGCATATACGGATTGACATGAGAGTAAAAAAGATACAAGCCTTCACACAAGGAATTAAGACCATGTTCATTTTGTTCCGTCTTTGCAAACCTATGCTTAGGACACTCCCCATGACAAGCGAAATAATACTTACATCTTATACATTGAGCAGGAAGCATATTTCTTTTATCAATACCAAACCTACGACTTTTTTCCGACGACATAATTTCCTGTAAGGATAAGTCTTTTACATTTCCAAGCATATACTTAGGATACACGAAATGATCGCAAGGGTAAATATCGCCATTATGCTCCAGCACTGCATTGGCACCGCAAGTCTCAGAATAGACACATGTTCCAGGGTTCATGCCGCAATAGTTCGCCAGCGTCGAATCAAAGAGATTTACAAAATACGAACCGACATCATTTTTCACCCAATAATCAAAGATATCGCACATAAACCTTCCATATTCCATCGGATTCACAGACCATTCCACCAAAGACGAATTGTCATCATCAGGAGAAGCTATTTTATTTCTCGCATTGACATATTCTAGCACAGGCATAAACTGCATATAACGACTGCCTATATTTTTCATAAACTGATAAACCTCCAATCCTCTACCCTCACCAGCCTTGCTTATCGTTGTCAAAGTATTGAAGTCGACAGCATATCGGTGTAGCAGCTCAACTCCTCGCATAACCTTCAGAAATGTCGGCTGACCACCTTTATACTTTCTATATTCATCATGAATATCCTGAGGACCATCGACAGAGACTCCGACAAGGAAATTATTATCTTTAAAGAAAATAGCAAAATCATCATCCAGCAATGTAGCATTTGTCTGAATTGTATTGTATATATGCTTATTACCTCTATATTTATTTTGAAGATTGACAATCTTCTTGAAATAATCAAGACCAAGAAGCAAAGGCTCACCTCCATGCCAGTCAAAGACTATCTGTTCTGCGTCATTAAGTTCAATATATTCTTTGATTACTTTTTCAAGTAATTCAAGCCGCATGGGAGAATGCTCATCAAACAGACTCGCTTTATCCAGATAATAACAATAAGCACATCCAAGGTTACATAACGAACCAATAGGTTTAAACATCATATTAAACCTCAGCGGACTGGAAATCCTCAAAGCATCGGATAATGTAAGCGTATT
>JAZRNQ010000185.1:0-11256 GCA_045648285.1 Bacteroidales bacterium | reverse complement strand
TCATCTCTGCCATGGGTAAAACCACCAACGCCATCGAGAAGGCTTTGGCTGACTTCCGTGCCAACGATGGTCATCTTGAGATAAGCGCACTCAGCGAGATAATAGAATATCATGAGAACATTATGAATGAACTCTTCGAAGGCAACACCAATCATCCTGTCTTCGAGACGATGACTAATATGTTTCTTGACTTATACCTCAACCTTCAAGAGACAGGATTCGACTACGACTATCAATACGACAACACCGTCAGCTTCGGCGAGATGCTCTCAACGACATTGATTTCAGCCTACCTCAACGAATGTGGCATCAAGAACGAATTGCTCGACGCAAGAGAATATATCATCACCGACCATAACTTCAGAGCCGCTAACCCTGAGTGGGACGACTGCCGACTTCGTATCGACAAGCTCAACGACGAACACGACGGAACGATGTTCATAACACAAGGCTTCGTCGCAAGTTCTAGGTCACCTAAGACAACGACGACACTGGGAAGAGAAGGCTCCGACTTTACCGCCGCTATCTTTGCCAACTGCCTCGACGCTAAAGAAGTCACAATATGGAAAGACGTCGACGGACTCCGCAACGCCGACCCAAAACGTTTCCCTGACACAAAAAAAATAGAACACCTCTCCTACTTCGAAGCAATAGAGCTTGCTTTCTACGGAGCGTCTGTCATACATCCCAAGACACTGAAACCTTTACAAAACAAAAACATCCCTCTTAAAGTACGTTCCTTCCTCGACACCAGCCTCGAACCTTCCGTCATCGACGGAACAAAAGAATATATAGAGTATGTACCATCGTTCATCGTCAAAGAGAAACAGACGCTTATGAGCATCACAGCCCGCGACTACTCTTTTATGAACGAACACAACCGCGCTCTCATCTTCAACATCATGGACGAACTCAACATACACTCCAACATGACACAGGTGTCGGCACTCGTCCTTTCGATATGCTTCGATGAAAACGAAAAGACACGCCTCCAACTAACAGAGGCGTTGTCACAAGCTTTTAAAGTGAAATACAACGACGGACTTCAGCTCTTCACCATACGTCACTACCAAGAAGGACTGGAAAAAGACTTCGTCAAAGACAGAAACATCTACGTCGAACAAAGAAGCCGAAGCACGTATCAGATTGTTTTTTAAAAAATTCAAAAACTCAGAACCTCAAATTTAAAGTTCTGAGTTTTTTAATTTCTGAAATTCTGAGTTTTTTTAAGACTCCAAGACACCGAGACTCCAAGAAAATACTTGGTGACTCGGTGACTTAGCGACTTGGTGTCTTTATTTTTCCCAATGGAACGGCTGAATCTGTGAGTCTTTATCTTGCCATGATGGTTTTCGTAAAGCGTATATGATAAACGGTATCGCGACGAAGACGATGCAACCTATTATCATCACGCTGAACCAAACGGTATTGCTACCAGTAGAGATTTGGCTTGGAGGGATGAAGCTCAAGACGAAAGCAAGCAAGGAGCCTAAGAAACCTACGCCGCCGACGAACCACATCAGGAAGTTGCCACTCTTGCCGATTCTAAATGCACGTGGTGCGTCTTTCATGATATAACGAAGATAGATAGCCGCTGCAAACATCAAGAGGTACATGATTAAGTAAAGCAAGACCGTCATCTGCGACAATATCTGGTAGAAACTTTGTACAGATGGCATCACCACGAAGAGAAGACTTAAGATAGTAACGATGATACCTTGAATGATTAAGATATTACTTTGAACACCGAGTTTGTTAGTCTTTTGGAAGAATGGAGGAAGATATCCAGCCTTGCCAACGACGAGCAAACCTTTTGAAGGACCAGAGACCCATGCCAATACACCGGCAAGAACACCGAAAGCAAGAGCGATGGCAATGACTGGGAACAGCCATGAAGCGTGAATATATTTGAAGTAATTGTCAAAGCCTATCAACAAACTCTGTGTCAAGTTGATGTTGTTTTTAGGAATGATAAAGCCAAGAGCGTAAGTACCTAATATGAATATCAAGACCGTCATTAAAGCACCGATGAACACCGCACGAGGGTAGCTTTTGCTTGGGTTATCCATATCGGTGACGTGTACACCCGTCATCTCCATACCGGCATAGAACAAGAAGATACTTGAAGCAAGAACGAGGTTGTCGAGACTAGCCAAGTCAGGCCAGAAGCTGTCGCTTAGATTCATCTGTATCTGACCGCCGGTAGCCACATAATATATGCCTAATATTATCAACAAGACAGAAGGGATGATAGTACCGATGAGACCGCCTATCTTAGAGACCTTACCCACCCAGTCGAGGCCCTTGAAAGCGATGAAGGTGGCAAGCCAATAAATTGCTAAAACAATGATAAGAGTGTAGATTTTGTTATTCGCCAGAGCCATGTCGGCAGAAGGATTCATGCCTATAAATGCAAGAGACACAGCACCGAAAGTCAAGACTGTAGGATACCAGATGGTATTCTGGAACCACTGCAACCAGATAGCAAGGAAGCCGAGACGCTTTCCGAAAGCCTCACCGACCCAGCGGAAGACACCGCCTTCCTTGTTAGCGAACATTGACGCCAGCTCCGCCGCCACCAAAGAGGTCGGGATGAGGAAGACAAGAGCTGCAAACAAATAATAAAATGCCGAACTCAAACCATATTCGGCTTCGGCAGGAAGTCCTCGTAAAGAGACAACCGCCGTGACATTCATGATGGCTATGGTGAAGACACTCAGCTTAGCCATAGACTTTGTTTTATTTGAATCCATAAGCGTAAAAATTTTATCACAGAAACAATGAGGATATTAAAATGTTCAAAGAACTTTGAACTAAGGCTGTTGGCTATTGGCTGTTGGCTGTTGGTCGCTGAGCTTGTCGAAGCGCCGAACTTTGCCTTCGACAGGCTCAGGCACCGCGGAACTCTGAACTCTGAACTCTGACTCTGAACTCTGAACTCTGAACTTTGAACTTTGACTCTGAACTTTGAACTTTGACACTAACTTATAGACTTGGTATCTCGGTGACTTGGTGTCTCAGTGACTTAAAAAATCCTCAGTTCCTCAATTCCTCAAATCCTCAGTTCCTAATTATTAATAAATTGTTTCTAAAAAATGGAAAGTAATGGGGTAATTTTGTATATTTGCAAACGAGAATTTAATTTTATTATCAATTAAACTGAATATGAGTACAATAAAGGTTCTTGACAAAGAATTCAAGCTTTACATAAAACAAGAAGAGATTGAGGGTGTCATCAAAGACATCGCCAATCAAATCAACGAAGAATACAAGGACAAGAATCCATTGTTTCTCGTGATGCTCAACGGCGCCTTTATGTTCGCTTCTCAGTTATTCAAGGAACTCACCATCGACTGTGAAACTTCTTTTGTAAAGTACTCCACATATTCAGGCACTCAAAGCACATGCGAAGTCAAAGAGCTTATCGGCTTAAACTCTAACTTGAAAGGTCGTAATGTCATCATCGTTGAAGACATCATAGACTCAGGCTTTACCATGAACAGTCTCTTACAGAAACTCGAGTCAATGGAAGTGGAAAGCGCCAAGGTAGCCACCATGCTCTTCAAACCTAACGCATTTAAGTTCAACTACAAAATAGATTACATCGGAATGAACATCGGCAACGAATTCATCGTAGGTTATGGTCTCGACTATAACGAACACGGAAGAAACTACGCTTCAATCTATAAAGTCGTTGAATAATATTAAAAAGTAAAAAATTATTACTATGTTAAATATAATCATCTTCGGTCCTCCGGGAGCAGGTAAAGGAACACAGTCTGAACATATAAGAGAGAAATATAATCTTACATATATCTCGACAGGACAGGTCCTTCGCGCTGAAATGGCAGCAGGTACAGAAATAGGCTTAAAGGTGAAAGACATCATCGACCACGGCGGTCTCGCCTCAGACGAAATAGTAGCTGAAATAATAGAGAAATTCATCAAGACTCATAAAGACTCTAACGGTTTCCTCTTCGACGGCTTCCCTCGCACAGTGAAACAAGCTGAGATTTTGGAAGACTTATTCAAGAAATATGAACTCCAACTCGACGGCGTCGTCAGCCTCGAAGTACCAGAAGACGTACTCATCGAACGTATGCTCGAACGTGGCAAGACAAGCGGCCGCGCCGATGATAATATCGAATCGATACACTATCGCTTCGTGGAATACGACAGCAAGACAAAACCTGTTCTCGATTTCTATCAACATAGAAACTGCCTCCACCCTATCAACGGTGTAGGAACAATAGAAGAGATTTTCGAAAACATTTGTGAAACAATAGACTCAATTCATAATTCATAATTAATTATGCATTATGAATTATGAATTATGAATTATCAAAGTTTCTCAAACACCAAAGTCTTTAAGGTGTTAAACGATAAAAAGAACACCGGCAGCAGCCCTAAACTCACAGGCGTTGCAGTGCCGGTGTTCTCTCTTAATACACAAAACAACTTCGGCATAGGAGAATTCCTCGACCTTAAACCTTTAGCCGACTGGTGCAAAAAAGTCGGGATGAAGATGATACAAATACTTCCTATCAACGACACTCGCACCGACGACTCTTGGGATAATTCCTACCCTTATAAAGCCATCTCAACAAAAGCTCTGCATCCTATATATCTTAACCTAGAAACACTAGGAACACTTCAGGATGAGAACGACAGAGTTTATTTTGAAAACCAAAGAAATATCTTAAAAGGAAAAGACTACGTCGACTATCCAGAAGTAATGAAAGTGAAAGACGCTTACTTCAAAAAGATATTCGCACAGACTTGGGATTCAACAAAAAACACAGAAGAGTTTCAAACATTTTTCAAAGATAACAAAGATTGGCTAGTACCTTACTCTGTTTTTTGCAGCCAACAGCCAAAGGCCAACAGCCAAAGGCCAACAGCCAACAGCCAACAGCCAGAGTTCCACTACTTCCTCCAATATCATCTCGACAAACAACTGAGAGAGGCTGTAGATTATCTACACAAAAACGGCATCGCTTTGAAAGGCGACATCCCTATCGGCATAGGACGTCACAGCGTGGAAGCTTATACCAATCCTGAGTTATTTAACTTAGACTGCCAAGCTGGTGCTCCGCCAGATGCCTTCGCTACAGAAGGACAAAACTGGGAATTCCCGACATATAACTGGGATGCTATGGCAAAAGACAACTACCAATGGTGGCGCGACCGTCTCACTCAGATGAGCCGCTACTTCGATGCTTACCGCATCGACCATATATTAGGTTTCTTCAGGATATGGGAAATTCCTTGTGAATACACACAAGGCATCATGGGTCACTTCAGTCCTGCTTTGAGTTATCAGCAGTCAGCTATCAGCAGTCAGTTGTCAGCAAACTACGAAAGACTGACAAAACCTTATATCAGAGGTCATTTCTTACATGAATATTTTGGAGAATTTACAGATGAGGTAAGAGAGAAATATCTCATCGAGACATCCTTCAGCTATTTTGAGTTAAGAGAAGAATTCAATACCCAAAGGAAGATTACTATTTTTTTTGACAACAGACAACAGACAACAGACAACAGATATAAATGCGAAAAGATAAAAAATGGTCTTATCGCTTTGTGTGCTGAAGTCTTGTTTGTAGAAGATAAGAACAAAGGCGTGCATCCGCGTATCGCCTTGCAGTTCACTCATTCTTATAACGAATTAGAAGATTATCAAAAGAACGAGATTAACAAGTTATACGACGATTATTTCTATCATAGAAACGAAGAACTCTGGAAGGAAGAGGCATTGAAGAAACTTCCTAAGATTATAGAAGCCAGCGATATGTTGGTCTGCGGCGAAGACCTCGGCATGGTCCCAGCATGCGTCAAGGAAGTGATGCAGCAGCTAAATATTCTCAGTCTGGAAGTCCAAAGGATGTCTAAGAATCCTTGCGAGACATTCGTCAATCCAGCGAAGAATCCTTATCTCAGCGTCGATACCACGTCAACGCATGACATGTCTACAATAAGAGGCTGGTGGGAAGAAAACGGCGAGATGACAAATCGTTTCTACAGAGAGATGCTGGGTCATCAAGAAGGAGCTCCTTATTTTGCAGAGCCTTGGGTTTGTAAAGAAATAATAGAACAACATCTCAAATCTTCTTCAATGTGGGTTATCATCCCTATTCAAGATTATATCGCGTTGGACGGTGACTTCAGATGGAATCAGACACAAAGAGAACAGATTAACGTGCCTGCAAACTCACATCATCACTGGTGTTATAAAATGCATCAAAGTCTTGAAGAACTCAACGAGAGACAAAGCCTCAACGAAACGCTTCACTCTATGATTAAAGATTCTGGAAGAAATTAATCGAGAAAACGATATTTATTTTATCGATAGACTTATCAATATTTTCCAAAGCGACATCTCAACAAAAATCCATATCTTTGTGTTATAAAACAAATGCAATTCAATAAAACTATTATCAACTAATAAAAAAACTAAAAAAAATGGCAACAATTTCAGGAAAATACTTAGGTAATTTATGTAGTGAATTAACTCACAACCCTTCAGGTGTAAAAATCAATGTTGATGGTCACGGCAAAGGATTCTCTCCTGTCGATTTAACAGCTGCTTCATTAGGAGCTTGCATGATGGCTATGATGGCTTATACAGCGGAAAGCAAAGGCATCAATCTTGACGGCATGAGCATCGAAGTCGATAAGGTAATGGCCGACGCTCCTCGCAGAATTGGCGAAATCAACATCACTGTTAACTTCACTCAGTCATACAGCGACAAAGAAAAGATATTATTACAAAGAGCTGCAGAGACATGTCCTGTCAAGAAGACACTGAGCAGCGAATGTCAAATAAATGTAGTGATGAACTTTATTTAAGACTTTGAGTCACTAAGTTACTGAGTTGCTGAGGATTTAAATCATCTTAGCAACTTAGTGACTTAATTTCTTAGCAACTTCAAAATTGACCAAAACCGAATCCATTACTCTCTTCATTAAAACAGGATTATCGTTATAATAATCCATATTCTCGAAAAAGACGGAATCGCTGATGCCATAATGTTCGAAGAGTGCTTCGTAGCCTTTGGTCTTTAGGTTGTTAGAGCTTATCCCCTTACCTCTTCTGTAATTGATGGCGTTTTCAAGTATGTAGACGTCTGTCATTATCTCTACCATCTGAGGTTCAGATAATAAAACATTCGGTGCTGTCACCTTAGTCTGTTTGTCGTCACACGACACTAAGAGTAACAACACCGAGAGTGCTAATATTTTCAATTGCTTAGTTACCAACTTCAGAGAAGAATTTAATTCTCATGAGACGTACTTCTTCTTCTTCGTAGTCGTTCACGCCGAGAGCTTCCATAGCGTCTTCCACTGTGTCAGAGTCGGCTTCACGGAAATATTCCATGATATCTTCTTGGTGATATTCGTCGATATTATCTTCGATATAATAGTTGATATCGAGACGTGTTCCGCTAGCGACGATGCTTTCAATCTCAGTGAGAAGCTCATCGAAGCCCATGTTCTTAGAGTGAGCAATATCTTCCAATGGAATCTTTCTGTCGATATTCTGGATGATGCTAATCTTCAAAGCTGACCTGTTGACAGATGACTTAATCACCATATCGTTAGGACGAGTGATTTCGTTTTCTTCAACATATTCCTTGATGAGATCCAAGAATGGCTGACCGAATTTCTGAGCCTTGCCCTGACCTACACCCACAATCTGAGTGAGTTCATCCATAGTGATAGGATACTGAATAGTCATATCCTCGAGTGAAGGATCTTGGAAAATCACGAAAGGAGGAAGATTCATCTTCTTCGCCATCGTCTTACGAAGGTCTTTCAACATAGCGAACAAAGTCTTGTCTGTTCCGCTATCCTTACCGAAGGCCACTCTTTCTTCATCGAATTCCTCTTCTTCAGGATTGTCGTAGTCGTGGTCTTTTGCCACCATTATGGTATAAGGTTTCTTAGCGAAGTCCTTACCCTCTTTAGTGACTTTAAGCACGCCATATTCTTCGATGTCTTTTGAAAGGAGTTTATTTACTATAGCCTGACGTATGATTGATGTCCAGTATTTTTCATCGTTATCATCACCAGCACCGAAGAACTCGTTAGTATCGTGTTTTGCAGTCTTGATGTCGCCTGTTGCCTTACCAGCGAGAAGCTCTGCAATATGTTTTGTCTTGAAAAGCTGTTTTGTCGCGATGATAGCATCGATAGCGAGTTTTACATCTTCCTTACCGTCGAAGCGAATCTTTGGATTATTACAGTTGTCGCAAGCTCCGCAGTTGTCTTTCTCGTATGACTCACCGAAATAGTGAAGCAATAGCTTATGGCGGCATACTGATGATTCTGCGTATGTGACAGTCTCGTTCAAGAGTTCACGAGCTATCTCTTGTTCTGCCACATCTTTTCCTTTGTTAAATTTCTCTAACTTATGAATATCTTCGTAATCGTAGAAAGCTATACACTTACCTTCACCGCCGTCACGACCAGCGCGGCCTGTCTCTTGGTAATAACCTTCGAGGCTCTTTGGAATATCGTGGTGGATGACGAAACGGATGTCTGGCTTGTCGATGCCCATACCGAAAGCGATGGTAGCAACTATGATATCTACCTCTTCCATAAGGAATCTGTCTTGGTTATCGCGGCGAGTCTGTGTGTCGAGACCAGCGTGATAAGGGAGAGCGCGGATGCCGTTAGCAACGAGAACTTCTGCGAGTTCTTCCACTTTCTTACGGCTCAAGCAATAGACGATACCTGATTTTCCTGGATTACTCTTGATATATTTGATGATATCCTTGACGACATCTTTGGTCTTAGGACGCACCTCATAATAGAGGTTAGACCTGTCGAAAGATGACTTAAACACTTTTGCGTCGAGGATATCGAGGTTTTTCATTATATCCTTTTGAACTTTCACTGTTGCTGTTGCAGTGAGAGCTATGACTGGCAATTCTGGTCCTATAGCATTTATAATAGGTCTCAAACGTCTGTATTCAGGGCGGAAGTCATGACCCCATTCTGAGATACAGTGAGCCTCGTCGATGGCGAAGAACGAAATCTTCAGACCGCGCAAGAACTCGACGGTTTCCTCTTTGGTGAGAGACTCAGGAGCCACATACAACAATTTTGTCTTGCCGCTAGAGAGGTCTTCTTTCACCTGGTTCAGCTCAGTCTTTGTCAATGATGAATTCATGACGTGAGCGATGCCAGAGTCAGCGCCGAAGTTACGAATCATGTCAACCTGATTCTTCATCAATGCTATTAAAGGTGAAACGACGATAGTAGTGCCTTCACTAATCAATGCAGGCAACTGATAACATAGCGACTTGCCGCCGCCTGTTGGCATAAGGACAAAGGTGTTATTGCCCGCCAATATACTTTTTATAATAGCTTTTTGATTACCTTTGAATTGCTCGAAACCAAAAACATTCTTTAATAATTCGTGCAAACTTTTTTCATCAATTTTTGCCATATTCTTTTCAATGAAATTTGTTTATATTTGCAAAGTATTGTCTAAAGTAAAATATATTTATTCGTCTCTTTGACAAAGTTATGATTTTTAATTTTAAAGAAGCAAGAAAAAAATAATATTTTTTTAAAATTATGGAAAGCATCAAGGATATCGCAATTCAAGTCATTGATACAGAAGCTAATTCAATATTAGGTCTCAAAGAACTTTTAACAGATAATTTCGCAAAAGTAGTAGAATTAATATTGAATTCTAAGGGCAATGTGATTGTTTCTGGTATTGGAAAGAGTGCAAATATCGCACAAAAGATAGTCGCAACCTTGAATTCCACTGGAACGACGGCTGTTTTCATGCACGCCGCCGATGCTATCCACGGCGACTTAGGCATAATACGAGACGAAGATGTGGTGATAATTATCTCCAAAAGCGGCGAGACTCCTGAGATTAAAGTGCTGACACCTCTAATAAAGATTAGGAAAAACAAGCTCGTCGCCATAGTAGGCAATACCGAGTCTTTCCTCGCTAAAGAAGCCGACTACGTCCTCGACACCACGGTGCCTCACGAGGCTTGTCCAAACAACCTCGCCCCTACTGCCAGCACCACGGCACAGCTCGTCATGGGCGACGCTCTGGCAATAGCTCTGTTGAAATGCCGCGGCTTCAGCGCACAAGACTTCGCCAAGTTCCACCCAGGAGGCTCTCTCGGAAAACGCCTCTACCTCCGCGTAGGTGACCTCTGTGTAAAAAATGCAAGACCACAAGTGACAGAAGACGATGTCATGACAAAGGTGATACTAGAGATAACAGAGAAGATACTCGGAGCCACAGCAGTGATGCGCGACGACAAACTCATCGGCATCATCACCGACGGCGACCTCAGAAGAATGCTCATGAAACATCCTAATATAGAAGAGGTGAAAGCAAAAGACATCATGACGAAAAACCCTAAGACAATAGAGAAAAACGACCTCGTCGTCAACGCTCTGGAACTGATGCGACAGAAGTCAATAACACAGCTGCCAGTGATGGAAAACGGCAACTACGTCGGGATGATTCATATACATGATATTATTAAGGAAGGGATAATTTAGCTGTTGAACTTTGAACACTGACACTGACTATGACACTGACTATGAACTATGAACTTTAAACTATAAACTTTAAAAAATGATATTAAGAACTGATAATTTAGTAAAGAAATATAATAACCGCACTGTGGTAAAGGGCGTGAGCGTTGAGGTTAAACAAGGTGAGATAGTAGGTCTGCTTGGTCCTAATGGCGCGGGAAAGACTACCACTTTTTATATGACCGTTGGTCTCATCAAGCCTTTTTCTGGCCATGTCTATCTCGATGATGAAGACATCACCAAGTTTCCTATGTATAAGAGAGCTCAGCTCGGGATTGGATATCTGGCACAAGAAGCGTCGGTATTCCGTCAGCTCAGCGTGGAAGACAATATAGCCTCAGTGATGCAGTTCAAAGAAGGCATGACGAAAGAACAACAGAGAGAGAAACTCGAGGAGCTGCTAAACGAATTCAGTCTGCAACATATTAGAAAGAGCAAAGGTATACAACTATCAGGTGGAGAACGACGCAGGACAGAGATAGCACGTGCTTTGGCCGTCGACCCTAAGTTCATTCTCCTCGATGAGCCTTTCGCTGGCGTCGACCCTATCGCTGTGGAAGACATCCAACGCATAGTGGCTAAGCTGAAAAACAAAAACATAGGAGTGCTCATCACCGACCATAACGCCAACGAGACACTATCAATCACCGACAGAGCATATCTCGTCTTCGAAGG
>JAZRNQ010000184.1:0-24513 GCA_045648285.1 Bacteroidales bacterium | reverse complement strand
ATATTTGATTCAGGAGAGAATAGGTCATTGTATAAATTTACTGATAATGCCGCTTTTGATCCTAGTAATATTCAAGGAAATAATCAACAAGCTGCATCGTACCAAGTTGGTATGGATAAAAAAGTTAATCAAATTCAATTTACTTTTGAATCTTCAGTTCCAGCAGAACCTTCCGTTACTATCTCTCCAGAATTTATTGATTTTGGCAAAGTAAGACTTGGCAACTACTGGACAGAAAAAGGCGAAGCTAAAGTTCCTGTTACAATTGAAGCTAAAAATACAAAAATAACAGGCATCTCAATCGATAACGATTTCTTTAAATTACCAGAAAACATCGATTTATCAGCAAATAATATTGAATTCGAATTAACTTGCGATGTTGAAAATGGCGAAGACAAAGAGTACACAGCTACTCTTTTCGTTACATACGAAGGAAGTGAAGACCCTGCTACTGTTGAAGTAAGAGCAACAGCTTACACTCCAGCTAATGGCGATGTTTATGAAAATCCTATAACAGTAAATTTCGATGCTAATAATAGCTTTACTGCCCAAGCAACAGGCATGAAAGACGACTACATCCTCCCAGGTGAAGCAGAAGACGGCAACTTAAATGACGCTGTTTATAAATTTACTTTAGCAAATGATGCTGTTGTTACAGCCAACGTAAACGGTACAAACGCTATAGCAGCTATCTACAAAGCAGAAGATTTACAAGGCAATGGCCCTTCTTCAGATAATAATAACACCGGTGTACAAAACGGTCCAACAGGCCCAACAACATTTGGACCTTATACTTTTGATACAAGCGATGATATGAATTATTTTACTCATGATGGTAATTGGTACTATACAAGTTCTACATATCGAATGTACACTAATAAATCTGAAAAATGGATATTTACGACACAATCGTACGTTTTAAATCAAAACTCAAAACTTTCTTTTGACTATTGTACTTATAATATGTTAACCAAAGTAATAGTTGGTGTAAAAGATAATAACGGCAATATTATATTAATTGGAGATGGATATACTTCCTCAAATAATGGTTATACATATTCATCAGGTCCTGTTTCATTGAATAAAGAGGGTGAATATTGTATTGGTTTTAAATTGGTTGGAGAAGATAATTATGCTTATATAGATAACATCCAACTCACAGACGGTTCTGCTAAATCAAGAGCTGGCGAAAATCAAATAGACGGCGTTCAATATCCTGCTGGTACTTATTACCTCGTTGCTGCAGCTGATGGTGACTTCACTCTCAACCTCTCAACAGCTTCTCTCCCTGCTCCTGAACAATTCGCTTACACAGCTCCAGAAAACAACACAATAGTTGAAGAAACAAATCCTGAGTTGTCATGGGAAAGCGCAAAATATGCTTCAAGCTATGACGTATATTTGGGAACAACTAAAGTAGCTGAAGACATTACAGCAACATCATTCCAAACAACAGGTTTGTCAAACAATACAAAATACTACTGGCAAGTAATCGCTAAGAATAGCATAGGTGAAACTAAAGGTGAAGTCTACTCATTCGTTACACCATTAGACATCCCTCAAAATGTAACAGCTTCAAGCAATGAAATCTATCCTAATGCTAACAATGTAACAATTACATGGGATGCTATTACTGGCGTAAAAGGATATAATGTTTACGTTAAAGCAAATGGCGAAGGCAATGGTATTAAACATAACGGCAACGAACTCGTAACTACAAATTCATACGAATTGTCAAATATGGATTATTCATTAAACGGCCATGTAGTTTATGTTACAGCTGTTTATGAAATAGAAGGTGGCACATACGAATCAAATTCATCAGCTGAACAAACAATTAAAGTTACAGGCTATGGCGAAATATACGGTACTATTACAGACGCTGCTAACAACAAGGGTATCGACGGTGTTACAGTTACAGTTACAGGCACAGATGAATTCGGCAAAGCTGCAGAATACACTGTTACAACAGACGAAGACGGAGAATATTCTTTTGAAAATGTTTTGGTTGGAACTTATAGCCTCACAGCATCAAAATTAGACTACCAAGCTATTACTAATCCAGGTGTTGAAGTGGCTACTAATAGAGAAACTGAAATTAGCTTCTCATTAGAATCAAATCCTTCAGCTCCATTTGCAGTCAGTGCAGAAGAAGGCCGTGCAAGCTGGGATGCAGAATACGCATCATACAATGTATATAGAAGAGACAGCGAAGGCCTTGTCAAATCACTTGCAACAGAAGTTAAAGCAGAAGAATACCAAGATGCTGAATGGGAAACATTAGCTGACGGAGAATATGAATACGGTGTTAGCGCGATGGTAGATAGTCCTGCTGAGCTTATGAGAGAAGGTTTTGACAACAATAGTTTGCCTAGTGGATGGAATAATCCTGGAACTTATTATAGTTATGCTTATAGATATTGGTCTTTCAGTAGTAATGCTACTTATTGTTATGGTAGCTATACAGGTTATACCGTGAGCTTGTCTACTTCTGTAATAGATTTGAGAGAAACAAGCGTATCATCATTAAAATTTGATTATATGAATTATCCACATAGTTCTAGCTATGGCAATAATACTTTGTACGTAAAAGTAAAGGCTGAAGGTGAATCTTATTGGACAACAGTTCAAACGATTAGTACAAATGTACGAACATATACTCCATGTGAGGTGACTTTGAATAATTATGTAGGTAAGAAAATCCAAATATCATTTGATTGTTATACATCACAATATGCCAACACATACATAGATAATGTCGTGGTAACTGGCACAACAAAAGAAGAATCAAGAATCAACTGGTCAGCTCCAGTAGAAAAAGGTGGTATCACATTCACAGGCGAAGGCAACTGGAATACAGCAGCTAACTGGAATACAGTTCCTACATCAACAGACAAAGTCACTATCAACGGTAATGCTACAATCACAGAAGATGTAACTGTAGGTTCAATAAGAATTGCAAAGGATGCAACATTAACAGTTAAGTCAGGTGTTGTTCTCAACGTAACAAACGGCATCAGCAATACTAATGCAGCAGCTCTCGTTATGGAAGACGGCGCACAGATTATCCAAGCAAACAGCAATGTAGCAGCTACATTCAATATGAATATCGTAAACCCACAAAATGGCTGGGGTGCAGAACAAAAAGACGGCTGGCAATTCATCGCATCACCATTATTGAATGCTAAGACATCAGCATTTGAAACAAGCGGTGAAAACAACGACTTCGACTTGTACAAATACGACGGAACAAAAGAAGGCGCAGAATGGGTTAACTACGAAAGCCACAAACGCGTTGGCGATACATTTGAACACAACTTCAACGACGGCACATTATGCGGTTGGACAAACCTTGATGCAACAAACAAATGGACTAACAGCACTGGCGGTATCGATGGAACATACTGCTTGACTTCATCAAATTCAGGTACAAGCTATGTCATGTCTCCTAAAGTATTGGTAGAAAAAGGTTCTAAATTCCACTTCACAGCTAAAGCTGGATTTTCTTATGATCAAAATATAGTTGTAGCAGTTTCTGAAACAGGCAGTATAGATGATATGGCTGAAAAATTAAATGCTACAATAGGTACATCTAACTGGCAGTGGCAAGGTGAACGTTATATTACATTAGATGAATATGCTGGAAAAGAAGTCTATATTATAATAACAACTACTTCAGCTTATAATGGATACAATGCTATGTCAATTGACAATTTGAGATTGACAAACGCGGGTGGCGCAAGTGATGGTACATTCGAAACAGAATTCGTAAACGGCCGTGCTTACCTCGCTTCATACCAAGCAGAAACAACAGCAACATTCACTGGTGTTCTCAACAACGCTACATCATTCAACGAAGAATTCAGCTACAATGCTGCTAATAATGGCGACAACCTCGCTAACTTCCACCTCCTCGGCAACCCATTCTCATTCGATATGGACATAAACAATGCTTCATTCTATAACATGGTTAATGGTATTGCAGTTGTAACAAGCGAAGGTGGTTACGACTACACACAAACAACAGTCCCTGTAGGTAACGGTTTCTTCGTACAAGCTATCGAAGATGGTGCATCATTCTCATATACACATAACGCAAGAAGCTCACAAGAAAAAGCTAACAGCATCAATGTTATCGCTTCTGGCAAAGCTGGTAAAGACAACGTTGTCGTTAACTTCGCTGGTCAAGCTCAAGGCTTCAACAAGTTACAAAACTTCAACGATGCTATCGCTACAGTTTACGTTTCAGAAAACGGCAAGAACTACGGTATCGCTAACGTTGACGAAAACACTACTGAAGTAGCTCTCAACTTCGACGCTAAAGAAATGGGCAACTACACAATCAGCTTAGACGTCAACGGTGAATTCGAAACAGTTACTTTAGTTGACCGTTTCACAGGCGTTGAGACAAACATGCTCCTCGAAGATGAATACACATTCACAGCTACAGGCAACGACAACGTAAACCGTTTCGTTATCAGATTAGCCAACGGCCAAGAGCCAACAGCTAACAGCCAATTCGTATACCAAAGCGGTGAAGAGCTCATCCTCAGCATCGAAGGTTCAGTACAAATCGTTGACATGTTAGGTCGCGTTGTTTACAGCAACGAACATTCTGACGCATACAACAGAATCAACGTAAGCGAATTCAACAACGCATCATACGTTGTAAGAGTAGTTAACGAAGAAGGTGTTAAGGTTCAAAAAGTGGTTATTTATTAATTAGTTAATAGTTGATAGTTTATAGTTAATAGTAGTTGGTAGTTGATAGTTGATAAGTTTGAAAGTTTATTGGAAACTCTAAACTCTAAACTTTAAAACTACTATAAACTATTAACTATAAACTCTAAACTTTAAAAAAGATAAAAAATGAAAAAGATAATATTAGCTATAGCATTATTCGCAGCTGTTAGTGCAAATGCACAAAGCGATGGTTTCTTCAAATACAACAATGTTGAAGAACAAAGATCAAACGAATCATGGGGTTCAATGCCAGCTATGATAGGCCACGGCATGGATGGTGACCAAAGCGCACCACTCGGCTCAGGCTTGTTACTCCTCGGAGGCATGGCGGTTCTTTACGCAAGACGTAAAAAATCGAATTGAAAGTTGAAAATTGAAAATTGAAAATTGAAGAAGGCGCTGCTGAGAAGTAGCGCCTTTTTTTAAGTTGCTGAGTTACTAAGTTACTAAGTTGCTAAGATAATATATTTCCATAGGAACTCAGAATCTCAGAAACTCAGAAACTCAGAAACTCAGAAACTCAGAAACTCCTAATTCCTAATTAAAAAAAAATATTACCTTTGCGCTTTAAAAAACAAAACAAAATCTAACTTAATACAATGCTTATGAAGAAAAAATTTATTCTTTTAATGATGACGTGCCTATTAGGACTGTTCGGAACAGTGAAGGCGCAAGAAACAATTACAATTGGAGAAAGGTCGAATAAAACGAATCTGCTTCCTACCGATTGTTTATATGACTATTCTTTTACACAGCAGATTTATACTGCTTCTGAGATTGGCACAGGTGCTGGAACTATCACAAAGATAGCATTCAATCAGGAAAGTGCTAACACTTATACACGTAATTTAACTATATATATGTTAAATACAGATAAAGAAACATTTGATTCTAATAAAGACTTAGTTGAAGTTACAGAATCTGATATAGTATTTAATGGAGATATAACCACTACAACAAATATGTCGTGGTTAGAAATAGAACTCGACAATGAATTCAATTATGAAGGAGGAAATATATTGTTATGTGTACAAGATAACTCTGGTTCATATAATAGCAGCTATTATTTCTCCACATACGAAGCTAACAATAGAACATTGCAAATTCGTAGAGATGGGAAACCATTGAATTATGAAACTATTACTAGTTTATCACCTAGCAAATTAAATTTTGTAAACGTACTTCAAATAGAAATTAATGCAGCAGGTTCTGGCCCAAGCATTTCAGCTCCTAAGAATGTAGCAGCTTCTAAGGAAGAGCTTTTCATCGGCGATTATACAACAATCTCATGGAATGCCATAGAAAACAATGAATACCTTTACGGATATAATGTCTATTTCACTGATGGAACAATAATCAACGGGGAAAAATATGTTACCAAAGTTAACAATTATATCATTTCTCCAGAAAAGACTTCATACGACTTGGCTACTTTATCATACAACATGAATCACGGATATGTTGTAGTGGTCAGAGCTGTTTATGAGATTGATGGTCAATATACAGAGTCAAAAGACAGCAAGGCTGTTACTATAAAAGTTTCAGGCAACGGCTCAATGGCAGGTGTCGTTTATGATTACGACGGCGTCACTCCATTGTCAGAAGCTACAGTAAGTGTTGTTGGAGCAAATGACTTCGGAACAGAAGTAAGCTACAGCTATGTCACTGCAGAAGACGGCACTTTCGGAGAAGACATGCCTGCAGGTAATTATACAGTGACAGTGACAAAAGATGAATACAAAGTTTACACAGAAGAAGTCGCTGTTGAATATGATAAGACCAAAACAGTAAATGTAAATATGCAATACACTTATGCACCTATAGCAACTGTTAACGCAGAAAGCGATGTGGATATAGTGTATGTTGATTGGGCATGGTCTGAAACAAAATCTGAGACAGAGAACTTTGAATCTGGAGAATTAGGAAACGCATGGACAACAAATCTCGAATATCATCCATGGACAATCACAGAGCAAAAAAAATATGACGGCTCATATAGTATGAAGTCAGGTGGCAAAGACGTTGCCAACATTGTCTCTGATATTAGCATAATGGTTAATGTCCCTGCGGATAATCTCGTGATGAGTTTCTATCATAAGATATCATCTGAGACAAGTTGGGATAAAGGATTTTTCTATATAGATGGTGTTCAGATGAACTTGATTTCAGGAGAGGTAGATTGGACATACGCAGAATATCCAGTAACTAAAGGCTACCATACATTCAAATGGTCTTATAAAAAAGATGGTTCAGGAAATTCTGGCGAGGATACATATTATGTTGACAATATCACATTCTATAAGGCTAAATCTCCAGAAGGAATCGACAGTTATAGCTTATACAGAAAAGAAAAGACTTCAGAAGACGCTGTTTTGGTAGCTTCTAATATTAAAAGCGAGTCATATCAAGACGATATGTCAGAATTGGAAGACGGCTTATATCAATATGGCGTTGAAGTCTATTACGAAGGAGAGACAAGTTTAGAACCTTATTTTGAAGAAGGTTTTGAAGGCGGTGCTATGCCAACAGGATGGACTACATACACAAATTCGTCGTATAGTGAATATAATTGGGATGTTTCAAATACATGTCAAGGCTATAATCCATCAAGTGGCTCTTATGCTGCATATAGTAATTCAAATAAAGTTGGAACACCTACTTCCGAAACATGGCTTTTCTATATGATAACACCTCAGATTGCTGTATCTGATGAAAATTCAGTGTTGTCGTTTGAATATATTACCCCCGACTATTACAATGGAGGAAACCCAACATATGGTAATACATACGTCAATACATTATCTGTAAAAATTTCTCAATCAGCCAACGGTCCTTGGACAGATTTGTGGTCAACAAAAGCTTCTCAGTTAACATGGAAGAACATTCAATTACCTTTGGAAGCTTATAATGGACAGGAAATCTACATTGCATTTGTAACAAATAGATATTACAGTCCATGTTCAGGTATAGACAATGTAGTCGTTGCAAAACCAATAGCGGCAACATCTAATCCTTCTATCATCACCTGGTCAAATGAGGTTGTCAAAGGCAACACCTTTATCACAGAAGGAGAATGGAATGTAGCTGAGAACTGGAGCAAGGGCGTTGTTCCAACAGAGAATGACTTAGCTATCGTAAACGCTGCCGCTACTATCAATACAGATGCTGTAGCAAAGCATTTATATGTTAAAGAAGATGCATCATTGACAATGGAGAAAAATTCTACTCTTACTGTGAGCGGTAATTTCGTCAATGAAGATGCCGAGGCATTCATCATCAACGATGGCGCACAAGTGTTCCAAAACAACGACAATGTCGCTGCAACATTCAAGATGACAGTCTATGCTCCAACATCATGGGATGAATCACATGCAGAAGGCTGGCAATTCATCTCCTCTCCTATTAAAGACATAAACATCTCAGACTTCGACCCAGAATATTACGACTACGACTTGTTCAAATATGACGGCACAAAAGAAGGTGCAGAATGGGTCAACTACAAAGGTCATGTAGGAGAATTTGAAACAACATTCCAACAAGCATGCGCTTACCTCGCTTCATACGAATTCACAACATCTGTAAAATTCGCAGGCATCCTCAATAACGCATCAACATTCTCTAAAGAACTGTCATACGAAGAAGATAAAATGCTTGCCAACTTCCACCTCATCGGCAACCCATTCTCATTCGATATAGATTGGGAAAATGTCAATGTTAAAGGTGTTTATGACGGCTTCGCTACCGTTGATCCATCAACAGGCGGTTATGTGATTTCTATCGACAAAGGCATCGTTCCTGTCGGTGACGGTTTCTTCGTTGAGGCTATAGCTGAAAATCCAACAATTTCATACGGAACACGCAGAACAAGAAGCACAGATAATACAGATTATATCAATGTCATCGCTTCAAGCAAAGAAGGCAGCAACAACGCAATCGTCAAATTCTCAGGAAAAGAAGAAGTCGGTTTCTCTAAACTCGACAATATGAATCCTAATATCGCTGAGGTTTATGTCATGAACAACAACAAACGCTATAGCATCTTAGGTTACGACAAAAACACTACAGAAGTATCTCTTAACTTCGACGCTAAAGAAATGGGCAGCTACACAATCAGCTTAGACGTCAACGGCGAGTTCGAAACAGTTACTTTAGTTGACCGCTTCACAGGCATTGAGACAAACATGTTAGTTGAAGACGAATACAGCTTCATCGCATCAAACGAAGACAATGCAAATCGCTTCGTCATCAGATTGGCTCAAGGCTCACAGCTCGAAGCACAAAGCCAATTCGTATACCAATCAGGTGAAGAGCTCATTCTCTCAATCGAAGGTTCAGTACAAATCGTTGACATGTTAGGTCGCGTAGTTTACAGCAACGAACATGCAAACGGCAACAACAGAATCAACGTAAGTGAATTCAACGACGCATCATACGTTGTTAGAGTTGTTAACGAAGAAGGTGTTAAGGTTCAAAAGATAATTTTATAAAATAGTGTAGAGTGTAAAGTGTAGAGTGTAGAGTAGTTTGAAGATAAACTTACAACTGCTCTAAACTCTAAACTCTCAACTCTCAACTCAAAAAAGGAAAAATATGAAAAAGATAATATTAGCAATAGCATTATTCGCAGCGATAGGCGCGAATGCACAGAATGACGGTTTCTTCAACAGCAACTACTCTGAATACAGAGACAGGACTGAAGAATGGGGACAGACCATGCCAGGTTTGCCAGGACAACATGGTGTTATTTATGACTTCTCCGCTGAGCCATCAGCACCACTCGGCTCAGGATTATTACTCCTCGGAGGCATGGCGGTTCTTTACGCAAGACGTAAAAAATCGAATTGAAAGTTGAAAATTGAAAATTGAAAATTGAAGAAGGCGCTGCTGAGAAGTAGCGCTTTTTTTTTGAACTTTGAACTCTGAACTTTGACTCTGAACTCTGAACTCTGACTTATTGACTCAAAGACGCAAAGACTCAAAGACTCAAAGTTTCTCTGCGACTTTGTGACTCTGTGACTCTGCGACTTTAAAAAAACTCATTTACAACAACTTTCTAAGTTCATCAATATTTGGAAGAGCATTACGAAATTTTTCTGGTATATCTTTGTTTGTTCTATAAACAGCAACACCCATTGGTTTGTCATAGTCTCGAATTGCAAACTCCACAAACGAATTGTTTACATCTCTACATAGTAATATTCCAACAGAAGGATTTTCATGAGGCTTTTTTACATAAACGTCAAGAGCTGACAAATATGTGCTAAGCTGTCCTAAATACGAAGATCGAAATTTTCCTGACTTCAGTTCCACTGCGACTAGTGAATTAAGCTCCCTATTAAAAAACAACAAGTCCACAAACAATTCCTCTCCTGCCACCATGACTCTATATTGATTACCTACAAATATAAAATCCTGGCCTAATGTCATCATAAATTTTTTCACATTATTAACAATAGCTTTCTCCAGAACACGCTCATGAAAATCTTCATCTGGTTCAGCAAGTTCCTCTATGTTAATAAAATCCAACAAATACTCATCCTTAAATGTATTTACAGCCTTCAATGCTTGCTTCGCATCTGGCATTGAAGATGTAAAATTATTCGGAAGCATCCCTCTGCGACTATATAGGTCCGTATTGAGATAATCTCTTAATGTGTATTTATTCCAGAATCGTATCGCGGATTCATAAATATAGAACAAGCGTGCTTCAAGTGTTTTTGCTTTAGATATGATTTCCATATGATGGCTAAAGCTTATAGCGAAAAAATTCGACCATTCAAACCCCAGGATTTCTGATTTGTCAGTTGCTTTCAATAACAAACTTTCATCTATTTTAATGTCGCCAGTCACAGTCTGCGTTTTCAAATCGCCAGCCGACGGCTGGCGATTTATAATCGGATACCATTCCTCGTAAAACTGACGCATGTTTTTTATGTTACTTGGAGAAAAACCTCTCAAGCCAGGCAATTCTTTCTGCAATTGCTGGCTGATTGTTTCTATAGCACTTTTACCCCAAAAACCAACACGGGAATTTTCCGAAACGTATCTTCCAATTCCATAATATAAAGACAGTTGTTCTTTATTAACACAAGAAGCTGCACGGTATTGACTTCGCAATATAGCTTCCTTTATTACCTTTACGGCATCACCATACATTTGTATATCACTCATAAAAATCTGTTTTAGGTTCTGATGATGCAAATATAAGTACAATTAGCTTAACTCTTTCAAAATTAACATTTTTTAACTATTGTTAATGTTTATTTTGAACTAAGGCTATTGGCTGTTGAACTCTGAACCTTGACTCTGAACTCTGACTTATGGACTCATTGACTCAGCAACTCATTGACTCAGCAACTCATTGACTCAGTAACTCGGCGACTCGGTGACTTGGTGTCTCGGTGACTCAAAGACGCAAAGACTCAAAGTTTCTCTGTGACTCTGCGACTTTGTGACTCATTGACTCAGAAACTCAGAAACTCAGTGTCTCGGTGTCTCGGTGACTTGGTGTCTCGGTGACTTGTCATCTTACTCCTTTATTTCTTTTTGTTGTTTTGCTTCGATGGTTTTAATACTCTCTGCTGTTGGTAAGTCTTCAGGCATAGTTCCGCCGAGATCTTCAATGGTTTGCCGTACTTTCTTTCCCACATCGTAATGCGTTTGATTGGCTTTTGCCTTACCTTTTATATTCTCTCTTCTTAATTTTTCTTCTGTTTGAGTCGTACGAAACAGATTCGCTGCCAATTCAGTGCTTCCCATGTGGTCGAGAATCTTTTGGTTTTTCTTCAAGCCTTTACGGAAATGTATTTCCTTTGCACCGAGACCACCGTATAATCCTTTATATCCATAATTCTGAAATACAGCATAATCGTATGGCTTTATTACGCCAGCCACTTTTGCGGCATCAGCAAGCAATAGATTATGTTTTGTCACTTCGTTCCGCAGAAACAGTCGTTTCTCATCTTCTGATGAAAGCCGATTGTATTCTTCCATTTGCTTGACTTCCGCAATTCTGGTCTGAATGGCAAAATACGTCTGAGCCTGAGCTACAATGGTCTTGCTTGGATCTGCATTTTGGACAGTAAGGTAACAGGCATAGCGTGATAGACGAATTGTTTCTATCGTTCTTGTAGCTCCAGAACCGATGAAAACCATATCGGTGACATCAACGAAATGGTCATCTATCGTGACATTGCTATTGCTACAAGACTCTTTTGCTTTATTGATGACAGTCAAAAAATTACGATAGTCTTTATATTCCAAAATCTTTGCTAATTCTCTCGATGACCAATATTCTCTTCCTTGCTCATCGATTTTCTTGATGTTTTCAAATAAGGCGACTGACTTCTTTGTTAATTTCGCTTTCATAATTTTTAATTTTAGGTTCTCTTTAACATTAATTTAAGATAGTTTGGAATTCTATTATAGGTTTCACACTGCAAAACTAATATCTTCAATGTTGGTTTCCAAATATTTTTGGTTAATAATCATTAACATTATCAATATTTTACAAATTAAGATGATTTGTTAACATCTTTTCTTAAAATACTTTAACAAACTGTTTTTGAACTATAAGGTTGTTGAACGAAGAACTTTGACTAAAGGCTAAGGGCTAAGGGCTAATGGTAAATGACTAATGGCTAAGGGCTAAGGGTGAATGACTAATGGCGAAGGGCTAAGGGTGAATGACTAATGGCGAAGAACCGACTCATTGAATCATAGACTCAGTGACTTGGTGACTCGGTGACTTGGTGACTTGGTGACTCGGCGACTTAAAGCATAGACATGTCAACGTGTGTTTATTTTCAAGGTAACGTCGACGCGTCTCTACCGCCCTCAACTCCTCAGTTCCTCAATTCCTCAATTCCTCAATTCCTAAGTTCCTACTTCCCCCACGTCTCTCTATCCAAGCTTCTGTATTGTATAGCTTCAGCCAGATGTTCCGCTTTGATATCATCCGATGCTGCGAGGTCGGCGATAGTCCTCGAAACTTTAAGTATTCTATCGTATGCACGTGCCGACAGATTAAGTCTGTCCATGGCATTTTTCAGCAGCTGAGTACATTGCTCATCGAGGGAACAATATTTCTGTATCAGCTTCGATGTCATCTGGGCATTAGAATGT
This sequence comes from Bacteroidales bacterium, assembly GCA_045648285.1. Classification (GTDB taxonomy): domain Bacteria; phylum Bacteroidota; class Bacteroidia; order Bacteroidales; family F082; genus Limimorpha. The sequence goes on along the minus strand of JAZRNQ010000184.1, from coordinate 11,646 downwards.
ATGTTGGGAATATCGGCAAAGCGTTCTGTCTGTATCTTACGCGCTCGTGTCACTCGCGCTCGTACTTCGCTGCTCCTCTCCCCTGCATTTTTCTTTGCCAGCTCTTCAAAAGGCACTGGTACCACCTCAACATGAAGGTCTATTCTGTCGAGCAATGGTCCCGATATTCTATTAAGATATTTCTCTACTGTACCTGGCTGACACGTACACTCCTGTGTAGGATGGTTATAATATCCGCAGGGACATGGATTCATGGCAGCCACCAGCATGAAGTTAGCCGGAAACTCTATCGTCTGTTTCGCCCTTGCTATGGTGACGAGTCTGTCTTCCATAGGCTGTCGCAGCACCTCCAAGACGTTACGTTTAAACTCAGGAAGCTCATCGAGGAAGAGCACCCCATTATGCGCCAGAGATATCTCACCAGGCTGAGGATATGCACCACCGCCTACCAAACCCACATACGAGGTGGTATGATGCGGACTTCGGAAAGGACGTGCTTTCAGGAGCGAGAGACCATCGCCAACGAGTCCGACCACAGAATGTATCTTCGTCGTTTCGAGAGCTTCCTTCAGTGTCATCGGAGGCATAATAGTCGGCATACGTTTCGCCAGCATCGTCTTGCCGCTGCCAGGACTGCCGATAAGGATTACGTTATGAGAGCCAGCAGCCGATACTTCAAGAGCTCTTTTTATATTCTCCTGACCACGCACGTCGCTGAAGTCGAAGGCATACATATCATCGCTGTCTTCTTCATATTTGGGAATCTCCACAGGTTTCATGTCGGAAGCCCCGTTGAGAAAAGAAATAACCTCCATGATATTATTGACGCCATAAACATCCATAGTCTCGACAACCGCCGCTTCTTTAGCATTAGCCATCGGCAGTATGATTCCTTTAAAACCATCTTGCATGGCACGTATGGCTATAGGCAAGACACCTCGTATTGGGTTGAGACTACCATCAAGAGACAGCTCTCCCATGATGACGTATTGGTCTAACATCTCCACGCTGACCTGCTCCGACGCTGCCAAGATTGCTATGGCGATAGGCAGATCGTATGACGAGCCTTCCTTTCGGATGTCGGCAGGTGCCATATTGATAGTGATTTTCTTTTTGGGATATTTGAGATTATTGTTACAGAGAGCTGCTTCTATCCTCTGCTGGCTCTCCTTGACAGCACTGTCAGGCAAACCGACAAGGAAAAACTGCACTCCTCTGTCGATGTTAACTTCAATAGTTACAGTGATAGCTTCAATGCCATTCAAGGCACTTCCAAAGGTTTTTACTAACATAATTTTTGGTTTTATTTTTTTGAATCAAGGTTTAAGGATTTAAGGATTTGAGGATTTAAGGGTATGAGGGTTAAAGGTTAAAGGTTAAAGGCTAAAGGCTAAGGGCTAAAGGTATGAGGGTTTCCTCAAGTCCTCAGTTCCTCAGTTCCTTAGTTCCTCAAAGGTTTATATTGCGAGTTTTGAAATATCTGCTGAACGTCGTTATTTCTCAACAAGTCTTGTAGGCTTATATCATTATGTGTCATGTATGACCGTATGATTTGTAGTCCTATGAATTCTCCGAGTCGTCCTGGTGATTCATTAGAAAACATCTGCGTGAAAGGTGCATCACCAAAGAGACTGCGGAAAGTCATTATATCATTAGTATAAAGCATATCGTTTCCAACTAATGAAGCCCATACATCACCTTCATATTGATAAGCCCACTGTGTCTGTCGCGAAGAATATCCTAACAAGACCGAGTCAGGCAAGGCTGGATTCATGGCTTCTATGAAATACAACTGTTTACCTACATTTATCATCTCCGACAGCACATCTTTCTTTGGAGCAGAAAGTGCGAAATAATTATCATAGAACATCTGTGCTATGTCGCGTGTGATATAAGCCGGCTGACAACGTAATGAACGATAACGAGGCATACCTATATAATCGTAAATTTTATCTTCATTGCCTAGATAATAATCCATACTTACCAAGACAGAGCCTGGTTGTATCATAACAGAAGGTATTGAATAGTCGACACCCGACACATAAAAATATATCTCCGGAATCTCAATGCCTGGATAATAATAATTCAGTCGCTGATAGACAGACTTTATGTCTTTAATCAATTCTCTATCGTCAGAGAATTTCTTCTGCACCATATCATTAAGTCTTATACAGAAGGTATCTGTAGCAAAAGCTTTGAGGTATTCAACAGCCTCCACATTGTCGAGGTCACCGCCAAGAAACACCTGATAGTCATCTTTTATCAACTTCAATCCTTCAGCAAAATTAGCAGTGTCAATAGAAAATAAAGCATCATTATATTTCTTTACAACAATCTCCTGAAGTTCCAGATTCTCATGATGAACCTGCAACTTATCTTTATACGTCTTTGTCTTTACACACGATGATAAAACAAAAGCTAAAGCTATAAAAAGTATTTTTTTCATATCATTTTGAGTTTTTGAGATTTTGAATTTCTGAATTTCCACTCTATTGTCTTGCAAATATACAACGAAAAAAATGCCTTGATATTTGTTTTAGGCATTATTTTTCCTCAACTATCAAAAAAAATGAAAATTGTCGATTTTTTTAACAGAAGATGTTAATTTCTATTAATAGTTGAAACTCAAAAACTCAGAAATTCAAAAACTCAGAGATTTTGAAGTTTTGAGATTTTTATATTTTGAGATTTTAAATAATTACTCAAAATAAATATCTACTGCTGAGTCACGGTCGGCGCCGAGTAATGATGCAGCTCTTCCGTGGTTGAGTGCAATCTCCAAGAAGCCATGCGTACCGAACAGAGCAAGGATATCTGGTTCAGGCACTTCCTGATAGCTCTTTCTTATGGCATCGATTTTATAAATGCCGCTACATAATTTTATCGTAAAATTACGTCCTGCTCTCACCTTCTCGAACAAAGGCTGGCTGATGTTAGTGACAAGATTTTCGTATGAATCAATATAATTAACCAAACCATGGATGGAGTTATTATCGTAGGTTGGCTTGAATTCTATTCTCTCCTTTAATATATAAGGTGTGCCTATTTCCTCCAGCGAAGCATTTTTGTAAAGCATCACTGCCACTTTAACGAAACGGTCTCTCGTGCTGAAGGTAAAGAAATCCGTATCTTGCATAACGTCAATGATGACAGCCTCATACGGGTCTTGGTCGATGATAAGCGAGAAGATATAATTATCTGTTCCAACAAAATAATGACCGTTCACCTTTACCACCACGTGCGGATTGGCTACAGACTCTTCAGTGTCGATAGCAAGGATATGAATCGTACCTTTAGGGAAATTCTTGTAACAATTCTTCACAATGAAGGCTGCAGAACGCACATCAAAAGGCTCGATGTTATGCGTTATGTCAACCACATTAACATCTGGTAATGCAGAAAATATTGCTCCTTTCACAGCAGGAACATAATAATCCGATAATCCCCAGTCACTTGTTAATGTGATAATAGCCATTGTGATATAAATAAAGATTTCTTAAAAAAAATTTAGAAAATTCGAATACAAAGATACGTTTTTAGAAAAAGTAAAAATATATTAACGAAAAAATTTTATTAACAATTTTTACCATTCTTATCTTGTTTCATATTATATTTGTACATATTTTCAAAACAACATTAAGTCATAATGTCAGAACAAATAGTTCAAATAGAAAACGTAAATCCTAGTGACTTGTACGGTGCTAACGATCAGCATCTTACAATGATAAAGTCATTATTCCCAAAGATAAAAATCATTGCTCGCGGCGACTTGGTCAAGATTATTGGCAAAGATGAAGATGTCGATTATTTCATCAATCGTTTCAATTTATTGGTGCTTCATCTTGAACGCTATGGCAACATCAGTTCCAAGGTCATAGAAGATGTTATGTTATGCGCTGGCGAGTCTGACTTCATAAAAAACCTTAACGACAGCGATGTCTTGGTATATGGTCGCAATGGCTTACAAATCAAAGCTATGACTGCCAACCAAAAACTCATGGTGAAGGCTTGCGAAGAAAACGACATGCTCTTTGCCATCGGTCCTGCTGGTACTGGCAAGACTTACACTGCCGTGGCATTAGCTGTAAGAGCATTGAAGAACAAGCAGGTACGCCGAATCATCTTGACACGTCCTGCCGTAGAAGCTGGAGAAAACCTCGGTTTCTTACCCGGCGACTTGAAAGAGAAACTCGACCCATATTTACAGCCTCTTTATGACGCATTGCGTGACATGTTGCCACAGGCTAAGCTTCAGGGTTTCATGGAAGAAGGCATCATCGAAATAGCTCCTCTCGCTTTTATGCGCGGACGCACCCTCGACAATGCTTTCGTAATCCTCGACGAAGCACAAAACGCTACTCAATCGCAGCTCAAGATGTTCCTCACTCGTATGGGACGCTCAGCTAAGTTCGTGATTACTGGTGACATAACACAAATCGACTTACCTAAAAACCAGCCTTCAGGATTGCCACAAGCAATGGAAGTACTGAAAAACGTCAAGGGAATAGAATTCATACACCTCGACGAAAAAGACGTCGTTCGTCATAAACTCGTCACTGCGATTATCAATGCTTACGCTAAGTTTAATTCATAATTCATAATGCATAATGCATAATAGTTAACTCAAAAAATATAAAAAATGAAAGCTTTAACAAAAACTGATTTTAATTTCAAAGGTCAAACTAAAGTATATCACGGCAAGGTTCGTGATGTTTATTTCATTGACGATAAATATCTTGTGATGGTCGCTAGCGATCGTATCTCTGCTTTCGACGTTATTCTTCCTGAAGGAATTCCATATAAAGGACAGGTCTTGAACCAAATCGCTGCTTTGTTCTTAGACGAGACAACAGACATCGTTCCTAACTGGAAGATAGCTACTCCAGACCCAATGGTTACTGTCGGCAAACTCTGCAAACCATTCCCAGTAGAGATGATTATCCGCGGCTACCTCACCGGAAGTTCATGGCGTACATACAAAAGCGGCAAACGCGAAATCTGCGGCGTAGCAATTCCTGACGGAATGAAAGAACATCAACGCTTCGAAAAACCTATCATCACTCCTACAACAAAAGCTGATGAAGGTCACGACGAAGACATCTCTCGCGAAGAAATCATCCGCCAAGGTCTCATCAGCGAAGAAGACTACAAACAAATAGAAGAAATCACATACAAATTATTCCAACGTGGAAGCGAGATAGCTGCTAAACACGGACTTATCCTCGTCGACACAAAATACGAATTCGGTAAGATAGGTGACCAAATCTACCTCATGGACGAAATCCACACTCCTGACTCATCACGTTATTTCATCGCTGACGAATATCAAGAATGTTTCGAAAAAGGTCTCCCTGTAAAACAACTCTCAAAAGAATTCGTACGTGAATGGTTGATGGCTAACGGATTCCAAGGACAAGAAGGTCAACAAGTTCCAGAGATGACACCAGAAATCGTAAACAGCATCTCAGAACGTTATATCGAACTCTACGAAAAAGTCACAGGCAAGAAATTCGAAAAAGCTGATGAATCTGACGATATCTTGAAACGTATCGAAAAGAACATCGCCGAATGCCTTGAGAAACTTGACTGATTTTTAAAACTCAGAACTTCAGAATCTCAAAACTTCAAAAATTTTTGAGATTCTGAGTTTTTGAGATTCTGAGTTTTTGAGATTCTGAGTTTTAAAAAAAGATGTTCTTTATAACCATAGTATTTCTCGTTGGTTCAAAATATTTTAATTCAGACTTGACATTCAACTGATTGAGATAATTCCTAATATCTCTCTTCGTCAAAACGATGCCATTATTAAATGGATTGATATAAAACAGGACATCTTCCAACTGTGGGAAATGTCTTGTTTTTTTACAATATGCCAAAACGAAATGATGTGGCAAGACAATAGGATAGATAGGAAGTCCGAGACGTTCTGCAACAATGCAATATAACATTCCTAACGAAAACGGATTGCCTACATGTGTCTCTAAAAGTTTATTAACATAATAATAATCACTATTTCCGACAGCAACTTTATCACCTTTAAATCTGTTGATGTCATAAATAATATGATTCAGAATCCTGACTTGTTCGAGTGGCGTCAGGTTGTAGTTCAGCTCCTTCTCCACCTGTTCTATCATCATAACCATCTGAAGACCAACGGCTGTCCAATCCGCATCTGGAAACATATATTTCGACAATATGAAATAAGGCTCCAACAAGTCAGACTCGCGTTTGTCGTGCCACGTATTCAGTTGCTCAACGACATTTTTACGTTCAATAACTTTTATCAGATGAGTCAGTCTTTCTCTATGAAATACATCTGTCGCACTATCTCTTTTTTCCATCAACAAAGGCAAAGCCTGCTCGCCATAAGACACTATCGCATTCGCTATATTAATAAATAGGTGTTCGTCAGGCTCATCGGTGAGAAAAAGCAAAGATTCTAATTTTTGACTTTGAGCTTTGAACTCTGAACTTTGACTTTGAACTCTGAGCTCTGAACTTTGACTTGTTGTTTTCATGTTATTAGATTTTAACCAGAAAACAACGATTTGTCAATAAAGTTTTAAGGGAATATATTATTTATAGAAATTCATGTCAATCATATATTTATATGACTTCTCTGGCATGAAGTAACGAACGTCTTTATTTTCAGCGACGGCATTTCTTATAAATGTTGAAGAGATTTCTATCTCAGGAGCGTTGATGATACTAACCGATTTATGATTAACGAGTTCGCCGCCTTCGTAGTTTTTTCTTGGATAAACCAGAAGATGATAATTATCCAATATTTCCTGAGCGTTTTTCCACTTGGAGAAACCAGTGAGGTTATCCATTCCACATATCAGATAGAATTCAGCATCGGGATGCAGCTGCGACAATTTTTTAAGAGTGTCGATGGTATAAGATGGTTTTGGCATATCGAATTCGATGTCGCAGACCTCAAAACGCGTGTCGTTTTTCACTGCCAACTTCAGCATGTCGAAACGATGACGGTCTTGTAATAAAGAACTTTCGTCTTTGAACGGGTTTTGAGGACTGACAACGAACCATAAAGAATCCAAATCGGTATATTCCACGATGTAATTGGCAAGCATCAGATGTCCGTTATGAACAGGATTGAACGAGCCGAAGAACAGACCGATTTTTCTTCTTTTCATGTTATAAGATATTGAATAGTTGTTCTTTAATCTTTTCGAGTTCGTCTTTCATCTTGACGACGAGACGTTGTATGTCGGCGTCATTAGCTTTTGAACCCAAGGTATTTATCTCACGACCCATTTCCTGAGCGATGAAACCAAGTTTCTTGCCAGCGCCTTCTTCGTCGATTGTCTCTTCGTAATAAGAACAATGTTTTGCGAGACGCACCTTTTCTTCAGTGATATCAAGTTTCTCAAGATAAAATATCAATTCTTGTTCGAAACGATTCTCGTCATATTTTCCCGACTGAGTAAGTTCGGTGAGATTTTTCACAAGCTTATTCTTGATGTTATCATGACGATTGTTTTCGTAAGAAGTCACCTCGCTAAGATATTGCATAATAAGGTCTTTTCTCTTCATCAAATCTTGTTTTAGAATCTCGCCCTCTTGTCTGCGGAAAGAATCTGTCATATCGAGAGCAGCCTGCAATGTCTCTTTTATCTTTTCAAAGAATGTCTCGTCATATTGTTGCTCTGGTGTCACGAAGATACCAGGCATTTTGAAGAGAAGCATAGCCAAATCAGAAGATTGTGGAATGTTATATTCTTCAGAAATCTCTTTTACCTGTTTAAGATAAGAAGCGATTACTTCTTTCTCGATATGAGTATTTTGTTCAACGTTAGTGTCGGTGATAGAAATCATGACGTCAACCTTACCTCTTTGCAAAGTCGTTGCCACCATATTACGATATTCCAGTTCTTGTGAACGAATCTCTTGAGGTAATTTTACCGATAAATCCAATTGTTTAGAATTAAGCGTCTTGACTTCGACTACTATTCTTTTTGTGAGGTATATTTGTTCGGCTTTACCATAGCCTGTCATCGATTTAATCATAATATTTCTTTTGCTACAAAGATACGCCAAAAATCTTGTTTTTTTTCAAAAAAATTATTATCTTTGGAGGAACTTTTTTGAACGAAGAACTAAGAACATTGAACCCTGAACTATGTTTGGTTCTAAGCTCTAAGCTCTAAGCTCTAAGCTCAAAGTTCAAAGCTCAAAGTTCAAAGCTCAAAGCTCAAAGTTCAAGGTTCAAAGTTCAAGGTTCAAAAATAATATTAACATTTAAACATAAAAATTATGACAGAAAAAATCACCTCACAACTAGCTATGGAGCTAGAAGCCAAATACGGAGCACATAATTATCATCCTCTACCTGTAGTTTTAGCGAAAGGCAAAGGCGCTAAGGTATGGGACGTTGAAGGCAAAGAATATTACGATTTCTTATCAGCATACTCAGCAGTAAACCAAGGACATTGTCATCCTGCCATCATCAAGGCATTATGCGATCAGGCTCAAAACCTCACTTTGAGTTCACGTGCTTTCTACAACGACAGCCTTGGAGTTTGGGAGAAATACATCACAGAATATTTCGGTTACGACAAGGTTCTTCCTATGAACACCGGCGCAGAAGCTGACGAGACAGCATTGAAACTAGCACGCCGCTGGGGAACAGTATGCAAAGGCATTCCAAATGATGAAGTAACTATCGTCTGCTGCGAAGGCAACTTCCACGGTCGTACCATCACCATTATTACTATGTCGAACGACCCTGACTCATACGCAAATTACGGTCCTCTCACACCTGGTTTCATCCGCATCCCTTACAACGACCCAGACGCATTGGAAGCTGTTTTGGCAGAACACGGACACAAAATCGCAGGTTTCTTGTTAGAGCCAATCCAAGGTGAAGCTGGCGTTTATGTTCCAGATGAAGGTTATCTCAAAAAATGCTATGACATCTGTAAGAAATACAATGTCTTGTTCATGGCCGACGAGGTTCAAAGCGGCATCGCTCGTACAGGCAAGATGTTAGCCTGCGACCACGAAGGCGTACGTCCTGACATTCTCATCTTAGGCAAGGCATTGAGTGGCGGCGTTGTTCCAGTGTCAGCGGTATTAGCAGATGATTATATCATGATGAACATCAAGCCAGGCGAACACGGTTCAACATTCGGTGGCAACCCAATCGCTGCCAAGGTAAGTATGGCTGCTCTTCAAGTCGTGAAAGACGAAAACCTTATGGAAAGAGCAGAATATCTCGGCAAGATTTTCCGTGAAGAAATGAAGAAAATCGACAGCCCGATGATTGAACTGGTCCGCGGCAAAGGTCTGCTCAACGCTGTCATCATCAAACCAAAAGACGGCAAAGAAGCATGGGACGTTTGTATGAAGATGAAAGAAAACGGCGTATTGGCAAAACCAACACACCGACATATCATCCGCTTCGCTCCACCTTTAGTAATCACTGAAGAAGAATTACGCGCAGCGATAGAAATCATCAAAGAGACGATTTTGTCGTTTTAAAAGATGCTGAGTTACTGAGTTGCTGAGTTAAAAAATTTTATTAACATCTTAGTAACTTAGCATCTTAGCAACTTAGTAACTCAAAAAACTGGAAGTTCACCAAGAGGTTCCAGTTTTTTATTTTCAATGTCGATATGATAGCAAAACATCGTCTTTCCGTTTGTCAAAACGAGATAATCGACATTCAATCCTGAATAATAACGAACAGCTTGGTCAAGGACTTTCTGAGTTATTGCTACCGATTCAGCCTTACATTCCACTATCATTTTGGGGGTTGCTTCTTTATCAAAAACCACTATATCGCAGCGTTTAGGCAAACCATTCACCTTTATAGAATACTCCACAGCGATGAGACCTGCCGGATATTTTTTCTGTTCCACAAGATAATAAAGCATCTTCTGACGCACCTCTTCTTCAGGTGTCAACGTGCAGTAAATCTTGCGTATAGGATCAAAGACTTTAGTCTTGTTATCTTCAATAATAGTGTTAAACCAATTCATGCGGACAAAGTTATAAAAATGTTAAAATAAATTATAAATGTTTAGGGAAAATATTTATCTTTGCACCGCAAAAACAAGACAGATGTCGGGTTCTACTAGTCGGTCAGGTAACGACACTCTCACTGTCGAAACAGGGGTTCGAATCCCCTACCCGATACAATTAAGCGAGGTAATAGCCTCGCTTTTTTTTATTCTTATCATTTTGAATTTATCTCTTTAAATCCCAATATTTTTTTATTACATTTGCGACAACAAAAGTAAACATATGAAAAAAATTTTCTTCCTTATCTCTCTTTGCATGATGATGAATCATCTAATCGCTCAAAACGAAATGTGGATTTATAAGTCAAACGGCAGTATAGTAAAATATAACACTGCTGAAATAGACAGCATCAAGTTTATGCCGATACAAGAACCAAGTGATGAAACAATATACGTAAACGCCACACAACTAATCGGAACATATTATGGAGATAACATTGTTGGCACTCTAGGACACTATTGGATTATCTTCTCCGATGGAGGAATAGTTGATGGCGTCGCAATGCCAAACACAGAATATTTTCGTTTAGACATCCTCGGTCCACTAGCTGCAGATGAAGAAAACATCCGAATTCCTAATGGACATTACACCTTTGATGCAAACAACGAATTCAATAACTTCTCAATTATTAACATCGGAAGTACAGACTATGTCTACATCGACGAAGCCGGCGAGGCATGGTCTACTGCACTCAGCTCTGCCGACTTATTCGTTGAAGACAACAGCATAATCCTTAAAGCTACTGCCGACGATAAAGAATATGAAGTAACATTCATCGGTGATTATAACATAGAACAGACAACAATGTCTGAACATATATCCACTCTTACTTCAGACCACGAAATCGATTTGAGTAATTGTACTGGAACTGTAAAAAGCTTCGGCGATTATTGGAATTGCGGGCTATGCAACTGGCAGGTAGAATTCTTATGCGATGACGGACTGATGAATGGAACATATCTTGTTCTTGACTTTTTAACAGACACCGAACTTGACGGCTCATCAGGATTTGAAGGCACATATCGTTCATCTGGTTTCTCGGAAGAAGATCATAGCAGACCTGACTTCGCACCATACACCTTTATTCCAGGATTCCGTGTGAGTGTCACTGATAACTACATGTTGGGGTCTATGCTCGTTGAACATATCGACGGCATAGCTGTCGAACAAGCACCTCTTTTTGACGGAGAGTTCACCATTAAAAACAATGGCAACGGAACACACACCATCATTATCAATGCGACAGACGACACTAAGCCATCTCATAAAATAACACTAAACTGGACTGGACAACTTAGATAAGACTCTAACAAACACCCATCCTATCATAGCTCCTACCACAGCTCCAACGATGACATCGCCTGGGTAATGAACTCCCATGTATATCCTGCTGTAAGCTACCAATATAGCCCAGATGAACATCACCCATCCTATCTTAGAATAGTATTTCTTTAACACATGTGTGATGAAAACCGCCAGCGCAAACACATTGCAAGCGTGTGAAGATATGAAGCCGTAAGCTCCGCCACAACGTCCGTCAGGAAGATATACCAAGTCTTTGATAGCTTCATTATGACATGGACGAGGTCTCTCAAAAAG
>JAZRNQ010000183.1:0-6955 GCA_045648285.1 Bacteroidales bacterium | reverse complement strand
TTCACTGCCGAAATATGTGATGACGTCGTTTTTCCAAGGCCAGATGATTGGCATACTGCCTAAGATGAAACCTGTCAAAACAGCGATGGTTATATCTCTATAGTTTTTGAAAATCCATGATAAAAGGTGAGAGAATGCGAGCAATCCTACAACGCCGCCTATTACTACAGGAAGTAATATTTTAAGGTTTAAGTCGTTGACAGCGTCAATCATGATGAGTTGGTAATTTCCCATCAATACTAAAACGAAGGAACCTGAAAGTCCAGGGAGTATCATGCTGCAAGTAGCGACAGCTCCGCAAATCATTAAATAGATGACGTTGCTGTTTTCGTTTGCAGGTGTGCCGAAAGCGATGAACAATGCGAATGCTGTTCCGATGATGAAAGAAAGGATGACTTTCCAGTTGAATTTTTCTATAGTTATTCCAACGTAATATATTGAAACCAGTATCATTCCGAAGAAGAATGACCAGAGGTAAATAGGATATTCTGCGAATAAAAACTCGAATAATCTAGCTATTGATAATATCGCAACCACGACGCCGCTGCCTACAGATGCAAGGAACCATAAGTCGATGTGCTGTGCAAATTCTTTGAACTTACCTGTGAAGAATAGTTTGATAGCTGTTAAGTTGCAAGATTTTAACGCATTAATCAAGCGTTCGAAGATACCTGTGATAAGAGCTATTGTTCCGCCAGAAACACCTGGGATTACGTTGGCAGAACCTATGCCTATTCCTTTGAAAAAGTTAGCGATGTATTGATTCATACTTTAATTGATTTGTTGTTTTTTATATCTGTCTATTAAATTAACTATTTCTTCGTTGTTCAAAATGAAATTAGGGTCGAAGTCGATGAACTCATGAACGCCTTCGAAATCTATGTTAAGAGCTTCTTCAAGGTTTAACATTCCTGCTTCATAATCTTCATCAACAAAATTTATGAATGCTAGTCTATATAACAAAGGTGCTTGTCGTCCTAGCATCTTCAATCCTTTTTCAATATATTTGATTGCATTTTTCACATCGTCTAACAAGATATAGACTTCCATATATGCGATATATAAATTCACATCATAAGGAAAAAGTTCTTCTATCTCTTTCAAATATTTCAATGAAGTCTTGAACTTCTCTATCTTGTTGTGTTCCTCAACGAGAACGAAGATATAATCAGTGTTATATGGTGCGAGTTGATGAGCTCGTTTCAAGAACTTAATTGCAGAATGATGGTTGTTTTCTTCGCAGAAGATAAAACCTAATCCTGCGTAAGCTTCAGCGATGTTTTCATCTAATTCGATAGCCTTGTTGAAGTTGTTTATCGCATCGAGTTTGTTACCTGTCTTTGCCATGGCTTCGCCGTAGAGACAATACAATATTGGTTTCTTGACATCATTTCTGAAAGCTTCTTCAATGATGTCGATGCTGTCTTGATATCTATCTAATTCATTGTATATAGTTGCGATGTTGATATATGCACTAGGGAAGTGCTGGTCTATCGCCATAGCGTATTCGTATTGCTCGACAGCTTTTTCAAGGAGATGCAGTCTCAGATAACAATTGCCTAATGTCATCCAAGCTATTATGCTATATGGGTTTTTATCTACTTCACCTTTGAAGAACTCGATAGCTTCGTCAGCTCTGTCGAGGAAGAAATAGCAGTTAGTTATCTCTGCATATTGTTCTGCGATGTCAGGACTAGCTTTAAGACCTTTTATGAAATAATGAAGCGCACGTTCAAAGTCACGTAGCATCATATATTCCACTGCCATAGAGTTGTAGATATCGTCGCAGTTTTCTTTATCGAGAAGCTTAACGGCTTTTTTATATGCCGACAATGACTTCTTATGCTCATCCATTAATGAATAACAATAACCTAAACTAAGCTGATAATCTGGATCTTCGGCATTGTTGCTCTCGTCAAGAAGATATGGCAACGCATTTGTTGCATCTTGAACAGAGAGATATTTCTTCGCCATGATTAATTTGGTGAGTGGGTTGGCTTCATGATAAGTGCTTGCTAAATCAGCAATTATATTGATTTTTGGTATATCATTTTTTTGAACGTAATGTTCAAGGATGATATTCAATTCATCGGCATCGAAGAATAACGGCATACCGCTTTCAAGCTGACTTTCAAACTTGTTTATCAGCTCTTGAATCTCGTAATCATCCAGAAAATTATCGTCGTTAAAACCCATATCTTTTTTTTGCAAATTTAAGAAAAACTACCTTATATTTGCAAAAAATATAACGCTATGACATTAATAAAATCTATATCAGGTTTCCGTGGAACTATAGGTGGAAAACCAGACAACGGACTCACTCCAGTTGACATTGTAAAACTCACTTCATCATTTGTTTGTTTGATTCGCCGTTCTGGCATAAAACGTCCTCGCATTGTCGTAGGTCGTGATGGTCGTATCTCTGGAAATATGGTAAATCAATTGGTTTGTGGAACTTTACAAGCTATGGGAGTAGATGTTGTAGACATCGGTCTCAGCACAACACCGACTGTAGAAGTAGCCGTCACAGAAATGAAAGCCGACGGCGGCGTTATCTTGACAGCAAGCCACAATCCAAGACAATGGAATGCTCTTAAGTTGTTGAACAACAAAGGCGAGTTTATCTCAAAGGAAGACGGAGAATGGCTACTCGAAAAAGCAGCTGCCGACGACTACGAATTCTCCAACATAGACGAAATCGGCACTTATTCTCTTGAAAACGACTGGATTGAACGTCATGTCGATATGGTTTGCAATCTACCTCTCGTAAATAAAGACATAATAGCAAAAGCTAATCTTAAAGTCGTTGTCGATGCTGTCAACTCAACAGGCGGCATCGCAATACCAATGCTTCTCCGTAAGTTAGGCGTCACTGATATCATTGAATTAAACTGTGAAGTGACAGGTGAGTTCGCACATAATCCAGAACCTCTTGCTGTTAACTTGGTAGACACATGCGCTAAAGTCAAAGAAGTGGGTGCAGACTTCGGCATCGTCGTCGACCCTGACGTTGACCGTCTTGCATTCATCAACGAGAAAGGCGAGATGTATGGCGAAGAGTACACTCTCGTTACTGTGGCTTCATATATCTTACAACATAAAAAAGGTAACACTGTTTCAAACCTTTCATCAACAAGAGCTTTACGTGACGTAACAAAAGAATTCGGAGCTGAGTATTTTGCAGCTGCGGTAGGTGAGGTTAATGTAGTTGAAAAAATGAAAGAAGTCAATGCTGTTATTGGCGGCGAAGGTAATGGCGGTATCATTTATCCTGAGTTACATTACGGTCGTGATGCTTTGGTCGGCGTAGGACTTTTCCTTACATATCTCTGCGAAGAAAAATGTACATGTTCTGAATTGAAATCAAAATTCCCATTATATCACATGTCGAAGAATAAGATTGAACTCGATCCTTCTACAAATGTGGATATGATTTTAGCAAAGATTGCTGACAAGTTCAAGAACGAACAAGTCACTACTATCGACGGTGTCAAGATTGACTTTGAAGAAGGCTGGGTACATTTGCGTAAGTCAAACACAGAACCTATAATCAGAGTATATTCAGAAGGCAAGACAGAAGCTGAAGCAGAACGCCTTGCGCAGATTATGCTTGATGAAGCAATGGGAAATTGAAAATTTAAAACTGAAAACTGAAAATTTATGTCATCTAATGTCAATAAGAAAAAAAGTCGCCGCAGGAAATATCATGCGGTGACTTTTAAATTGACTTCTGGTCAGTATAAGTCTCTTAAGAATTACTGCAAGGCTAGAAAGACAACGCCTATAAAACTCGTGAAGAGAAGCATAGAACGTTTCATCTCTCATTATGAGTATGAAGTCCCAGCCGAATTATATCTCACAGAAAACCAACTCGATCTCTTTGAAGAAATTGAGAATGTACAATGTACAATTGAAAATGAAGAATTGTCAACTGTCAATGAAGAATTGACAATTAAGAATGAACAATTGAGTATGAACTTTGAACTTTGAGCTAAGAACTATGAACTCTAAACTCTAAACTTTCCACTACTTATTATACGGAATACGATTCGCAATAGATCTTCCCAGGGTCACTTCGTCGGCGTATTCGAGTGCGTCACCAACGGATATTCCTTTAGCTATGGTGCTTATAGTTCCCTTAAAATCTTTTAACACTCTTGAGAGATAATAGTTGGTGGTGTCACCCTCTATTGTGGCAGGCAATGCCAAAATTATTTCCTTTATATCTTCATTGACAGTCCTTCCTAGAAGCTCGTTTATTCTCAGGTCATTAGGTGAGATTCCTTCTATAGGATTTATGATACCGCCTAAAACATGATATAGTCCATTGAACGAGCATGTTCTTTCGATAGCCAAAACATCTCGCATGTCAGCCACTACACACAACAATGACTCGTCACGTTTCGGATTAGAACAAATCGAACAGATAGGCTCGTCGCTGATGTTGTAGCAGCGTTTACATAATACGATATTGTTTCTCATATCACTCAGCGACTTACATAATTGGTCAGTCATGACTTTCTCTTCACCTAATAGATGAAGTGCTAGTCGTAACGCAGTCTTCTTTCCGATGCCAGGTAATTTTGACAATTCGTCAACTGCTTTCTCTAATAATATCGAAGAATATTCTGCCATACTTCAAAGTTCAAAGTTCAGAGTTCAAAGCTCAGAGTTCTGAGTTCATCAACGATTACTCGCTTTGTTGTTTGTAGCCTTTCTTTTGAGACATGTCCTCTGCTGCAAAGTATGCAATCGAAGCCACATTGTTCTGCCACTTCGGCATCGTGTAATGTGTCGCCAATCATAAGACATTCTGAAGGATTGAGGTTTAAATCCTGTACGACTTGTTTGCCTATAGAGACTTTCTCTCTTGCATAGTTGTCTTTTATTCCGTAGATGCCGTCAAAGAAATGAGAAATGCCAGCATCATGAATCATCAGTTTTAGATTGTCATCTTTCATTGCTGACAGCACTATTTGACGGTAGTTATTTTCTTTGAAGTATGTAAGAGTATCGACTACGTCTGGGAATAATTTCAATTCTGAAGCCTTAGATGCATAAAGCTTCACGTATTGTTTTGCTGGCACTTCAAAAGCTTCCTTATCAAAGTCGAAACCAGCTTTTACGTAATAGTCTATGATAGGGAAACAGAATATATCTTTGTATCTTCCAATACTTAATGTAGGAAGATTTCTTTCTTCAAGCAAGATGTTAACAGATTCCAACGACAAATCAAGGTCGTCTAGCAGAGTCCCGTTCCAATCCCAAATTATAGTCTTTACCATAATAGTTCAGAGTTCAGAGTTCAAAGCTCAGAGTTCAAAGCTCAGAGCTTAGAGCTCAAAGTTCAAATTATCTACAATGTTTAGTATAATCTTCCATGTTAGGTCTGCCTTTAGCTTCAGCTATTTTGAAGTAATAACATGCCATGTCATAATCATTTATGCTTCTGTAATACAAGCCAAGATTAAAATAAGCTTGAAGGTAATTTGGATTCAGTTCTAATGTCTTGTTATAATCTTCTATTGCAGATTCTCTTTGGAAGATATTGTATTTTGCACATCCGCGATAGAAATAAGCTTCGTGGTTTTGGTCGTTGTATTTGATAGCTTTATCGAAATGTTCTATTGCTTCTTCAAATTGTGAGCAGTATAGATAATCCATTCCTTTGTCGTAGAAATTTCTTGATTTCTCAGGGTTGTTGCCGCAGCTTGCTAAGATAAATAGTGATGCAAAAGCTATTGTCTTAAATATTCTTTTCATATAAATTAATTTTCTACAAAGATAATAAAAAGTCAGAGGTCAACAGACAATGTTCGTTAGTTTTTTTAGAAGTATAACCAATAAGCACTGAATTTACCTTGTGAATCTAACATTATTGCAGGCATAGGAATCTTAATAATGTTTAACACTTTCAAAGTCGTTTTAAGGAACTTGTTTTTCACAGGTATTCTTGTCAGGTCGATATCAGGAGAAAGGACGAATTGTCGTGTACGGATGAACTCTGGTGTTGGGTTATAAGTGCTATGTGTCATGCCATTGCCGCTATATCCCAAGGCAAGGTTTATCCATGAAGGGAACTTACTTTCCTTATCAAGAAACAAAGATTTAATGTTAAAAGACACCCATATAGTCTGACCGTTATAATCTTTTAACATTTTTTCAGGGAGGGTTGAACCTAAGAGACTAGGACAATATTGGGGAAATTGAGTATTATGGTAAGAATATTTCATTGATATTCTCTGTTCCTGCCAAAGAGCTTGTTGTCCCATAAACAAAGCTGTTCCTACAGCGTTAGCTGCCATGTCGCCCCATGAAAAGCCCCATCCGGTGGAAAGTCCGTCGAATAATTCTACAGTAGTAAGAAATGCCAATCCAAGAGGACCACCGTATATCAGAGATTTTTTCTCGTCCCAGCCAGCCAGACGAAGTGCTTCATAACCAAGTGCTCCTACATAATAAGCAGATGCCGCATGTCCTGCTTTATCCATTTGCAGCCAGTTATTATTGTCGTTATGAAAACGGAATCCACCTTGATTATAATCAGCATACCATAAATAATATAAACCTGTCATAGAACCTGCATAAAGAGCAGCCTCAGTGCCTAAGACAATACCTACATTTTTCTTAACGTCTCTTAAAGAATCGTTTTCATGTGAGAAAACATTCAATGAAAAAGCAAGTAAAATCAATAAGACTTTGAACCTTGAACTATGAACCTCGAACCTATAATTATGCATTATGAACAATGAATTATGAATTGACAATAAGTTATTTCCAGATTTTCTTTTTATTCAACGCTTTTCTATATCTTTCAGCATTGATGTTATGTTCTTTCATATTTCTTGCAAACACATGATATCCCGACATGTCTGCTTTTGCACAGAAATAGAAATACTTGTGGTTTTCAGCGTTTAAGACGGCGTCGATAGCTGCAATGGAAGGAATGCATATC
>JAZRNQ010000182.1:0-15767 GCA_045648285.1 Bacteroidales bacterium | reverse complement strand
GGTAATCAACGAATAGAGATAAAACTTGTCGTAGTCTATCTGATTGTCGATTCCCAATTCTTTATATTGAGTTATAAGTCTTTCTAATTTGTTTGCCATAACCATAATATGTTTTTACCCTACTTTTGGTGCAAAGATAATGTTTTTGCCCTACTTTTTTAGTTTTTTTACCCTACTTTAACTATTTTTTATTCTCTCTCCGCAACGATGTCGTTGTTCTTTCGTCAGTTTGTCCATAAGGTTTTATTTACAAATTCCAATATTTCTGCACAGCGTCTCGCCGAACTGAAGTTCTTGTCCTGCAGTGGCGTGAATATGTCCGAAAAGATGATAAGTCGGTTTTGATTTTATGACGAAGTTCAGTATTTCCGCACTTCCTAATCCTTCGTCTAAAATGCCGTAAGGAGGATAATGTGTCACAAGTATGTCGATGTCGGTTGGGATGTCGGCGTCGGCAATTGATACGTCGCCGCCGATGGAACATATCGTTACGCCGTCGCAATCATCTATTGAATTCTGCATAACGGAGATGTCTTTTTCCTTCATCGCTTTTACAATATTTTCGGATTTATCAATCGCAAAGGAAAGCTCGTGATTGCCTGGGATGAATATTTTCCATTTGGCCGACAAACTAGAAAACCAATCTATGAAATCGTCGTATTCGTCGCCATTGAGGTCGTCTTCCACGGCGTCGCCGGCACAGATGACAATATCCGCCTCTTCAGGCACTATCACGTCACGATGCAGACCATGAGTGTCGGAAAAGACGAAGATGTTTTTATTGTTATGTTTGATAGTCATATTAAAGTTTGTTAAACAAGCCCTGAAAGGGCGACAGACCATAGGCAGGTGTGAAGTGCGGAGCACGGAACGCCTGCCTATTATGACCAGTTGTTACTTAAGTGCCGTAGGTACGACAGAAAAATCATCGTTATCCTGTCGCTCCTGGTGAACTAAATGTAGAAAAAAAACTTTTCCTTAAAAGTACTACTCATAAAATCAGTTAAATCTTCCCAAAACACACCTTTAACATTATTTTTTCCTTTTTCTGATAAGTAAGTGTCTCTAAAATCTTCAAATTCTTTTTTGGCAATTGAGTTTTCTTTTGGGAATAAGAATACCACAAAATCTGTTTCTTTCTGGATTTGTAGTACGTTTCTAAATAACTGATAGTATTTTCGCATTTGTGTGAAATCTATTTCGTTTTTTTCGATGCAAAAACTATCTTTTATACGATTTCTGTAGATATCTTTAAATTTCTTTCTATGATTTTCGTCATTTTTGCATGAAGCAAAACCTTGTTCTGTGTATTTAACTTCTATGTAAATATTGTGTTTATTGTCTGATAAGAAAAAATCAAAGTTAGTACCATCTCCATTTTCAAATTCTTTTTCAAACACTGCTTCAAAATTGTTAGAAATTTGAAAAGGAATTTCCATTTTATTTACCACTTTAGACATATTATCTTTATTTTCAATAAGTGGTTTGAAAAACTCATAGCATATAACTTGAGAAGAGTTCAGATGATGAGCATACATATGTGGTTTTCTAAACTCTTTTGGGCATACACCATCTTCTTCAATAATAGTTTTTACAATTTCTTCTTTTGTTTTCCCATCTATATCTACGATATGGTTATATGGATTTCCTTTGAAATATCCAGTTTTCCATCTATTATATTTAGCAAGGTGCTCATAGACATTGTTTTTAAATGAGTTATAAGACATAATTATTTGTTTATTTGTTACCATAAATAATATTTAATTTAGATACATAATTACTAAAAAATTCCCTCAATTCCTTTGGTTCTAAAACCTCGACTTTGTCTCCGAACGAAAGCACGTCTTGCTTGAAGTCATAGTCGGGTGTGAGGAAATATGTGAAAACGCTGTATTTATCATTTTTTTCAACTTCTTTCTGACTGCTGTGCAATGGCAACGAACGGAAATATTGAATTTGCGTTCCATAGACTTTCAGCTTCACCATCTCTCTTTTCATATTGGGATATACTCTCGCACCGTAGATTCCTCTGAAATAATCGTCAGCCATAACTTCCTCTGGCATAGTGAATTCTTCGGGTATGATATCGACATCAATCATTCTGTCTAATGCCATCATGTGTGGTCCGTCGACATCGCCTTTATATCCGTAGAGATACCAGCGTCGTTTGAATTCTTTCAGGAAATATGGTTCAATGATAAAGGTCTCTTCTTCGGTTTTTCTGTAACTTTTGTAACGAATCTCAAGCTTGTAATTGTCGCGTATCGCCTGAATGATGTCAGCGAGGAATCTTCGATTTGACGGCACATTTTCGAAGATGACTCTGTCGCGTAAAGAGGCACTCTCGTTGAGCAGACTGTTGAGACATAATGCGTCTAACATCCATTCTCTTATGCTTTTTCCTCCGACATCGTCTATATTCTCGATATAATATCTGTTGGTTCGTCTGTCGCATACGATGTCGATTCCGAATATGTCGGCAATTGATGCAATATGATTTGCGAATGTGCGGTTTGCGAGTTCCTTGCCGTCTTCATTGATAGCGCTTCTCATCCACAAGTCCTTGATTTCTTTTAAGGTCTGCGGTCCGCGACTCTGGAGTATTTCCAATAGCCAGATGTACGATTTGAAATAATTCTTTGCCATGTCGCAAATATATAAATTCTTTCTGCAAAAAAGTGGCAGAAGTAGATTTTTTGTAATCTGCCATAATTTTGCAGAAGCTCTTCTCATCTTTGCAGCGGTTCTTTCAAATGCAAATAAATTTTAAAATATAATATTATGAGATTAGCTATTGTTGGTTCTGGTGAGTTTGAGAACTATGAACTTCTTTGCGCCGAGGTCGCGAAGATTCAGAAAACGAAGAAAATTGATTTGATTGTGTCGGGCGGAGCGAAAGGTGCTGACACTCTTGCAAGAAAATATGCCGCCCTCAACAAAATACCTCTGATGGAGTTTCTCCCTGACTACGAGCGCTACGGTCGCGGCGCGCCTCTCCAGCGAAACTCGCTGATAGTTCAAAACGCAGATTATGTCCTTGCTTTTGTAACACCTTCTTCCAGAGGTACTTTAGACACCATCAAAAAAGGAAAACAAAAAGGTATCGTGGTGAAAGTCGTGAATGTATGATTAAGAACCCTGAACTCTGAACTAAGGCTGTTGAACTTTTCTCTACGTTTAAAAAACTTGTAGTCTTGTAGTCTTGTGGTCTTGTAGTCTTGTAGACTTTTCTTATCTTTGCATTCAAAATAATTCCTAACTCCTAACTGAAATTATGGGCAGAAATAAATTTTCACAACGCGAGATTGATATCATTCGTAAACTCTTGAACCGTAAGGTGGCAGGCAATCGCTCCGGACAAAAGATGGTGCGTCATACCTTGCGCACTGTCTTTAACTTCAATATCTCCGACTTCAACGTTCCGGGTCAGCCTTTCGGTCCGCTCGACCTCGACGAATGCGTACGCCGTCGTAGAATACAAATCCTCGACGAGGCTACCATAGAAGCGATGAAACTGCGTTACGCCGAGAAACAACAATATGAAAAGACTCTCGATCAGGCTGAAGCTATCGCCAACGGCGAGGTGGAAGACTGGCAAGAAGTTCTGAAACAATGGAACGAGTATTATAATACGAACCTTGAACCTTGAACTCTGAACCATGAGCTTTGAGCCTTGAACTTTTCGGTTGCTGAGCTTGTCGAAGCACTGAGCTTTGCCTTCGACAGGCTCAGGCACCACTGGACTTTGAACATTTCGGTTGCTGAGTTGTGAATATAGATGACTTCAAATGATAAATTGGGGTCATTTTTATTTTTAATATTGAAGAAAAAATATTTTCTTTGTAAGGTATTAATCAATGGGAATATGAGGTGCTACAAAATTTTAATTTTTTTTGTCTCAGTGCTTTTGTTGTTGGCACTTCTGTCTTTGGTGTTCCCTGTTGATGGCTATAATGTCGGTGGTATTCATCTTCGTTTCGTTGATATGGAAACGATGTTAAGTAACAAAGATGAAGATGTTGAAACGGCAGAGGAGAAACTCGCTAAGATTGAAGCTGAACTGCGCCTGCAGTTTGTTCACGACTCGCTAGAAAGAGTGTATCAAGCAGAAATAGCCGACTCTATGGCATACGTCGACACCTTGGTGTCTTTCATAAATTTCATCGATAACAGCACGGCTCGTATCTTTTTTCCTGATGACGACCCTTCTTTGTTTTATGACCTCTTTGCTCGCCTCGACAGTTGTTCAAGTAATAATGAAGTTGTGCGTATCTTGCATTATGGTGACTCGCAGATAGAAAGTGACCGCATTACAGGATATATCAGGGAACAGCTACAGAATAAATTCGGAGGCAGTGGCGTGGGTCTGGTTCCTGCTGTACAGCCGATACCTTCTGTGTCGGTCTCACAGAGGGCTTCCGATAGCATCCCTCGTTATATCGCAGACGGTAACTTCAGACAAAAACTGGACAATCATCACTATGGTATTTTAGCTCAGATGGCTCAACTCGATGGTGATGTGACTTTGTCTTTTGCTACTCGTAATGTGAAAGAAAGCTATCCCAATGCTAGGTCTTTCTCCAAAGTCAAGCTGCTTGTCGGAAATACCTATGAACCTTTCAGCGCAAGGCTGACCAGCGGCAATATCAACATCACTAAGGTGATTGAAGAACCTACTGCAGAACTGAGAGTGCTGACATGGAATCTGGATACTACAATGTCGAAGTTCTCATTAAGACTTTCTGGCGACGCCGAGATTTATGGCGTTTCAATGGAAGGTGACTATGGCGTCGCCGTCGATAACATCCCTCTGCGCGGCAGCTCCGGAACATTCTTCACCAGCATTTCTAGAGACTTGTTGTCGTCTGCAATGCAACAACTCAACGTGCGTCTTATCATTCTTGAATTCGGTGGCAATGCAACGGCTTATATGGCAAGCGATAGTCTCATTATGAGTTATAAGAATAAAATTTCAAAACAGATTTCATATCTGAAACGAATATATCCTTCAGCAGAGATACTGTTTATTGGTCCTGCAGATATGTCAAAGAAAGTCGATGGTGTGTTGCAGACTTATCCTAATCTTGAGTCTGTCGTGAATTGTCTTAAGGAAGCCGCTCTAGAAAATGGAGCTGCTTTCTGGAGTATGTATGACGTGATGGGCGGCAGAAACTCTATGATAAAATGGGCAGAACATCAGCCTGCATGGGCAAGTAAAGACTATGTACATTTCACACGACAAGGTGCTAACAGAATTGCTGAGCTGTTCGTGCAGACTTTCATGATATATTACGATTACTATCATTTCCTGAAACGTCATCCTCAGAGAAATGCAGATGATATAATAATGAAATTAAAATGAGACGTTATATTTTCATAATACTACTACTGTCGCTGATGCCGACACTGACGTTTGCGCAATCTTATCTCAAAGATATTCTTCAGTATGACTGCGTCAAAGATTCTTTGAATAAGATAGAATACCTTGGAGATGACAGCCTTCATTACTGGCGTTTCTTAAATAAAATGAACCTCGCTCTTCTTAATCCTAGCTCCCAGATGAATGTCATTCATATCGGTGGCTCTCATGTGCAAGCTGACATCATATCCAACAAAATACGTCGTAACTTAAGCGATGTCAATAATAAACCTTATTCTAGTCGTGGAGTGATTTTTCCTTATTCTGTTGCTAAAACTAATAATCCGTCAAATTATAAAGTAACATATAATGGCGTGTGGACGGCATCGCGTAATGTCATCGAGGGATATGTCGATACTTTAGGTGTGACAGGTATCGCGGTGACAACTAACGATGTGTCAGCTGAAATAAGCATCGACTTGAATCCTTCCGACACCATTGCTCATTGGCAGTTCAATCGTCTGAGAGTCCTTGGCTATGCCTCGTCACCATCAGTATTTCCAGTATTGAAACTGGGAGATTCTTTATGTCTGGAACCTGAGTTTGATGAGCTTACGTCATCATATCTCTTTAGAATGGATGAAAGCTACGAGACATTTACAATAGCGTTCAAACAGAACGACAGCATGCCTAATAGTTTTACCTTGACGGGAATAATACCAGAGAATGACATCCCAGGCTTAGTGTATCATGCTATCGGGGTGAACGGCGCTGATGTACCGGCATATCTCTCATGTCATAACTTTGAACGTGACCTTAACTTGATAAAACCAGATGCTATGGTGTTTGCCATAGGCATCAACGATACCTTCGATAAAGATTATTCTGACTCTGCTTTCATGGCTCATTATGATTCGCTCATTTATAAGATAAAGAATGTGGCACCAGAATGTTTCTTTATATTTATCACTAATAATGATTCTTTCAAAAAGATAAAGAACGGCAAGAAGACGCTGTATCGTGTAAATGAAAACGGCGATAACGCGAGAGAGGTGTTTCGTGCTTTGGCAGAGAAACACGATGGCGCAGTGTGGGATTTGTTTGCTATCATGGGAGGTCTGGAGTCGATGGAGAAGTGGGAACAAGAAGGTCTAGCGAAAAAAGATAAGATACATTTTACTAACAAAGGATATGCATTGCTTGGCGACTTGTTCTTCAATGCTTTGATGCGTCTGGATATAGAAAGAGAATAATTATGTTAACAGATTTTTTGAAAGATACTTTTGCGTTTGACCCGAACTCGCCACTGCTGTTTACTCAGTCTTATTTCTGGGTATTCTTTCTGTTGGTGTTCGCTGTATTTAGTCTTGTACAAAATAAGATATTGTTACGCAATGCCTTCCTTTTCTTTGTCAGCGTCTTCTTCTATTATAAGACAAGTGGATGGTTTACCTTGATACTGCTCTTCGCTATCTTATTCAACTATCTCGATGGTTTCATTATTCACAGAAGCAAGAAAGATAGCGGTCGTCTTGCATGGCTGATAGCTGGATTGTTGGTTAATCTCCTTACTTTAAGTTATTTCAAATATGCTTATTTCTTTGCTGACGTGATACATAACCTCTTTGGCATCGAGTTGAAAGTCGTTAATATATTTGCTATTGCAGGTAATAAAATGGCAGGCTCGCCTGTCTTTACCATCGACAGGATTCTGCTTCCTGTAGGAATATCGTTCTATCTCTTCCAATGTATCAGCTATCTGATGGATGTCTTCCGTCGCCGCATTGAGCCTGTCAGAAATATATTGAACTTCGGTTTTTATGTGACATTCTTCCCTCAGCTGGTGGCAGGTCCTATAGTACGTGCCAACGAATTTATCCCTCAGCTTTACAAGAAATTTTTTCTCTCAAGACGACAATTCGGTATTGCTGTCTTTTGGATTATCAATGGTCTGGCGAAAAAGATAATTCTCAGCGACTACATCGCAGTCAACTTCATCGACAGGGTCTTCGACAATCCTACTATGTATACTGGCTTTGAAAATCTGGTCGCGCTTTTCGGTTATTCTTTGCAGGTCTATGCCGACTTCTCCGGTTATACCGACATCGCCATAGGTGTCGCGATGCTGATGGGATTCTATCTCCCTAAAAATTTCGACTCGCCATATAAAGCTACCAACCCTGGCGAGTTCTGGAAGAGATGGCATATCTCTCTCTCAAAATGGTTGCAAGACTATCTTTACATACCTCTGGGTGGCAACAGGACGGCATCGTTTGGAACGTATGCATGTATCATCACAATATCACTGATAGGTATGATATTGTCGGGTAGCGTTTGGGTGACAGTAGCGATATTGTTATTGGCATTGATAGTGACGCTGAGAAGCAGGCACTCTGAGGAGAAACGCAAGGAGCTGACATCTAATATGAACAGAATGACGACTATGTTGTTGGGTGGTATCTGGCATGGCGCAAGCTGGAACTTTATGATATGGGGTGGGTTGAACGGACTGGGAATGATAGTATATCGTTTCTGGAAAGATAAAAACGTTTATGTTCGCGCACTCATCATCGGCATGGTGGCAGCAAGTATGTTTGCGATGACAAAGCTATTCCCTGCTCCTATATGGAATATCTTCTTTGTCTGGACTGGCGTTATCTTTATCGGAACATTTATCCGTATGGTTTATAACGTACTTGGCGGCAAGTCGGAGATGAAGATGCTAGAGAGATGCTGGGCGGTATTGCAGACCTTCGTCTTCATCACATGGACGAGATTGTTCTTCCGTGCTGGTTCTAACCTCGACCCTGCAGAGGCTAATGAGACTGCATGGAACACAGCGACTAATATGGTTTCGCAGATAGGAGGGAAGTGGAATATGGATATAATACCAGATATCATCGTCTCGTATAAAAACATTTTCCTTTTGATTGTTATAGGAATGATTATACATTGGCTGCCAACGAATTTCAAACGCAGATATCGTCTGTGGTTTGCCAATATGCCGCTACCTGTCATGGCGTTGATTGTGGTGCTGGCAGTGTTTGTTATATATCAGTTCGTCACCGCCGACCTGCAGAAGTTTATTTATTTTCAGTTTTGATTTGAACTCTGGACTCTGAACCTTGAACTCTGAACTTTGAACTGTTCTGAATGTATATGTAAAAAAATCTGTTGTCCGTAGTCTGTAGTCTGTTGACTTTTTCTATCTTTGTGAAGATATATTATCGCTATGAAAAAGTTGATTCTTAATATATGGAATTTCTATGCCGACGGCTTTAAGAATATGACATGGGGGAAAACCTTGTGGCTCCTTATAATTCTTAAAGCCGTTATTCTTTTTGCTATATTAAGAGTGTTCTTCTTTAAACCTGTTATGGCAGGCAAGACCGACGAGCAGAAAAGCGAATACGTCGGAACGCAACTTGAACTAAGAACTAAGAATTTTGAACCTTAAACTCTAAACTTTAAACTAAAAAATATGGTAGAAAGCGCATTAGTTGGTTGGTCGAGAGCACAGTTTGCTCTTACCGCAGCATATCACTGGATTTTTGTTCCGCTTACCTTGGGACTCGCAGTGATAATGGCAGTCATGGAAACTCTTTATGTTGTTAAAAAAGATGAGTTTTGGAAAAACACAGCTAAGTTCTGGATGAAACTCTTCGCTATCAACTTCGCTGTAGGCATCGCTACGGGTATCATCTTAGAATTTGAGTTCGGCACCAATTGGAGTAACTACTCCTGGTTCGTGGGTGATATCTTCGGTGCGCCACTCGCCATCGAAGGCATCTTCGCTTTCTTCATGGAGGCTACCTTCTTCGCGGTGATGTTCTTCGGATGGGAGAAAATCAGCAAGAAGTTGCATCTCGCCTCTACATGGTTCGTCGCCATCGGTTCTGCTATCTCGGCTCTCTGGATTCTCGTTGCCAACTCATGGATGCAGCATCCTGTAGGCATGGAGTTCAACCCTGACACTGTGCGTCATGAGATGGTCGATTTCTGGGCTGTGGCCCTTAACCCTGTCGCTGTCTCTAAGTTCTTCCATGCTGTCTTCAGCGGCTGGATGACGGGTTCTATCTTCGTCATAGGTGTCAGTTGCTGGTATCTGCTTAAAAAACGTGAGACAAAATTCGCTCTGGCAAGTATCAGGGTTTCTGCTATCGTCGGCATCATCGGTACTTTCGTTCTCATGCTCAGCGGCGACAGCTCTGGTATCCATGTAGGTAAATATCAGCCTATGAAACTCGCTGCTGCCGAGGGTCTCGAAGAAGGCGGTACTCGCGCTCCGTTCTCTATAGTGCCTGGCGTCGAAATCCCTGGAATGTTGTCGGTTCTCGCTACTCACGACATCAACGGCTACGTTCCTGGAATAAATAACATCCTTGAAGGTTACACAACACCGGAAGGTAAAGCATATCTTTCTGCAGAAGAAAAAATGGAACGTGGCAAGACTGCCTTAGCTGCTTTCACAGAATATCGTGAGTTGAAAGACACTAATCCTGAAGCAGCTGCTCAGGCTCGTCAAGTATTGGAAGAAAATGTGGAATATTTCGGTTATGGTTATATTGAAAGTCAGGAAGAACTAGTGCCTAACGTGCCGCTGATATATTGGTCATTCCGCGTTATGGTGTACTTCGGTAGTTTCTTGCTTCTTCTCATGATTTTCGTTCTCTGGATGGAATGGAAAGGAAAACTCGTCAATATGAAGTGGCTGCAATGGACTTCGCTGCTCTCTATTCCTCTGGTTTATCTCTGCGGTCAAGCGGGATGGATTGTTGCTGAAGCAGGTCGTCAGCCTTGGACAATAGAAGGAATGCTTCCTGTTAACGCTGCCGTGTCGAGTGTGAGCGTGGGCGCAGTGCAGACTACCTTCTTCGTCTTCGTGGCTATATTCACTCTCTTCCTCGCCATCGAGACGCGTATCATCTTCAAAGCTATCAAACAAGGTCCTGAAACAGAAAAATAATAAGGAGGAATAATCATGATTACATACGAATTCTTACAGCAATATTGGTGGTTTCTTATCGCTCTCTTAGGCGGATTATTGGTGTTCCTGCTTTTCGTTCAAGGTGGCAACGCGCTCATCTTCTTAGCTGGAAAGAATGAGTTGCAACGTCAGCTCATCGTCAACTCCACTGGTCGTAAGTGGGAACTGACATTCACCACTCTCGTGACATTCGGAGGCGCGTTCTTCGCTTCGTTTCCGCTTTTTTATAGTACTAGCTTCGGCGGAGCTTACTGGGTCTGGATATTGATTCTGATAACATTCGTGTTCCAGGCTGTGTCGTACGAGTTTCAAAGTAAGGCTGGTAATATCTTAGGCAAGAATGCTTTCAGAATATTTTTGACAATCAACGGCTGTCTCGCACCTTTATTAATAGGTACTGCCGTTGGAACATTCTTCACAGGTTCTGACTTCGTTGTAGATAAAAATGCCGTCGGCGATATTGGCGCTCCTGTCATCAGCCGCTGGGCTAACAACTGGCACGGTCTCGAAGCCGTTGCTAATCATTTCAACGTGGAGTTCGGTCTCATGGTGATGTTCCTCGCTGTATGCCTCGGCGCGTTATATATGATAAATAACATTGATGACAATGACTTACGCGCCAACTTGTGCCGTAGCCTTTTGATATGTTTCTGCGGATTCCTACTGATGCTCGTCTTGGTTCTCATTCAATTCATCACTATGGAAGGATTCGCTGTCGATGCAGATGGCATAGTTGTAATGGAAAAAGGAAAATATTTCCACAACTTGATTCAGATGCCTGTAGTGTTGATAATGTTCTTGCTAGGAGCTGTTTTGTTGGTAACAGGCGTAGTTTTAACTTTAACAAAAAAAGAATTCAACAGAGGAATATGGTTCGCAGGACCAGGAACGGTTTTAGCTGTCATGGCGATATTTATGATTGCTGGATATAATGGAACTGCTTATTATCCATCAACAGCTGACGTTCAATCTTCATTGACATTGTCGAACAGCTGTTCAAGTGAGTTTACACTCAAAACCATGGCGATAGTGTCGTTGATAATTCCTTTTGTAGTTGCCTATATTGCATACTTCTGGCGTCAAATGGATAAGAAGTCGTTGACGAAAGAAGAATTGGAAAAAGGAGAGACTTATTGAAAACTCAGAATCTCAGAATCTCAGAATCTCAGAATTGTTTTTGAGGTTTTGAGTTTTTTAATTTCTGAGGTTTTATTTCACGGCTTCTACATTAGATCTAGCTATATTAATAGGTATTGATTGTCCTACGACCTCGATGTCGATGATGACTCGGTGTTTGCCGTTTATCTTTATGAATCTTCCTACTAAGTCTTTCATCTGTCCAGATTTTATTTTCACCAATTCGCCTTCTTTGAAGTCTTCGTACTCCAATGAATGTAGTTCTGTATCGTTGAGATATTCTTTAATGGCAATGATTTGGTTATCTGGTACTGGCACGGGTTTCTTTTCAAAGGTAATGAATTTCACCACACCGTTGATGTTTAGGACGGTGTAATAATCGCATAATGAAATATTGACAAATAAATAAGAGCGAAACAATGGCTCTTCGACTTTTTTCTTACGGTCGCTCCATTGTTTCACTCTTGTTATTAAAGGAAGAAATGATTCGATACCTATGTCTTCAAGCAGTTTAAGAACTTTTTTCTCACTTCTTGATTTTACATAGATAGCAAACCATTTCTTATTATCCTTAACATCTGTCATGATGACAAATTAAAATTTGAATCTACGTTTCTTTTGGTTATTAGGTGAATGTTCTTCATCATAATAGCCATGTCCATAACCATAGCCGTAGCCGTAACCATATCCGTAACCACCATAGCCATAGCTATATCTATAACCGTATGAGCCTTGGTAGTTGATGCCATTGACGACTAAACTTACGCTATATTTACGTTGTTCCAAGTCTTTGATAACTGCTTCGAAAGCTTTTTTGTTAGTTACAGCTTGACGTACTACATATAATGAAGTGTCAACATATTTCATCAATAACAATGCATCTGTAACCCATAAGAGAGGAGGAGTGTCGATGATGATATAGTCGTACTTTTCTTTCAATTCTTCGAAGAACTTGCTACATTTGTCTGAAGCTATCAACTCAGCTGGGTTTGGAGGTATAGGTCCTGCGGTGATGATGTCGAGGTTTGGCAATTTTCCTGATGGTTGGATAATCTCATCTATTGAAGCTTTGCCAGCTAAATATGAACTTACACCCATTTTATTTGATATACCAAATTCTTGATATAAACGAGGCTTACGTAAGTCCATACCAATCAACACGGTTTTCTTTCCATACATAGCATATATTGAAGCCATATTGATGGAGATGTATGTCTTGCCGATACCAGGAGAGTCAGCGATGATTGAGAATATACATTTGTCTTTACCTTGTACAATGTATTCGATATTAGTTCTGATAGATCTGAATGACTCAGAAACCGGTGATTTTGGAGAATCGATAACGAATGTTGAACTCGAACCAGAATCTTTAGGACTTGTATATGGAATCTGACCTATGATAGGCAATTTGCTTATCTTTTCAATATCGCTCTTTTCTAATACTTTAGTGTTAAATATCTCTTTCAAGAAGATGAATGCAGCAGGGACGCCGCAGCCTAATACGATGCAAACGAGATATACCATCATACTTCTTGGAGCCACTTTTCTTGCTCTAGAAACGCGAGCTTCGTCGATAACGCTGTTATCTGGGCTGTTACTTGCCATCACGATTTGTGCTTCAGCACGTTTCTGCATCAAGAATTTGTATAGCTCATCATTCAATGCGAACTTACGTTCGTAACCTAAATAAGCACGTTGTGTTGTTGGCAATTGCTTAATTTGTTCCTCGTAAGCAGAGATTTGATTAGTTAATTCTAGTATAGTAACCTCTGTATTATGAATCATGTTGGTAATGTTTTCCAACAATTGACGTTTTGTTTGGATAATCTGTTCGTCTATGTTTTGAACTACAGGGTTCTTTACTTCAGCGACAGCCAAGAGCTTTGATTTCTCTGATGATAGAGCAACGAGTTCAAGAACGAGTTTGTTGAGCATTTGGTCTTGAATACCCATAGCACTAGGAACGATAAGCTTATTCAGGTCATCAATGTTTTTGTTGATATAGTCTTGGAGGTTCTGATAATATTTGATGCTTAATTCCAATTCAGATCTACGTCTTTCGATATCTTTAAGACGGTTGAACATCTCACTTGATTGCGCTCTTAAATCCATGAAATCATTACCTTCTTGGAATACTTGAAGGTCGACTTCAGCTTTATTCAAAGAGTCTTGGATGCCAATCAACTGTTCATCGATGAAGATGACTGTGTTTTCTGAAACAAGGTTCTTTTGTTCCAAGTTTCTCTCCATATATTCATTCAGCAACTTGTTAAGATAGTCGGTTATCTTTTGTGGATTGTGACCTTGTATTGTGAGGTTCAATATAGAAGAAGTCTTGGTGCTTTGTGCGATTGACAAGCTGCTCATCTCTGCTATCAATGATAATCTACTCTTGATGATGAAGCTATATTTTAAGTTGTCTTCTTTTTCTGGATTTGGGTTGTAGTTGCTGTTTAGAATGATTCTAAATTTGTTGAATCCATTGTTTACCCATTCACCAAAACGATATTCACCTTCGTAATCAGGTAAATATACTAATCCATTACCCATGTCAGTCTTGTAGTCGTAGGTACCATATTCACCTTCTTTAGACTTTAATATATATCTTTCATTATCGATGAAGATGATGTCATATTTGTTTCCTACCACTTGCAATGTGTCGTAGTCGAGTTCAACATTGAAAGGAGTACTTTTATACATTTCTCTTGTTGCAACGCGTCCGCTAGCGTAGTAAGAAACATTGAAAAACTCCAGTTCTTTGATTGTTCTTTCTCTCAGACTGAATGAGTTGAGGATACCTATTTCATTATCGATGTTGATGTTGCTTTTAAATGTCAAACCAGTCATCATTGAAGTAGGGTCGATGCCCATCTTGTCTTCTTTGATGAATACAGATGCTGAGGTTTGATATACACTAGGTGTGTATCTGTTGTATATGAAACCTAAGATTAAAGCGATAAAAACGCCTATAACAAAAAGATACCAATAACTCAATACCTTGATGATTAGGACTTTCAAATCGATGGTTTCTTCCTCTTGATATTGAGGTGTGTTTTGTAATTCTGTGTTATTCATATTATTTTATCTTCTTTTTTATTTTATTGACAAGAAAGTAAGACATGTTACCAGAAGTGATATAGCAGAGATGATTGTTCCGTAAGGCACGCTAGTGAAACCGAATTGTTTTGTCTTTAACGGTTCTACGTAGATGATGTCGTTTGGTTTTAAATAGAAATCTGGTGATGATAAGATGTCTGCATTGTTAAGGTTTACTCTTGTTATCTGTGAACCTTTTGGTGTTTGGTGTATAATCTTAATATTGCTTTTATTGGCAAAATCTGTTGCGTTGCCAGCTAAAGCTATAGCTTGGAAAAGATTGATGTCTGATTGGTAAATCTGATATTGACCAGGGCGAGCTACTTCTCCCAATATCGTTAAATTGAATACTCCAAGTTTGACATAAACGACAGACTCTTTTAGATATTCGTTCATGATACTTTGAATCTTTTCTTGGATGTCGCCAATGGCTAAATCTTTTACATAAACCTTACCAACGAAAGGCATCTCTATTTCACCATTGTCATCAACAGTGTAACCATTAAGATAGATAGAGGCGTTACCGCTGCTATTTGTTGTGCTTGTATTCATGTAGCTGCCTTGATTCATCAAATTGAAATAAGCAGCGAATTTTTCATCTAAGCTTGTGATTCTTATGTAGAGATTATCACCAGGCTGTACTTTATAATTGAAGGTACGTTCGTTTTCATATTCTATCGACATGAAAGAACTGTCATTAAGCATCTGCTCGTTTTGCAGATACAATATCTTTTTCTGTGATACACATGAGGTGAACATTGATACTGTCATCATTGAAATGACGCATAATAATAAAGCTATCTTCTTCATATAGTATTTTATTTATTTGTTGCTAAACATTCAATTTTTATACTCTTTATTCCTTGTAATGGATCTTTTGGATATTTGTTCTCTACTTTGAAGTTATATGTTCCTTTATCGCTGAAACTCATCTCACCTATTATTGGCAATCTGAATACGTAACAGCCATTTTTCTGGTCGGCTTTCCAATTGCCATCTTTGTCTTTGAGTGTAAATTTAAAGTCTTTTGACCTGCCTCCGTTACCATCAGGATTTTTGACGGTTAAGTTAAACAACAAAGGAGCGTCGGTTTGATGGTTTTCATATACGTTAGGGTAGCTGTCGTTAACTGCAACTTCCATTACTATATCGTACTTTTGAGAGGCTTTGTTTATATCAAAATCTCCA
>JAZRNQ010000181.1:0-16526 GCA_045648285.1 Bacteroidales bacterium | reverse complement strand
GAATATATCGAGATAATTTACAATTTTCTCCATAGTCCTCTTACACCTGAAAAATACAGAAAACTATTTGACAAGATTTTATCCGAATATTACTCTTACTAAAAAAAAGACTGCCACTTCATTAAAAGCAGCAGTCTTATTTTTAAATTATGAATTATGAATTGATGTAATCGCTTTTATTTTATGACTGGACGAACGCTTATACCGCGGTAACGTTGGTGGTAGATCATGTCGTATCCGTAGCTATAACAGGTGAGGAGGTACGCGTATTTGCCGCCGTCGTTGTTGTATTCGTAAGGTGTAGAACTCCAATACTCACCTGTTCTCGCATTGTCGGTAAGGGTATAGCCACTGCGATAACCAGCAGCAGGAAGGAAGATGTTATTGCTGTTAACCTTTGAGCTTACCTTATAACCATTAACGCCGTTCTGTGTCGTCCATATCCATGTGCAGTTGTCTATAAGTTCCTGCATCTCTGCTTTTGTTGGCATTCTCCAAGCACCACCCCAGTTGGCTTTGGCTGCGTCGTATTGTGATGTGAGATTACCTTCGCTATCTATATAGCCTTGAGATTTCAATTGGGAAATACTAAGCCCATTTAGTGAACAGTTAGAAGTATTGTAGTTGTTGTTTGGAGCTGGCTCTGTCTCTCCCCATGCAAAATAATCGCCGTATTCTTCTGGTGCTGTTGCTCCAACATTGCATGTTGCCCATAACAAGCCTGATGGCAAGCCTAAGTCTACATATTCGTGGCCGTTGTCATCTGTAGACAATGTTGTAAAACTCTTTTCTTCTCCGTAGCTTGTGCCAGCTGCATTGGTGACGTATGCTCTTACATAATAAGTAGTCTGAGGTGATAAGCTATAAAGAGTTGAAGTAAAAATTCCAACACCTGAACCATCTGTAGTTTTGTTGTTTTCTATTGTTGGATTTTGCGAAGTACTCCAGCAGACTCCTCTCGCTGTAACTACAAAGCCGTTGTCTGTTGTAACATTGCCTTCACAAACAGCAGAATTGCTTGTTATCTCAGTAACATCATTTGTTGAAATATTTGCAAGCACTGGTTCTACGTAATTACCCCCTGAAACTGGGCGCACCGACAGACCATAGAAACGATGGAAGTTGCTGTTCACGCTGCCGTCATTGATGAGAAGGTAGTATGCATAGTCTAATCTCACAGGCGAAGAACTCCAATAGTAACCGCGGATTCCAACGCTGTATAGCGATGACCCAGTGCGATAACCGGCCGCAGGAAGGAAGATGCTGTTACCATTTGGACCTTCCACTTTATAGCCATTAACGCCGTTCTGTGTAGTCTTGGTCAATGTACATTTTCTAATCAATTCATATAACTCATCTGCACTTGGTGTTCTCCAACTTCCTCCCCAGTTGACTCGTGCAGCATCGTATTGTGGTGTAAGATTATCATCTTCATCGATAAATCCTTGAGATTGCAGTTCTGAAATATCAAGTCCACCCAAACCGTTAGATGAATCGTAGTTGTTTGGAGCTGGCTCCGTTTCACCCCAAACATAATAATTTCCATATTCTTCTGGAGAATTTGCTCCAACGTTACATGTAGCCCATAACAAGCCGCTTGGCAATCCTAAGTCGACGTATTCGTGGCCGTTGATTGTATTTTCTTCTTCATAGTCTTCCCATGCAAGTGGATAATATTCCATGTCGGATACATGTTTGTAATAAATCTTATTAGCTTCCACTCCGCCTTCAAAGTTAACTTTCTTGCTTGTGTTGCTCTTCAAATCCACATTGGCTGTGGCATTTGGGAATAATACAACGTATGAGGCATTTGTGCCTTCTGTAACAGTGATATTTGCAGAAGCATCTTCTGTAACCGCAAATTCAAATGCTCCATTATTATATTGGAGTGCGTATTCTGTTCCAACAATAGCATCGCCTTTTAATTGTGTTATGCCTTCTAAATCTAAGTGTGCAATGGCAATTTGGTTTTTCAATGTGCCGTTCAACGACAACACAACTTCTTCTCCTTCTGTCTCTGCTGTCACTGTTGTCATAGCAATATGGCAGTAGCCTAAATCATTTAAGTCACCGCTTTGGCTTGCTATGCTGCCGCTGATGCTTTTGATGATATCGCCTTCTTTTGTCTCTGTAATATAAGAATTACCAGATTCTTTTGAGTTTCCTAAATACCATACTTCGTATTCGCCTGCTGTAAGAAGTCCTGCTTCTACTTCGCCTTCGAAAAGCAAGATATTGGATTCAACAGTTGTGAAGGCTGTGAGTTCTACAATCTGAGGATTGGTTTCGTTTGGTATTGCGAGATAGATTCTCTCTGTACCTGCACTCCATTTTATTGAGCCGTCGGTCATAAGGTTGTCAAATTCTGACCTTGTGTTTTTATTCATTGGTATCACACAACTGACTTTTACCTTTGAGCCGTTTTGTGTGTCGCCTTCATTGCCTTTGTCTGGTTTGCATTGAGTCAATGTCAACACCATCATCAATGCCATCATTATTGCTGTAAACTTTTTCATCATTCGTTTTCCTTTCTTCTTTTGTTCATTAAATAAATTAAACCTGTGGCTGTCATGAGTAACAAGCCGTTTCCTACAGGAGCGTCGCCTCCTGTGAAGTCTTCAAAGCCGAAGCCTCCTTGTTGGGTGTCGAAGCTTCCGAAGTTGAAGCCTTGCCCGAACTGTCCCGAGAATCCCTCGAGGACCATGCCTGCGCCTACGGACTCAGACGAACGAAGCTCTTTCGTGTTTGAAAAGTAAGCATCGGTCTGCGCCTGCAAGCCACCTGTCACGAACGCCAGAAAGCCCAGCATAAAGCTCAATACAATAAATTTTCTTTTCATTTTTAATTAAATATTATTTGAATTTAAGTTATGACAATACGATATCGCAAAGCATGATGACACACTTTGTGAAATTTTGTTAAATAAGATTCTTGTAAATTAGATTCAGGGATTATCTCAAATCGCCAACGGGGGGGTAATTACAATGTATGTCAATGCGTTACATAAGCAACATTTGCTTAATCTCTCTTCTACTCTATTTAAAACTACGCTTGACATTACATTTCGTTTGAGATTGCAAATATAGTTTTTTTTTTAATTCATAACGAACGTATATTTTTTCACATAAGGCGATGCCTTACGCTATTTATGTCAAAGCCCTTCAGGCTATTTTAAGACACTAAGTTGCTGAGTCTATAAGTCTGAGTTCAGAGTTCTCAGTTCCTCAATTCCTCAATTCCTCAATTCCTCAATTCCTCAGTTCCTCAATTCCTCAATTCCTCATCAAATAATTCTTCACATAATCCATTACTCCGTCTTCTAAAGAAGTGAATTCCTTATCATATCCTGCTTCTCTAAGCTTTGTCATATTCGCTTCAGTGAAGTATTGGTATTTGTCTCTTATATCTTCAGGAATGTCGATAAACTCAATATTGACGTCCTTCCCCATCGCCTTGAAAGTGTTAGCTGCTAAATCATAAAAACTGCGAGCTTTGCCTGTTCCGAGGTTATAAATACCACTTTGTAGGGATTCCGTGGACAACATCTTGTTGTCTTGTTGTCTTGTTGTCTTGTTGTCTATCATAAAACAGATAACGCTCGCAATATCTTTTACATAAATAAAATCGCGTAACTGTTGTCCGTCTGCGAAGTCAGGACGATGTGAACGGAAGAGTTTTACCTTCCCTGTTGCATTTATCTGATTATATGAATGGAAAATGACTGACGCCATTCTTCCTTTGTGATATTCGTTAGGACCATAGACGTTGAAGAACTTCAAACCTGCCCAGAATGGAGGTTGTTTCTCTTGTTTCAAAATCCATTTATCGACTTCGTTTTTGGAACGTCCGTATGGATTGAGTGGCTGCAATTTTTCCACGACATCATGACTGTCATCGTATCCTAATTCTCCGTTTCCGTAAGTGGCAGCTGAAGATGCATAAACCAACGGAATCTGATATTCAGCACATAAAGAGAACATCGTCTCAGTATAATCAACATTCAACTTTTGAAACACATTCCAGTCGAATTCTGTTGTATCAGTGCGAGCTCCGAGGTGAACAACGAAATCCACTTCTTCATGGTTTTCCTTAAACCAGTCGAAGAAAACATTTCTATCAACTAAAGTTTTATATTTCAAGTCGATATAGTTTCTCTCTTTTTCTTTCTTTGAAAAATCATCGACGAGAATCAAATCGTTATAGCCTTTTTGATTAAGTTCGCCAGCAACTACACTGCCGATAAAACCCGCTGCACCTGTTATGACTACCATAATTAAACTGAAAGTTGAAAATTGAAAGTTGAAAGTTATTCTGTTCTAGTTTTAATATAATTACGCCATTTATCCAAGACTGTTACCATATCGCTTGGGAGTTCTGAGTCGAAGTACATTTCTTTTCCTGTCGTTGGATGCACGAAGCCTAGGATTTTGGCGTGTAAGCAATGACGTGGTATTTCTCTGAAGCAGTTTTCAATAAACTGACGATATTTCGAGAATGTAGTACCTTTTATAATAGTGTCTCCGCCGTAGAGATAGTCGTTGAACAATGGATGTCCTATATGTTGGAAATGCACGCGTATCTGGTGTGTTCTTCCTGTCTCAAGGCGACATTCCACCAAAGTGACGTAATTGAAATGTTCTAACACTTTATAATGTGTCACTGCCGACTTGCCTTGTGAGCCATCAGGATAAACAGCCATCGCGACTCTGTCTTTGGTGCTGCGACCAATATTGCCTTCGATAGTTCCTTCCTCTTCTGTGAAGTCGCCCCAGACGAGAGCCTGATAACGGCGTGTTATGCTATGTTCAAAGAATTGTTTCGCCAAGACAGTCTGCGCTGTCTCGTTCTTGGCGATAATCATCAGACCTGTAGTGTCTTTGTCGATACGGTGTACGAGATAGCCGAAACCGTTCTCGACTTTTTGATTTGTATTTTTGAAATGATATGCGAGAGCATTTAACAAAGTTCCGTCAAAGTTACCGTGACCAGGATGTACGACGAGACCTGCTTGTTTGTTGATAATGATGACGTCATCGTCTTCATAAACGATTTCCAAAGGAATGTTCTCTGGAGTAATGACGATTTCGCGTGGTGGGAATGAAAGAACTATGGTAACGACATCATTAGGTTTTATCTTGTAGTTTTGCTTCACGGAGACGCCATTCACAAGAATACTACCTGCTTTAGCAGCATTCTGTATTCTGTTACGTGACACGTTTTCCATTCTGTTTTGCAAAAACTTGTCAATGCGCACCAGCGACTGTCCCGGATCTGCTACTATACGGAAATGCTCGAAAAGCTCAGTGCTTTCTTCAGTATCATCATCCTGATATTTTCCCACGAAGTCTTGTTTCTTCTCTTCTTCTTTTATATCTTCAAATCTTTCTGCCATACTCATCTGGAAATCATAAATTTTTCTGTATAAACCTTACTATCAGACACCACACGCATCATATAAAGACCCGTTGGCAAATCGTTGACATCTAAACTAAGTTCGTTATTAAAATGTTTCATCAAACGACCTGTCATGTCGAATATCATAATCTCTTTACATGTATCAGCATCTAAATCACCAATGTTTATCACATCTCTCGATGGATTAGGGAAAAGTCGGAGTCGTGAATTCTGCGGTGTATCTTCTGGAAGGTCATAGTCTCCGCCGAGTGCAGGACGTATCATCAAAGAACCTTTCATGCTACTGTTTTCCCAACCATAGCCTACGTCATAGAAATTATATTGGCTGTTATCGTTAGATGTGTCGAAACCGATGTTGATAGTCTCTTTGTCGTGTTGCATTATTCCGACATAAATGGTTCCATTGACCTTCAATATTTTATCGAAAGGATAATAAGCGAATTTGTAGATATCCTCTTCATCCCATTCTGGTCTTTGATTTTTGAGTCGATATATCTCATTGCCTGGCTTGCCGTTATTGTTATTCCATACAACGATATCGAAGAAGTCGTAATTAGCGTCTTTATGTGTTCTGTTGAAAAGCAGATAAACTCCACACAAAGTATCAGGCATAGAAATACCGAACTGCGATGCGAAACAAGACTCTCCTGGCACTACGCCGTAACCTCTCTCTGGTGTTCCGTCATCATAAGAGTAAAAGTTTTCAAACGACTGCAAACCATATAATGTATCGCCTTTTGCCTGTGAGACAGTGTCATCAACAGTAATGATATGTGTTATTTGATATAAGGCTGTGTCAACTTTATCATCCATATCGAAGAGGAAGTTCTTCAGACGAGGACATGCCTGTGTTGAGTTGTCGCCTTCACAATTCTGGAATCCATTTTTTGTTACAGGAGAGAGACTGCTCCACTTGCTGTTGTAATCGTAAGTCCATCCTGAAACTACATTTTCCACATGCATAGAATATTTTATACGTGCGCTGGTAGAATCCAGATTAGCTATATACATATTATATTCTGTTGCTATAGCCACCGTAGGGTTGCTGACATATTGTCTGTAAGGCATTGACTGATAACGATTCAAAAGAGAAGGAGATTTTTCGGAGAATGTCACCAATGGGAATGAAGTGTTTTCTGCCTTACGGTTTTTATCAAGATAAACGAAATCGATGTTCCAGTTGTCTACATTACTTCTGTCGTTAGGATACATCGTCGATGGCACGCTGCCGTAGTTATAGAAAAGTATTACGATATCGTTTCCGAAATATTTCTCATCGACGACAGGTATCATCACATGTTTGAAATAATTGCCATCGTTAGCCAACAGGAAAGAATCCAATGTAACGCCTTCTGTGCTCCATA
Source organism: Bacteroidales bacterium (assembly GCA_045648285.1). Taxonomy (GTDB): domain Bacteria; phylum Bacteroidota; class Bacteroidia; order Bacteroidales; family F082; genus Limimorpha. The sequence goes on along the minus strand of JAZRNQ010000181.1, from coordinate 9,747 downwards.
TATGATTCCACACCAAAGTAGTATCTGTTTTGCAAGCGAACATAAGCACGAGAGAGTCTGCTGCTTCAGGAGCGTCGCCATTACCTTGTGGCTGGTAATAGAAACTGAAATATACAGAATCGGCAGGTGTGAGTTCTTTTAGACTTATAGGATTAGAAATCAAAGAGTCTGCAATGAAAGGAGAGCTACTCGCATGAGAATATACCTTTCCTGTCATATCTAAGATATCTAATGTAGCTGCATTGTAATTCGTTGGAAAAAGAGGAAATCCGGAGTTTACAAGCACATTGTTGTTTTGCCAATTAGCAGCGTCTGTATAAATATCGTTTTCCGTAAAATCGTCAAAGAAAGGAAGTTGCACGACATCGTTTCTGGTTCTCAGGCTTTTGTCGACAGACTTAGCTTCATGTGAGAAACCGCTGAGATATTCCTGTGCCGAGCAGTTTAATCCTATCAAAAATATTATTATCAAAAACTTTATTTTCATACTATTACTTAGCTTGTTTACTTTCAATCAATTCTTTTCTACTGATAGCTTCTCTGTAGACAGAGTCTATGTCAATTGTATCTTCCAGATAAACATATCTGAAGAAATCCATAGAATACGCGATATTCTTATCATATTCTCGACTTATAGAGTCATACAAGAAACGACGATTCTTTATTATATAATCAAAACTATCTGTTACGTATTTAATTGTGTTGTCATCGAGTTTTTTCTTCTTCATCACCGCTAAGGCAGAGTCTTTTCTATGTAATTCTCTTCCGTATGAATTAAAGTCGAAATTGGTTTCAGAGCGATACCAGACATCCACAGTAGAACCAAGTTCCACAAGTGTCTCGATATCATAATCAGGTTTCATCTTATAGACTTTATATTGACTGCCATCTTCTTCGTCAATATGATATTCTCTTCCTATGTTAAGCGAAGCCTCGTGAAGAAGTTTCCTTACATCTTGCTTGTTAGCTGTCAACAAGTTAGGCAAATGTGTTCTCACATCATCTCTTCCGTAGCCAACCTTAAGTTTTATCGCGCTGCCTTTTATCAGTTCTGTTCCTGGTTCTATCACCTCGCCTTTATATTCTTGCTCAACGACAGCGTTTCTAGCAAAGTGGTCTACGAATTCAAGTTCGCTAACTTTCAAGCCGTTCGCTCTAAGAGCCACCATAGCTTGACGCAAAGATAAGTTTTTCAAGTTAGGCATCACCACTTTTTCTGGTGCTTCAGACACCTTGACATAATACAAGTTACGTCCTTTTTTCACCTTAGAATCAGGCAATGGGTCTTGTTGGAATATAGAGCCTTCAGGCATATTCTTGGTATAAACGCTATCCAACATCACGAAGTGGAAATCGTCTTTACATTGTTCGAGAACAGAATCGCAATTCAATCCCACAAAATCGGGCACCACTATCTCTTCTCCATGACGTGTATATCCATCAAGAGAAAAGAACACCACTTCTATTATTATGACTAACAATGCAATAGCTACCAATAAATTTATATAAAATGCCCTTTTGGTTAAAAAATTGAAGGCTTTCATTTATTTTTATTTTTAATGTTTAACAATAACGACGTTTTTATTAATTTTGAAGCCACAAAGATAACGATTTTAATTTTTTTATCGAAATAATATTATGAGAAAGATTGCAATTATTTGTGGAGGCTACTCCGGTGAATACGAAATTTCTATAAAGAGTGCTAAAGTTGTAAAAAACCACTTAGACTCAACAGTTTACGACTCATACGTCATCGTAATTAAAAAAGGAGAATGGTATTGTCTGACCGACGACGACAAACATATTCCTGTCGACAAAAATGATTTCTCAATAAATATTGACGGTAACAAAATAACCTTCGATGCTGTCTTCAATGCTGTTCATGGAATTCCTGGAGAAAACGGAGAAATCTTAGGATATTTCGAAATGCTTAACATTCCTTATACTTCTTCAAGTTTCACCACATGCGCGCTGACTTTCAACAAAGACTTAACCAAGCATTTAGCAGCGGCTCATGGCGCGACAGTATCACCTTCCATAACTATCAACAAAGGCGAAGTCATCGACAAAAACGAAATCATAGAAGAACTGGGATTACCTTTATTTGTGAAGCCTACATGCAACGGCTCCAGCGTCGGCGTAAGCAAAGTCAACACCGAAGAAGATTTCGACAAGGCTGTAGAGACAGCTTTCAATGCTGGCAACCAAATCATGTGCGAGAAATTTGTCAAAGGCCGCGAACTTGCTTGCAGCGTCATTGAACATAAAGGAAAGATGATGGTTTTACCACTGACAGAGATTGTAAGTAAGAACGAATTCTTCGACTATGAAGCAAAATATACTAGCGGAAAATCCGACGAAATCACTCCTGCAGCTTTGGATGAATTAGAAGAAATCGAGGTAAAAGCTACATCAGCCATGCTTTACGAAAAATTCGGCTGCAAAGGCTTCGCTCGCTTCGACTATATCCTCAACGAAGAAGGCTTGTTCTTCATCGAAGTCAACATCGTCCCTGGAATGTCAGAAGCTAGCATCATGCCTAAACAAGCTGCAGAAATGGGAATACCATTGAGCAGATTATTCGGAATGACACTTGAGAACATTTTATAGGAACTGAGGATTTGAGGATTTGAGGATTTGAGGATTTGAGGAACTAAGGATTTGAGGAACTGAGGAACTGAGGGACTGAGGATTTGAGGAATTGAGGAATTGAGGATGTTGAAGTGACAATTTTAACTGTAAATTATTTTGTAAAATGAATAAGATTAAAGCTTTCATAAAACCTATTGCTGGGATATTGGCTTTAGCGGCAATTGTATATTTCTTCCCAGACATATTCGTGTATTTCGCAATAGCCATTATCTTGTCGATGCTAGGCAGGCCTTTATGCGAAGCTTTAAAAAAAATCCATATCAAGAAATTCTATCTGGGAGATGCAGTGTCTGCTGTAATCACAATGATTGCTATCTTCTCACTCATCTCTCTTATATTCTTGTTCATCATCCCTTTAGTCAACAGAGAACTATCCATATTATCAAACATCGACACAAAAGCTATCGTCGAATATTTCGAGAAACCTTTTGAAAACATCTATAACTTCCTCTTACAATACAACATCATCCGTCCTGAGGAAGACATCATGAAGATGGTAGAAAGCAAACTATATTCTATTGTAAACTGGGATAATTTCAGCAATATAATAGGAAGCATTGTCTCCAAGACAAGCTCTTTGTTTGTAGGTCTATTCTCAACTGTATTCCTGACATTCTTCCTATTACGCGATCCAGACATCGTGCATAACATCTTCATGGCTATCACTCCCGACGAGCAGACCGTTCGCATGAAGAACATTCTTCACGACTCTAGAATCATGCTCACCAGATATATGTTCGGACTCATCTCTGAGGTAGTTTGCATGATGATATTAATCTTCATCGGACTGACAATTTTCGGCATCAAGAACGCCTTGGTAATAGCCGTCATGGGTGGTCTCATGAACATCATCCCTTACCTCGGACCTTTGATGGGATGCGCATTAGGTGTAGTCATTGGAATAATATCAAACCTTGGCATCGGAAGTTACGGATTGATATTACCTAACACATTAGAAATCATCGGAGTGTTTGTAGCGGCCAACCTTGTAGACAATTTCGTGTTACAGCCTACAATATATTCCAAGAGTGTCTTCGCTCATCCGATAGAGATATTCTTGGTAATCTTGATGGCTGGCAATGTTGGCGGTGTGGTCGGAATGATTATTGCGATTCCGTCATACACGCTTATCAGAATCATTGCGAAACAAATGCTCAGCGAATTCAAGTTCATCGAGTTGCTAACGAAAAACCTTGAGGTAAAAAATCGAAAAGACTGATTATATATATTCAGCAATATAATAAAATAGCACTTTTTCTATTCGACTAGGAAAAGTGCTATTTGTTTGCAACCAAACGCTCCTATTACGAGCGTATTGTCTATATCAGTGCTGCGACTAGCTCCGCTGATGATAGTCATGCCAGCAGGCTGGTTGTCGCCGTATTTCTCTTTCATCAGGGCGAAGGCATCTTTCATCTTAGCCACGAATTGAGACGGACGCGCCAAAATCAGAAGAGTATCGGCGAAGGAATATGCAGCTCTTGAGCCTGCTGTAGCTTCCGACACCATGACGCTACCAGTCTGTGCTATCAGACATTCGCAGTCAATTATGCTGACATTCTTCTTGCGTTCCATGTTATTGTAATCATCTTGAAAAACGATGTCGGTGTCAGCGAAAATTTCCTTTATCATAGGACTTGTCGTAAGCAAAGGATTCCAGCCGTTCTCAACGATAAACTGCTGCATCGCCTCTTTGAAATGTGCCATTTCCTCGAAATACATAAAGATGCCGCCATTGTCCTTGAAGCGTTCTATGAAGGTAAACTCATTACCATCTTCTTCATTAAAAGGAATCCAAGTGTCATCTTGGAGATTGATGTCAGAGAAATGTTTCTCGTCTTTTTCCAAGATGGCACTTCGAACCTTAGCAAGAATCTGCTCCTTGGTGGTACAATCTTTATTATGTCCGAAAGGAAAATTCATTGCCTATCAATTTTGACCTTCTTCTGTGTTAATATTTTTTGTGTCTTCCTCTGACACATTGTCAGCCTCAGGCTGTTGTCCGTTGTCTGTTGACTGTTGACTCTCTTTTGGAAAATCTATCTCTTCCTTAGCCCAAGGACGTTTGCCGAATATCATCTCGAGGTCATCACCGAAAACGACTTCCTTGTCGATGAGTTTGTTAGCTAACTGTGTCAAACCGTCAAGGTTGTCACCTAATATTCTAAGAGCTTCTTGATATGCGCTTTCGATGAGTTTGCTTACCTGCTCGTCTATTATCTCAGCTGTCTTGTCGCTAAATGGTTTTGTCAAGGAATAATCCTGCTGACCTGTTGAGTCGTAATAGCTTCTGTTACCAATTCTCTCATCGAGTCCGTAATACGCCACCATTGCTGTAGCTTGTTTAGTAACTTTTTCAAGGTCGCTGAGAGCGCCTGTTGAGATATGACCGAATATCAGTTGTTCTGCGGCGCGACCTCCGAGTGTTGCTATCATCTCATGATACATCTGTTCTTTTGTGGTAATCTGACGTTCATTAGGCAGATACCATGCTGCGCCGAGAGCCTTGCCACGAGGCACTATTGTAACTTTAACGAGAGGATGAGCAAATTCCAAGAGCCAGCTTGTAGTAGCATGACCAGCTTCGTGGAAAGCGATAACCTTTTTCTCCGAGTCTGTTATGACTTTATTTTTCTTTTCCAAGCCGCCTACGATACGGTCGATAGCATCGAGGAAGTCTTGTTTTTCAATAGATTCTTTGTTACGGCGTGCTGCCATGAGAGCTGCTTCGTTACATACGTTAGCGATGTCAGCACCTGAGAATCCTGGAGTCTGTTTTGCAAGGAATTCCACATTCACGTCATCAGCTAATTTAAGCTTACGCATGTGAACCTCGAATATCTCCTTACGACCGATGAGGTCAGGGAGTTCAACGTAAATCTGACGGTCGAAACGACCTGCACGCATGAGGGCCTTGTCGAGGATATCAGCGCGGTTGGTAGCTGCTATCACGATGACGCCTGAGTTAGTACCGAAACCGTCCATCTCTGTAAGGAGCTGGTTGAGAGTGCTTTCTCTTTCGTCATTACCGCCACTCATAGGGCTTTTGCCACGAGCACGACCGATAGCATCAATCTCGTCGATGAATATGATACTTGGTGATTTCTCCTTAGCTTGTTTGAATAAGTCTCTAACTCTTGAAGCACCGACACCGACGAACATCTCGACGAAGTCAGAACCAGAGATGCTAAAGAAAGGAACGTTAGCTTCGCCAGCGACCGACTTAGCCAACAAGGTCTTACCTGTACCAGGAGGGCCTACCAACAAAACGCCTTTAGGAATCTTACCACCCAAGCGTGTGTATTTCTTAGGGTTCTTCAAGAAGTCAACGACTTCAACGACTTCTTCTTTTGCTTCTTCCAAACCAGCCACGTCTTTGAAAGTGACTTTCACGTCGGAAGCGTTATCATAAAGTTTGGCTTGTGACTTACCGATATTAAATATCTGGCCTCCGCCACCAGGACCTCCGTTGCGACCCATCATTCTTATTATCAAAAACCAGAATCCGAATATCAGCAAGATAGGGAAAATCCAGGAGAAAATCTCCGTTCCCCAGTTATGACGTTTCACAACATGAGGATAGATAGGATTCTCAAAACCTTCTTGAGCATTTTCTATGTCTTGTTCAAAACGCTCGACAGAAGCTATACGGAGAGTATAGTTTGGGGAGAGACTGAAACTATTCGACTTATCGTTAGGGAAATATTTATGCATGCCGTCTTCGTTAAGGTAGACCTCTGCTATCTCCCCATTGACTAAGTCTATTTTTTCTACATCTTTGTCGCGAAGCAAGGTAATGAGTTTACCTTTGTCTATTTCTTCTGCAGTCTTAGGTCCACCGAAAATTGTGGAACCTATAAAGATAACTGCCAGGATCCCATAAATCCAAAGAAAGTTAAATTTCTTTTTTGGTGTGTTGTTTTTGTTGTTGTTTGAAAATTTTCCTGTCGAATTGTTATTCTCCATTGATTAGTTGTTTTAAAATGCGTTAAAATTAATCTTCGTAAGAAGTCCTTTCAGCGTCAGCCCATAAAGCTTCTAATTTATAGAACTCACGTTTTGGCTCCAAGAAGACATGAACTACTACATCGATGTAGTCTATCAAAATCCATTCCGCATTTTCAAAACCTTCGTAATGATAAGGCTTCACATGTTGGTTGTCGCGAAGATCGTCGAGGATCTTATCAGCGATAGCTGAAACCTGTGTCTTTGATTGTGCGTGACAAATGACGAAATAATCTGTCACTGATGAATATATGTCTCTTAAATCTAATGAAACAACGTCTTTTGCTTTAAGTTCTTGCATAGCTTCAACAACAGCAGCTACTACATTTTCAGGATTTTCTGACTCGTGTCTTACTCTCATGATTCTTAATAAATTTAATTTGTGCAAAGATAATAAAAAAGACAACAAGTCAACAAGACAATAAGACAATAAGTTTTATTAAAAATTAAGAATTTTAGAAAATTTTGAAGTTCTAAGTTTTTGAGTTTTTGAGTTTTTAAAAAGTGTATTTTTGCGGCATGAAAATCATTCATTTTAAAACATTAGATTCCACTAATCAGTATCTTCAGAATCTTCTTAACGAAGGCGCTGACATTGCTGACAATATCGTAGTCACCGACTTTCAGACTTCGGGCAAAGGTCAAGGCAAAAACGTATGGCAAAGCGAAGACGGAAAGAATCTGCTTTTCAGTGTCGCTCTCGACATGAGTTTCCTAAAAGCGGAAAACCAATTTCTTTTGACGCAGATGGTTTCTGTTGCCATAATCAATGTTTTAAAGAAATATCTTCCAGAAGAATCGCTATTCATCAAATGGCCTAACGACATTTATTTCAACGACAAGAAAATCGCTGGCATCTTGATAAAAAACGAGATTAAAGGAATGATGATGGGAACTTCTATCATCGGAATAGGATTGAACGTAAATCAGACATCTTTCGATGAAAATCTCCCTAATCCGATTTCTATGAAGATGATAACGGGAAAAGATTTTGATTTAGATGAATTGCTATCAGCTATCATTGGTCAACTGACAACAGTCAACAGTCAACAGCAATTTTTCAGTTTTCAGTTTTCAGTTTTCAACTATACAAATAAATTGTATCGCTACAAACAATGGGCTTTCTACAAGCATGAAGGTTCTGTTAAAGAAATGATGATTATCGGCTACGACCAATTCGGTCGACTTATATTAAAAGAAAAAAACGACCGTGAAGTCGTTTGCGATTTGAAGGAAATATCTTTTGTTTAAAATTCAAAACTTCAGAAATTCAGAAACTCAAAATAATTATAAGTTTCTAAAAATCTGAAGTTTTGAGATTCTGAAATTCTGAATTTCAAAATTACATTCTTGCGTCGCTCCAAGCTTGTGGATTAGATTTCCATTCTAACAATGAAGCTAAGTCTTCTTCTCTGATGTAATTTTCTTCAGCTGCCTTTTGAATCAAAGCGTTATAGTTTGTCAAAGTGAACAATTCGCATTTGTTGTTCTTGAAGTTTTCAGCAGCTACGTCCATGCCGTAAGTGAAGATTGCGAGCATACCTTTGATGACTGCGCCTTTTTCACGTAAAGCCTCAACAGCGTTCAAGCTTGACTTACCTGTAGAAACCAAGTCTTCGATGATAACAACAGACTGACCGCTATTGATGATACCTTCTATTTGATTGTTCATGCCGTGAGATTTTTTCTCTGAGCGTACATAAACGAAAGGCAATCCTAATTCTTGTGCTACTAAAGCTCCTTGTGGGATACCACCTGTGGCAACACCTGCAATAACATCTGGTTTGCCAAACTTATCTAAACACATTTTAACGAATCCTTCACGGATAAAAGTCCTGACTTGTGGATATGACAATGTCACGCGATTGTCACAATAGATTGGACTTTTCAATCCTGATGCCCATGTAAAAGGATTTGCAGGATTCAATTTTATTGCTTTAATTTGCAAAAGGAAACTGGCAAGTGCCATTGATGTTTCTTGTTCGTTCATAAAATTAACCTTTAAATTTTTGGCAAATGTATAGACTTTTTTGCAATAATAAGATGCTTGTCTGCAGAAATTTTTTTGAACATTTTTTGGATAATAGTATCGACAGCAACAAACTATCATCTCAACTATTTGAGAATACGTTAGATAAAATAAAAAACTGGCTAGAAAACGGAGAAGAAAATCTCCACATAGACGACGTTGACAACGATATTTTAGCTGCTGCCATCAAAGAAATATTTCATTTTGCTCCAGCAGCCGGCGGCGTAGTCACTATTAATAAGTCAATCGTTGCGATAGAAAGAAACGGAAGAGTTGATTTGCCTAAGGGTCATATTGAAAAAAACGAACAAACCGATATCGCTGCCATGCGCGAAGTGGAAGAAGAAACTGCAATCAAAAACTTGTCCATCATAAAACAACTTCCTTCTTCTCATCATTGTTATCTTCTTAACGGACAATGGACTTTAAAAAAGACCTCATGGTTCCTGATGAAGACTGATGACGATTTCAAGCCTAAGCCTCAGGAAGAAGAAGGCATCTCGAGAGTTTATCTAATAAACAAAGATAATGTTAAAGATTTTTTAGAAAACACCTACCCTTCCATTCGACTTGCATTGGAAGAAGACATTTTGGAGGTAGTTAGGAATTAGGAGTTAGGAGTTTATAATGGATAATGTCTGTTGACTGTTGTCCGTAGTCTGTTGTCTTAAGATTATGAAAAAAGCTGTATTTTCGGGTTCGTTCGACCCAATAACAAAAGGACATGAAGATATAATATTAAGAGCCTTGCCTCTTTTTGATGAAATAATTGTTGCCATCGGCATTAACATAATGAAGAAAAATTCATTCACATTGGAGCAGCGTCTACAATGGATTAAGGATACCTTCGCCGATTATCCTAAGGTTAAAGTTGCGCATTATGAAGGTCTTACCGTCGATTTCTGCAAGGAGAACGGCGCTAACTATATCATCAGGGGGCTACGCGGAAGCATGGATTTGGAATACGAAAGCACCATTGCAGAAGCCAACAAAAAAATAAATCCAGAGATTGAGACAATATTTTTCATGACAGAGCCGTCATTACGTTGCGTGTCGTCGAC
>JAZRNQ010000180.1:0-5671 GCA_045648285.1 Bacteroidales bacterium | reverse complement strand
GACAGCGGATGAATGTTCTGGCAGTTGCACAGGGTTTAAGACCATGCTTATGATGGCAGTAGCTACAAGTATAGACGCGCTCGCCGTAGGAGTGACATTCGCATTTTTGAAAGTCAACCTCTGGTTCTCGGTAATGGTCATCGGTATCACTACATTCTTGTTTTCTTTTGCAGGTGTGAGGATAGGAAACATATTCGGCTCACGCTACAGCAAGATTGCTGAGATAACAGGAGGCGTTATCCTTATATTATTAGGATGTAAGATCTTGGTGGAACACTTATTTTTTTTAGTTAGGAATTAAGGAGTTAAGGAATTAAGGGTATGAGGAGTTGAGGAATTTTTTAAGACTATATGACGACAAGTTTTTTTAGTTAGGATTTGTAGGGACGTATCGAATACTATAGCTCCGAAGGAGCGGTAGTACCCATGCAGATGATGAAGTACGTAGTGCGGAGCCCCTGTAAAAATGAGTTAGTTTTTGATGTAACTTTTTTAAGGTTATAACCATAAAAAAATCAAATATGCTGTTTTTTTTATGGTTATAACCTTTTTTGTGTAAAAATAATTTATATTTTTGCGTTTAAATAAATGTTGGCATGAAGAAAAGAGAACTATACATATCGAAAATACTTCCATTTGTTGATAAACCAGTGATAAAAGTTATAACAGGTATTAGAAGAAGCGGCAAATCGGCTTTGCTGATGTTGTTAAAAGATCATCTAATGGAAAAAGGTATTGATTTAGGCAACATAATCTACATTAATTTTGAGAGTATGGAGTTTGCTGATATTGAAACAGCCAAAGATTTGTACTCGTATATAATCAAACGAAAATGTCAAAACGGTAAGTGTTACATACTTCTTGATGAGATACAGAATGTTAAAGAATGGGAGAGGGCTGTTAACTCATTTCAAGTTGATATTGATTGTGACATTTATATTACAGGATCTAATTCTCAGTTACTTTCGTCTGAATTGTCAACTTTATTGGCAGGAAGGTATGTCGAGTTTGTGATAGAAACATTGTCTTTTAGAGAATATCTCGATTTTAAGGATGATGAAGAAAAAGATATTTACATATCCTTTAACCAATATCTTAAATTAGGAGGTTTTCCTGCAATTCATGCCTGTAACTACGATGTTGACTCGGCATATAAGGTTGTTAGTGATATATATTCGTCAGTGATATTGCGAGATACGGTACAAAGGCATAACATCAGAAATGTTGACCAGCTTAATAGCATAATGCGGTGTATATTGGTTAATATTGGAAATCTGTTTTCTGCTAAAAGCATTTCTGATTATTTTGTTTCTCAGAAAAGAAAAATAGACGTAAATACTGTATATAATTATCTGTCGGCTTTAGAAAGTGCATATATTATACGACGTGTTAATCGTTATAATCTTAGAGGCAAGGAGGTGTTGAAGACAAATGAAAAGTTTTACCTCAGTGACCATGCCTTGTTATATGCGTTGATGGGATATGATTCACAATGGATTTCAGGTGTTATGGAAAATATAATTTTTCTTGAGTTTGTCCGTCGTGGATATTCTACCTATGTTGGAAAATATGACGATAATGAAATAGATTTCGTTGGAGAAAAAAATGGTAGTAAAGTATATGTTCAAGTCACATATAAGATTGAGACAAAAAAAACATTCGATAGAGAAGTCAATACACTGTTGAAAATTAATGACAACTATCACAAATATATAGTGACATTAGATGATATGATAGCAGGCAATGTAGGAGGAGTAGAAAAGGTGCATATAGCAGATTTTCTCCTTAAAGAACTTTGGTGATTTTTTATGTCACCGAGTTTCTGAGATTCTGAGTTTTAAAAAATAAATCCTAATAGAAAAAAGTTCTTAGTCGTATAAAGAGAAATAAATCAAAATAGAGGAAATTAGGGGAAATTAAAGGAAAGAGTCCGGTGCAATACCGAACTCTTTATACATAAACTATTTTATTAATCTGTCCAACTTTTTGGGGTCAGATTATGTTTGTTAAATTAATGGGTATCATTGAAACGTCTCTACTAAAAAAACTTTAGCCTTTAGCCCTTAGTCTTTAGCCATTTTTCTTATCTTTGCGTGAATTCTAAAAAACAATATCGTGCAAACGTTAAAGTCACAGATAAATCCTAACAGCAAGGAATTTCAAGATAATAAGAAGGCTTATATGGAGCTGATGTCGCGCTATCGTGAGGGCATGGCTCTCAGTATGCAAGGCGGTGGCGCTGCTGCCATAGAGAAGCATAAGAAACGTCATAAGCTCCTCGCCCGCGAACGCATCGACCAACTCATCGACAAGAACACTCCTTTCTTGGAGCTTTCTCCAATGGCAGCCTACGACACTTATAACAACGACTTCCCATCAGCTGGTATCATCACCGGCATCGGTATCATACAAGGCAGAGAGGCTATGATAGTAGCCAACGACGCTACCGTGAAAGGCGGCACTTATATGCAATACACCGTGAAGAAACACCTTCGCGCACAAGAGATTGCCATGGAGAACAAGCTGCCTTGCGTATATATGGTCGACAGCGGCGGTGCCTTCCTCCCAGAACAAGACACTGTGTTCCCTGACAGAGACCACTTCGGTCGCTTCTTCTACAACCAGGCTCGTATGTCGGCTATGGGAATACCTCAGATAGCTATAGTAATGGGTATGTGTACCGCAGGCGGAGCATACGTTCCAGCGATGAGCGACGAGACCATCATAGTAAGAAACCAAGGCACAATATATTTGGCAGGACCTCCATTGGTGAAAGCCGCTACAGGCGAGATAGTAACTGCAGAAGAACTCGGCGGCGCAGAGATGCACACATCAGTATCGGGTGTGGCAGACCACCTCGCGGAGAACGACAGCCACGCCATGCAGATATGTCGTAATATCTTCAAGACCTTGGAGAAGAGAGAGAAACAACGTCTCGACATACTCCCTGTCGAAGCTCCTTTATACGACCCAGAAGAGTTGTATGGCATTGCGCCTATCGACCTTCGTCAGTCGGTAGACCCAAGAGAGGTGATAGCACGTATGGTCGACGGCAGCCGCTTCCAGGAGTTCAAGGCTCGTTATGCCACCACAGTGGTATGTGGCTTCGCACATATCATGGGATTTCCAGTAGGCATCATCGCCAACTACGGAGTGCTTTTCTCAGAGTCAGCTCTCAAAGCTACACACTTCATCGAGTTATGCTGTCAGCGTAACATACCGCTTGTCTTCTTGCAGAACGTCACAGGCTTCATGGTTGGAAAACAATACGAATGTGGTGGCATCGCTAAAGACGGAGCCAAGATGGTACACGCAGTAAGTAACGCCAACGTGCCTAAGTTCACCGTCATCTTCGGCGGCTCTTTCGGTGCTGGCAACTACGGCATGGCAGGACGTGCCTATAGTCCGAGACTCTTGTTTATGTGGCCTAATGCCAAGATTTCAGTCATGGGTGGCGAGCAAGCGGCCGGCGTGCTTACCACGGTGAAAGCAGATCAATACAAGGCAAGAGGTTTGGAAGTCTCTCAAGAAGAACTCAATAAGATTAAGACAGAGATATTAGCAAAATACGATTACGAAGGCTCGGCATTCTACAGCACCGCACGTCTCTGGGACGACGGTATCATAGACCCTGTCGACACCCGTAAGACCATCGCGATGGGAATAGCAGCATCTTTGAACCAGCCATTCCCACCATTGCAATTTGGTGTGTTTAGAATGTAAAAAACAATGCATAATTCATAATGCATAATTCATAATTGTCTGTGATTATGCATTGTGAATTATGAATTATGAATTGAATAAAATGGATTTCACGACATTACAGATAGGAATAGAAAAGAATGTGGCTCGTATCGCTCTGAATAGACCAGAGGTACGTAACGCCATGAATGCCCTCATGATAAAAGAACTGACGGAAGCTGTCGACTGGCTCGATGCTCGTGATGATATAAGAGTCATCGAGATATGTGGCAACGGCAAGTCATTCTGCGCTGGCGCTGACATCAACTATATGAAGGATATTGCGACCTTCGGTTATGAGCAGAACCTTGAAGATGCAAGACGTCTCTCCAAGTTATTTCAGAAGATATATTTCTGCAACAAGCCGGTCATCACTCTGGTACATGGCGCAGTGATAGGAGGAGCCAACGGCATAGCAGCTGCATCTGACGTGGTGCTTGCTGAGAGAGATACCGTTTTTGCTTTCAGCGAGGTGAAGCTTGGACTCACACCAGCCACTATTTCTCCTTTCGTTATAGCACGATGTGGCGAGATGCCAGCACGCGACCTCATGCTCTCGGGACGTAAGTTCACAGCACAAGAGGCAATGGATTACAAGCTCGTCAATTATGTAGGAAATATAGACGAGTTAAATCAGAGATTAGATTTCTATATCGACAATTATTTGAAAGCATCGCCTGATGCTATCAGAGACTGCAAGCATCTCATCAGGAATGTTGTAGGAAGAGCCAATCCTTATGATGGAATATTTGATGCCACCGCGATGATGATAGCACAAGAGAGAATGAGTGATGATGCTCAGGAGAGGATGAAGGAGTTTTTTTTGTGTTGAAAATTGAAAACTGAAAATGGAAAATTAATTTTCAACTTTCAACTTTCAATTTTCAATTAAAAAACTCTATTTCTTTTGACTTTTTTATTATCTTTGTCTCCATATTATGCCTTCGAAGAAAATACATAAGATATTAGTAGCGAACAGAGGAGAGATTGCTGTTCGTATTATCAGTACTTTAAAGAAACTGAGCATTAGCTCTGTAGCTATATATGCTGATAATGATGTAGATTCTATGCATTGTCGTGTTGCTGACGAGGCGCGTCCTCTCGGCAGTGGCAGCTTGAAGGATACATATCTCAACATACAAAAGATTATAGATGCGGCTTTAGATGCTGGCGTCGATGCTATCCATCCTGGATATGGATTCTTGTCGGAAGACGCTGACTTCGCTGAAGCATGTAAGGCTAATAATTTGATATTTATCGGTCCTGATGCGGATTCGATGCGATTGATGGGTGACAAGATTAGGTCTCGTCAGTTTGCCATCGAGAACGGCATCCCTGTCGTATGGGGTTTGGTGGGTAGCGTTGAAGAGATAGTGGCTCATGCCGCCGCCCTTCCGTATCCCGTTTTAATAAAAGCCTCTGCGGGCGGCGGCGGTAAGGGCATGCGTGTCGTGGAAGATGCCTCACAGCTACGCCCATCGTTGGAGCAAGCATCACGCGAAGCAGAACGTTACTTCGGCAACGGACAGATATTCATTGAACAATATATCAGAAACCCTCGCCATATCGAGGTGCAGATTCTCGCCGACCATCATGGCAACGTCATACATCTCTACGAACGCGAGTGCTCGGTGCAAAGACGCTACCAGAAAATCATCGAAGAGTCACCATCGCCAACGCTGACAGAAGAAAGACGTCAGGCGATATGTAACACTGCCGTCGACATCTGCAAGAAGATGAACTACAATAACGCTGGTACTGTAGAGTTCATCGTCGATGAGAACCAGAACTTCTACTTCCTTGAGATGAACACCAGAATACAGGTGGAACATCCTGTCACAGAACAAAGAACGGGTATAGACATCGTAGAGGAGCAGATTCGCATAGCACGCGGTAAAGTTATGGGCTACACCCAGGATTCTATAGTGGC
>JAZRNQ010000179.1:0-13019 GCA_045648285.1 Bacteroidales bacterium | reverse complement strand
TCCGAAGTATGATGTTTGGAAACTGCAATGTACACTCAACGGAGCAACCGTTAAGATTGAGGTAAATGGCACGAAGAGAGGTGTAATCGGAGTGACTGAAGATAAGATGTTGTGCAATAGGGCTCAACAAGAGTTCAGTATGGCATGTAAGGCTCGTACTGTGTCATATTCACAATTATATGGCGGTAAGATAACAGCTGCATTGAGTCGCCAGCATCCACGAGACTTGTTTGATTGCAAGTATATGGAACTATCATCTTTCGATGATGTGAAAGATGGTTTTATACTATGTTTGCTCGGTAGCGACAAACCCATTATTGAATCGTTACAACCCAATAGCATTGATCAAACGGATGCTTTAGAAAAACAATTCAAAGGTATGTCCGATGTCGAGTTCAGTTATGCCGATTATGAAGAAGCAAGAGTAAATCTGATTGCACAAGTCAATGCAGCATTAACTGAGGCTGATAAAGACTTTATTTTGTCATTTGAAGAAGGAACACCCGATTGGGATAAGTGCTGTGCAGGGGATTTGAGTAACTACCCATCAGTTAAGTGGAAGTTGCAGAACATCATCAAACTAAAAGAAACTAACCCTCAGAAGCACCAACAAGGCATAGAGCGATTGAAACAATTCTTTGGAAGATAATATTTTGTCTTATTTTTCAAATTGATTACATATAATATGAGTTGGTATGAAAATCTATTGATAAATCCTCTTTACCTAATTATCTTGTTAGTCATTTTGACATTAATAGGGATATTCATTGTAAAGAATACATCAATATCGGATAAACAATGGCGAAAATTTGACCTGTGGTGTTTAATCTTTGCTGCTTTAGGTATATTCTGCATATTAGGTGATAATAGAGAATTCTTTTATCGAAGAGAGGCAAATATACTAAATCACAGAATCAACACATTTGAATGGAGAGTTAATATGGAATTAAATCCTAATATATATAACCGTACATTTAATACTACAATATACAGCCCCGAAGAGATAGAATTAGTTGAAAAAGATTACGGAACTATGTATTCATGGATTCTGATTAACAAAGACTCTATCTTAGGGTGCATTAAAGAAAAACAATATATTGATACTTTATCATTCCATTTGCCTAATTTCAAGACAGGGAATCAGACATTCTTACCTCAAGAAGTTGAAGAGTTTAAGTATATAATATCAGAGTATAATAATCTCTTGGATGAGTATAATTATTATACGCAAGGAAGCGATAAGAATTGGATAGAACTTTTATATGACATCCTTGCTCCAATATTTTTGGTAATAAGTTTGTCCTATCAGTTTGTTAGATGGTTTTGGGAAGGGACTAAGAAGTAGGAGCAAACAAAACTAAATTACATTTCTGGAGGGAGTGCAGTTTACCGTCTGCCCCATTATTATGATTCCTAAAAGATACCCCCCTCCATGTATAGAAACGGAAACAGCGTACAAATCGGGCTATCAATTATAGAGCCTATTTGTACGCTGTTCTTTTTTGTTTATTACTTTTCCGTCAGTCGTTTGTTTCCGTTGCCGAAAGCGTCCATTGTACAGACGTGAAAGGGGAAAGGTTTTCGGGCTGAATACTCTCCGTAGGAGGAAGATTCTGCCCGAAACGGCTTGCCGCTTGACCTTTTCGCTTTCAGAAGAGTCTGTACTAACTTAATGGACAGCAACGGAAATAAGCGATTGGCGGAACTGAAATACTAATTGAAAATTGAGCCACCTTTCCCAAATTCGTTTGCGAACAGAACAATCCGGCAGTCATTCTTCGCATAGAGCCGATTCATGATATACCGTCTGATAATTCCACTTTCTCTGCTGTTGATTTTGAAAGCAATGGCTATAATCATTTCAATGGAATAAGTGTCTATACTTCGCTGCTCATCAAGTCGAATATATCGCATTGTTTCAGCTTCTAACAATACACCATCCTTATAAATGCCATTGATGGCTTTACGAATATCACGACCATAGAGATTGAATAGATCGGCTATTTCTTCCTGCATCATCCAAACAGGTGCAGTGGGAATACTCACTACACCGTTTTTAAATGTTATGATTCCTCGTTTCATTTGGCTACATTGTTATTGGTTTCTTTTTGTTGTTTTCTTCGTTCCATCAACCTATCCATATCTTCAGAAATCTTATCATCGGTCACTTTGGCATATGTTTGTGTAGTTTTGATATTAGTATGTCCCATCATTTTACTGATACTTTCAATAGGGATACCCGCCGAAAGCGTAAGCGTTCCGAATGTATGCCTACTGTCATGATAGCTTAAATTTTCTTTTACGCCAGCCATTATCCCGATTTCGTGAATGCAGTACCATATCATATTTCGATTAGGCAAAGGAAATATAGGCTTGTCCTCATCAGTCGTGTTATATAATGCTAATATCTGTTCAGCTACGGGATGTAGAGGTATAAACGACTCTACATCTGTTTTCTTGCGATTTATACGAATATATCTGCGTCCATCTGTGGTCGTTCCAATATTTGATGGATAAAGTCTTTGCAAGTCCACATATGAAAGGCCGGTAAAGGCAGAAAATATAAATGCTCTGCGTGTTAGTTCCTGTAATCTCTCACTCATAGGATGCTCCATAATCCATTGTAATTCGGCACGACTGATGTGTTTTAATTTGTAGTCGGGCTTTTTCTCATATGGAACATCGGCAAGAGGATTGAAACGGATTATCTCTCTATCTACTGCGACATATATCAATCTATTCAACCATGTAAAACAATGATTGATGTGGCCAACTCCAC
This sequence comes from Bacteroidales bacterium, assembly GCA_045648285.1. Lineage (GTDB taxonomy): Bacteria > Bacteroidota > Bacteroidia > Bacteroidales > F082 > Limimorpha. The sequence continues at coordinate 10,240 of JAZRNQ010000179.1, read as the reverse complement.
AGCCTTTACTTTTCAAATAGAGTTTATAGCCCCAACCAAAATCTTCTGTTATATCCTCAAAGGCAATGTCACGCATATTGAGCGATAATAGATATTCGTGCAAGTAGGCTTGCGTGGATTTTGATTGCCGGTAGGATGAGGTTGAGTTAATAACCTCTGCTCGGATTCTCAATCGTTCTCGTTCCTCTTCGCCTGCTTTCAATAAAGTAGTTGGTATAGTTGCCACACAGGTAACCTCATTTTTTAGCATATAGGCTGTTACCATGCCTGCATCCTTTAATAGATTTTCGTATGAGGTTTCAAGTTTTGCTCTAAGGTCGTTGAGCATATTGTTGGTTCTAACATCTTTGACCTCTCCGGTCTTTGCATTCCAATCATTAGGATTGCAATAATAACCTGTGGCAAATACGCTATTCTTGCCATCAATGGTAATACGGCACATAATAGCGGTTGTTCCATCAGCCTTTACCTTGCCACGATTGATATAGTATAAAATTCTGAATGTACTTCGCATAATGGTAGTTGTTTCTTGGTTAGAGTATTAGTTTCAAATCTTTTGTCGTTTCGATGTATTTATCCATATCCTCAAAAAGTTTCTTCGGAGTTACTCGTGCATACACTTGAGTCGTTTTTATATCCGAATGGCCTAACATCTTACTCACGGTTTCGATAGGAACACCGTTTTCAAGAGTCATCAATGTCGAAAACGAATGCCTTCCCATATGGTAGGACAAACGCCCTTTGATGCCTACTTTTGTCTTTATACTTGTCAAGCACCATTTTAATGCTTGATATGGTATTACAGGGAATAATGTCTGCCGTGTCTCATCGCGATATTTTTCTATAAGTGCAATGGCTTCAGGAAGCAGTTTTACTCGACTTAACTGCCCGTTCTTACCTCTACGATATTTTAACCACATCGCCCCCTTATCATCTTTTGATAGATTATCGGGGGTGATAGCGACGACATCAACATACGATGTTCCTGCATAACAAGCAAAAAGAAACATATCACGAACAATGGAGTGTTCAGGTCTGCATCCGACAAGTTCGACATCACGGATCTTCTCAAAATCTTCCATGCTTAATGTTCGTGGTGGTCTCTCTTTCTGCTGTGGTAAAGGATAATGTTCAAAATAACATTTGTCTGAATGTCCTTCCTTGAATGCAATTCGACAAATCTTTTTCAGAATCGCCAGATAATGGCGCACGGTTTCTATAGCCAAACCTTTCTCTATAACCACAAACTCCTGGAACTCCCGAATGAATTGCTCATTAAGTTGACAAAAAGCAAGATCTGCAACCTTAAATCGCTTTGATACAAATTCGCCAAGACGACTACGGGTATATAGATAGTTGGGGAGTGTACGATGAGAAACATCTATACCAACCTTTGATTTCACTTCTTCAATATGTCTATCAAAGAGTTTAAGTAAGGTCATTTGAGTATCCTTACTGCCTTGAAACGCATTCTTGACATCGGTGGCATCAAAATTTTGTTTGCGTTCCAAAAGAGAATCGAATGCTGAGCTTATGGCAAGCAGCAGCTTGTCAATCTTGGCATTGATTTCTACTGCCTCCTTGCTTTTGCCATTAAGTCGGCTTTCACGAGGATTCCATAATTCGGGAGTACACGACAGCTTGCTACTGAACTGTGTCATCGTTCGGTTTACGGTAATTCGCCCCATAATGGGAGCCTTACCCGACTTGTCTAATCCGCTCCTTTTAAGGTAGAGCAACACCTTGAATTTTTCTACTTTCATACGCTTATATTTTTGGTTGCTAAGTTAGCCCATATATAAGCGTTCTTAACTATGCAAAATAATGACAATCAACGCAATGTGATGTCATTGCAGATTATTTCGTTACCTCTTGGCTTTCGGTAACAGCAGGGCTAACGATTTGGTAACTGAACACTTGCTCAAAACCGTAATTTCTTTCGTAACCTACACTATGCGAGAAAGTCGCTTTTTGTTGTTTCTCAACTATTTACGTTTAGCCTAATCCATTCTGAAATCGTTTGCTTTGATACTTCATATCCATTGCACACGTCATGGATTCGCTACGCTGGCTCTGAGTAAGGGCGTTCCCATTGAGAGTGTAAGCCGAGTATTGGGGCATACGAACATTACCACGACACAGCGATATGCGAAGATTACCACAGAGAAAATCGACAAGGATTTGACTATGTTCGGCAACAGACTTAATCAATCGTTTAGTGAAATCTCAATAGCAATGTAACTATGGAAAGGTCAATTATAACAATCAACAAAAGCGGAAACGTAAATATCCCAAGCGGTAATGTATGGATGTCAGAAATGGAATTGGTGGATTTGTTCGGGGTGATAGCCCCGACACTACGAGCCGCTATCAGAGCGATATACAAGAGTGGAACATTTAACCCTGCAACTACCCAGCGATGCGATTTAGCCACTCCTGCAAGTTGGGCTACATTTTATAATCTTGAAGTGGTCGTTGCACTTGCATTTAGGCTGAATACATACGAAGCAAGTAAGGTTAGGCAAACAGTGTTGAAGTGTTTATGCCAGCGAAAAGAGAATGGGATTAGTCTGCTTATATCATTGCAAGGTATGGGACAGCAAATCTCTCCCAGAATGAGTTGTTGAATTACAGCTACAAAGGCGAAGCCTTGCTATTCTCACGAACGGCAAGGCTTCTTAGCTAATGTTTTATGTGTATATATCTATCAAGGGATGATAGAATATCTTGAAATTCAATAATTGAGAACAATTGTATAATTGCTTTTATAAATCAAACAATCGTTCCGCTTGTTGTGAAATCCCGAAAGTGTGTTCCTCGCCTTGTTCCGAGTATCGGAAGTTCCGAAAGGTAGAATCACTTGAAGAACTGAGTTTCGGAATGTTCCGAAGGGCTGTTCCTCCTCTCGTTCTTTGTTTCGGAATGTTCCGAAAGGCTGAATTGCAAGAGAAACTGGGTTTCGGGGATTGATTATAGAGATTCCGTGTCCTCCACAAATGAGGGACACGGAATGTTATGTATTAACGGAATTTTAATTTGCTGAAACAGTCCAAACTCCATTGTTCTCAGTTGCTGTGTAACCTGAAGCAACCCAAGCAGAAGGATCGAAACCAAATGAACCGCCAGTGATAATTACAGTACCTTCTCCCAAGATACCTGCAGTATAGCCGCTACGTGTTGAAGCCTCTCCAAAATTACCACCCTTTACATATACAGTAGTACCAGACTCTGCATAAATGTAAGCACGTTTTTGATTCTGAGTTTTGTTGAAATTAAAGTTACCATCATTGATAGTGATAGTACTTCCCTCACCATTAGCATAGAACAAATAGCGACCTGATGTACTTGTGGTATTAATCTCCAAATTACCGCCATTGAATACAACATTTGCACCATTAACAGCACCTACACCACCACCGAGTGAGTAAATGTTTGCCTCATCAAATTGAACATATACACCATCTGCAACAAGACCATATGCACTGGCAGAACCTGCCTTAACCTCATTATTGTTCATATCAAAAATGAGGTTGCGGTCAATACGAATCTGATTGTTGCTATAATCAATTGCTACAGAAGCATCTATGTTAGACTCAGAGCCATTAAGCACAGCCTCTAAATCATTTGAATTTGATACTGATACAGCATTCGCAGGTAATACATAATATGTAGAACCAACTTTTTCAACCTTATAGTCTGTGGGAACCCAAGCCGAAGGATCGAACTTAAATGAACCACCAGTGATAATTACGGTACCTTCTCCCATGATTCCTGATGTATAACCATCTCGTGTAGAGGCATTACCAAAGTTACCGCCCTTCACATAAACAGTTGTTCCTTCGCTTGCATAGATATATGCTCTCTTCTGATTCTGAGTTTTGTTGAAGTCAAAGTTACCACCATTGATAGTAGCAGTACTTCCCTCACCAACAAGATAGAATAAATATCTACCGCTCGTACTTGTTGTGTTAATATCAAGGTTGCCACCATTGAAAATAACATTTGCACCATTGGTAATTCCGATACCACCTCCGTTAGACTTAATATTGCCACCACCATTAATTGTTGTAGTTCCACTATTAACAATGATACCATAATTTGAAGCATTACCAGATGTAAATGTTACATTTTCATTTATATTAAGAGTAAAGTCTGCAGCAACTTGGAGGAATGGTCTATCTTCAGGCATTGTTACATCTTCAACTAAAGTAACTGCGCCTCCAAAACTTGCAGCAAATTCCAAATCCTGAATAGAACCACTTGTATTAGGGAAAATATAATCACCGTCATAAGCAGGGTCGATGGTAATATTGAACTGAATATCGCCAGTCAAAATCTTACCGAGGATGTTTGTACGCCAGTTGCGCTGTACAGGAACCGTGTTCAAACCCTCCTTGAACTCAATAGGGTTACCATTCTCAGAAGTAAATGTGTACTGAAGGCTCTGTAAAGTTGCCTTGCTTGCACCATCGATTTCATCTGCTACCAAGATGTAGCTCATAGAAAGCCAGTTGTATTCTTCCTTTATGCCATCACCGTCAGTATCTACGTATAATGGTTCATTTGGAATTGTGTTGAGAGCATAGCTCACATCTACAGTCTCTGTACCTACTGTACCGTCGATTAGGTTTAAAGAAGTTGCAGCATTCTTGATTACAACCGATGAATTTTCAATCTCAATACCTGATGCTACAGCCGCTTCCCAATCTTCCTTGGTTACGCCTACATTGATTTGAGCAAAAGGACGCTTCATTTCTACATCAATAGAAGTAGAACCTGTTACTGTAAATTCAACTGTCTTGAAGAATGCATCACGAGTTTCATCATTGTTCACTTTGTTCTCATCGTTGGCATAGTTTACAGCAACACTCATTTTGTCTGTATCTACTGTATAAGCCTTACAATCATCATCCTGTGCCCAAAATGCCACTTTGTAAGTCTGACCCTTAGCCAAAGTAATGCTTTCTGTGGTTGGGAATGTTATACCTGTTTTTGTCACAGCCTGAATATTTGAGAGACGGTTTCCATCTTTGTCAAATACAGCATAAACCAAAACATCAGCACTCTTACCGTCACTGATAGCACGGGTAGCTATACCACCTTCAGTGCCCAAATTAAAAGTAACTTGAGCCTCATTTCCTGACTGAACTACATCCAGTTCGTCATTCGAACACGATGTTGCCAGCAACATACCTGCTGCTGCGAACATACCTAAGAATAATTTCTTGTTCATCTTTGAAAAATTTAATTGTTATACAAATAGTTATTTTGATTTTCTTGTTTCTTAATGTTTGCCACATCCCTTGTGAATGTCGCACCCATTGTCGAGGACTGTTCTGCGTAGGCAGAACGGGAGCTTATCATCAATCTGTCGTTGCCTGCTGATGCAGGGTAAAGGTCTCGGAACTATTCCTCACCTTTGCGGTGTTAGCTTGTTTGTTCTTTTCTGTTCGGCTTTTAACTCGTTATTAGGGTTATACTTATATTGAAAATCTCTTATTCTGTTGGTGTGAAATTTCCTGCGATGTTGCTTCTTTGGTTCGCCTCTATCTCCACCTGTGGAAATTCCACCGTCTTGCTTGCCTCTCCATTGGTCAAGGTCAGTTCGGCAGAAATATTTGTGGCTGTGGTCGGCGCAAACACATAGCCCATAGCGAGATAGTTATATTCTGTGCCGTCAGCCGAGAATGTCTCGGATGTGGTTTCGCTGAAATTCCAAGTAAATTCGGCAGCTCCATTTACGGTATTTGTGAATGGGTGGAATATATTGGGAGCACCATTTGCAGTAAATGTGGCTTGCATCGGTGTCCCTGTAGTACCTACATTGATTTGAGCCAACGGGCGTATAAGTTCAACGGGGTAACTACGTTCTCCCGTAATGGTAATATCTTCCTTTGTGGCGAAGAAAGCGTCTGCGGCTTCCGCTTGGGCAAATGTTATCGTATTAGGCAAGGTATTCATTTCGATGGCGGTCAGATCATCTATGTTGTAGATGTTCTGATTGCCATCATACGCCCAAAAGACAAAACTATATGTCTGCTCCTGTGCCAATGTAAGCTGCACATCTACCGAAGTGCCATTTATCGGGAACGATTGGCGGTCTATTTCATAGTAGTTCCAACTGCCACCGCTGTTGGTATGCACATCGGCAACTCCCTTTTTGAATATGCCGACCACAAGGGTATTCACCTGTTCCGCCTTGCCGAATGAACGGGTACGGATGTCCGTTGGTAGCGTAGCAGTGAAACTCACCTGAACATCGCCTACATCGTGCAAATCATCCGAACAGGATTGTATGCCAGCCATAGTAAGGGCAAGCATCGCCAATATCTGTATGTTATGTAGTAGATTCTTCATTATGTCTATCTGTTAGGGGAAAATAAGGTTATGGTCTCCGTCAAAGTCGGGATTGATGGTAACACCTCCCGAAGCCTCCGACATCAGGAACATACCTGTCATTATGGTATGATGGCTACGCTTCAACGGAACTTCTATCGGCTCGGTCAAGGAGAGTTGTGTACCCTCATTGTCATAGATACCTATCTGCACGGTTACAGCCGATTTCTTGCCGTTCACAAACACATAGTCAAATCCCATTGTAGCCTCCGATTCAGAGAGCCTTCTCAATGTGGATTCAAACATCACTCCCGTAGAGGAGTCCACAGGCTTGTCGGTATTTATACTGTAAGCATCGGGCATAAATCCCACATAGTAGAACACCACCTTGTAGTCCTCGATGTTTACAGCTCTTGTCGGGGTATCATCATTTGATGCGGCCTTGTTTCCGTTGGCTTTTGAGGCGACACGGACAGATTCCTTGTCTATAAACTCCACCACATCGTTTGTTACGAACTCAATTTTGGCAAGAGGACGTTGCATCGCTATATCCAATGTGTCGGGCAGATGCTCCATAATATCCGCTACGAGGGAAATGTTGTTTGAACCTCTGAAAGCGTCACGATAGTCATTGTTACCCTTATGGTCGCCTTGCAGTCTGATTTCCGCAAAGTTGTCGGTATTGTGGAAATGGCTGTCACCGCTTGTCTGGATCAAGTCTGACCATACCATCACATTGTAGTTGCCGGGCAAGAGGTCAAGCGTCACTTCGTGGTCGTAGCCCTCTGATATATCTTTCGTGAATACGAACTCCTGTGTATAATCCGATGTGGTACGCATTTTCTCCGACACGGGATAGGTGCGGACAATGTAACGTATCTTGCCATAATCATGATGATTGTCGTATATCTCGCCATATCCCTGCTCAATGACCTCTGCACCATCATAGAGGTGTTCCCATTCGGTCATATCCGTTTCATAGTTCAGGCGAAGATGCATTTTTACAAACTCCGGTGTTTCAGGCCATTCGTGAACATCACAAGCCGAAAGAAGCAATATCGGCAAGCATATAATAAGGTATAGAATCTTTCTCATCGCTTGCCTCCTTTCTTCTTTAAGTCAAACGAATAGGAGAACGATACCGCTGCTTGGTCGATACCCCAGTAGGTCTTCTTGATGCTCTCTATCATCAGACCGTCTTTTGTGCGTGGGGCATTGTGGAATTTGTCGTAGTGATTTGAATATACACCTGCTCCGAGAGAAAATTCCACCCTCCAACGGTTGTTCTTGCTGATGGGCAGACGATAACCGATGCTCACACCGCCACCGATGGCAGGTGTCTCACGGTTATGGTCTTGGTAGCGGTAATCTCCATCAAAAGCAAAATTGTAGTATACCAAGCCGAAGTGTGCTCCTGCGAAGAATCCGTTATTCTCTTCCGACAGCCAATAACGAAACTCAGGCTGAACGGAAAAGGTGCGGAACTTGATTGTAGATGTGAAGTAGTCCCAAGCCGAATAATAGACAGGAAGCGTAAACGACCAATGTTTCGCCAAATCAATTTCTGCGGCAACATTGGCGATAGCCATCCCCAAGCCTATGGCATTGGTTTTCAAATGGAGTTTGCGGCTCCATTCCTCCACTTCGGGAATACCCGTTTCTATAATAGCCGTTGTGTCGGGCACAATTTCAACGGCTTCAACTATAGGCTCTACTTTAATGGTATCAGGTACGATTGCAGGCTCTTGAACGGGAGGCAACTCCTTCTTATAAGTCACGAATACCGCACAAGCATTTCTCATCTGCTCGAAGAAGAGTTTGTTCATCTGCTGCCATACCTTACCACCGTCCAATGCTCTCAATTTTACGACACGGTTGTCGATATGCGTATTCGGGTGATGATAGTCCACCAATCGGGCTTCTTCCTCTAAGATGGCAATTACTTCATCCTTGCGGATAAGTCCCGAATCTTCAATCTGCGATTTGAGATAATCCCACGGGATATAGCTGTCATTATGGGTAATAAGGCTGTCGGGAATGTCCACCTCACTGCGGATGAACTTTTCAAGTGCCGATAGACGGCCTTGTGCCAACTTGCGGTTGAGTTGATAACTGCCTTCGGGAGAAGCTGCTCCGCAGAAGGATACTTCAATGATATTGATTGTACTGTCTTGGCGTATAGTTCGTAGGAACTCCAAGATCTCCTGCATACGGGCGGCATTGTCCGAATAGGCGGAATCTATGACAGTACTGTTCACACGGAAGTCAATACAGATTTCCGTGTGTTTCTCTTGCGAATGCGCAACACCTACACCAAACAACAAGAGAATCAGTGTTATACAATATTTCTTAATGCGCATAAATCAGAATAATAGGTCACTTCTCTTTGGAAGAGTGATTTATGCGACATACTGCTATTGATTACGAGTAGGTTATTTGAACAGTCACGACATAATTTGCTCAACAATCCACATTACCACTAAACAAAATCTGAATCGAGCATAACATTTTTTAGTGTAAATTGGTGCTATTTGCCGAAAAATGTGTAATTTTGTATCGGTAATCATTTCTCTTCCAAAGAGATAAGTTCACTCTTCCAAAGAGACCTTTCATTCGCTCAACAATCTTTCCTTATAGAGATTTCAATATCATACTGTTCGCCTTGTCAATGGCTACGGTGTCCAATGATGCAAGGTAAATGCGTGTGGTAGCCTCCGAGTCGTGTCCCATACCTTCACTGATTACCGAGAGTGGTACTTTTTTGCTTTTGGCAATGCTCGCCCAAGCGTGACGGGCAACATACAAGGTGAGCGATACGGATAATCCCAACTCTTTACCGATGATTTTCAGGCAACGGTTGATGTTATGGGCTGCATAGATGTATTGCTTGCGTTCGTCAATATCGCCGAAAGGCTTGATGATAGGCAAAAGGTAATTGGATTGTGATGTATCGTACTTATTCACAATCTCCTGCATACACTTCTCCCATTTGATGAAGAGTTGCTGCCCCGTCTTGCGTCTGCGATAGGAAAGCACACCATTCTGCAAATCCTTTTTTCGCAGGTATGCCATATCCACGAATGACATACCTCGGGTATAGAAACTCATAAGAAACATATCTCGGGCAAAATCAAAGGACGGATTCATCGAGAAGTCCATCTCCTTGATTTTCTTGATAACTTTCAATGGTACGGCTCGTTTGACGGTCTTATCCACTCCCGTATAAACGTGCTTGAACGGGAAGCGTTGTGAGGTAATTCCCTTTTCTACGGCTCGATTATATACAGCCCGAAGATTACGCATATAGAATGATGAACTATTGGGGCTTACTCCATTATTACGCAAGTAAGCCTCGTATGCCATCATCATATCTGAATCCATATCGTCCAATGGCACATCCTTGTCCTCTCGGAAGCGTCTGAAACTACATAGGGTTGCAGAGTATGTTTCCGATGTGCGGATTTTACCCAATGCTTTCAGATTGGCAATGACTCCCTCCATAAATGGGAAGAGAAAATTTTCGGGGTTGTCCGATGCAAATTCCGCTAACACATCATCTGAGGTATAATCACAACCGCTATGCTCAAAATCAGCTATGACCTTTTGGAAATGCTTGACATCCATTCGGATTTTGTCACCAATCTCCGAGAGATACCGTTTTCTATTCTCATTGAACTTGGGTAATACTACCTCCGACAAGTGGCTGTTCCACTCATAGCCATAGAGACGGGAGCCCGTCTTTTGCTGACGGGCTACACGATTGTGGATTACTTGATAGAAAATTGAGCCTTGTCCGCCATCAACCGTTGATGGTCGGAACTTAATCTTTACTGTTGCCATATTACAATCAGGGTTTTGATTTATTTTGTTTAACCTTACTATTATCCTGCTTGTTCTTAATGGA
>JAZRNQ010000178.1:0-3356 GCA_045648285.1 Bacteroidales bacterium | reverse complement strand
AAACCATTAAGGTGCATATAAGTCGTTGTGTATGTACTGTTATGCTTTATCTTCAGATAGTTGCCTCCGCCTTTTTTGTCCCATCCTTTTTCTATTACAGTGCCGTCGGCTATTGTCACTACTGGCGTTCCTGTTGGTGCGGCATAATCGACACCATGATGTGGACGCACTACTTTAGTGACTGGATGTTTTCTTGCGTTGGTGAATGTTGAGCTGATACGACGATAGTTCAATGGCGCTTTCAAGAAAGCCTTACGCAGGTTGTCGCCTTCTTTGTCGAAGTGTTCGCCTTTACCGTTTTGCTCGAAATAATAAGCGTAATGTTCTTCTCCTGCGTTGTTAAGATATGCTGCCAACACATTGCCTATTCCTATGGATTCGCCTTCGACGTATTTATGTTCGTAAAATACTTTGAAAGCATCGCCTTGTTGTATGCCGAAGAAATCGACGGTCCAGGCAAAGATGTCTGATAGTTTCAATGTAAGATAAGGGTCGCCTCCGTCTGCTGCTATGGCTTCCCATAATGAACTTGTGATGATGCCTTCAGCTACTTCTATGTTGGTTGTCACCTCCTTATGTCCGACCCATGCGTTGAGAGAATCGGTGAGGCTGAACACGGCGTAATCTGTTTTGTTGATTTCATAAATCCAGAAGACAGGCTGGACGATGCTGTCGCGGCTTATCAAAAAGGTGTGCTTCTGTCCTGGTCTTATCTTTCTGATGTCGAAGGTCTTTCTGTGGGTCTTCTCGATACGAGTGATGGTGTTATAGTCGATATCGTGTTTGAGCATTATATTCGAAAGAAACTGATTCTTTCTTATAGTGTCGACGACCACGTCATAGTTGTCGATACATATTCCATAGAGAAATTCCGGTTCTTTGACTTCTTCCACTTCATTGTTGTAGCTTGTATCTTTATCACCAGATAATACCAAAGCGATTACGATAAAGAGGAATATACCGCCTATAACACATAGATAAGTGCTGGCGTGAGATTTAATGTTATCCTTTAAAAGTTTTATTATTTCACGGAATTTCATCTCGAATATTATTTGGTAGACGCAAGATATTGCGTCTTTACATTTTAATTATGCATTATGAATTGTGCATTATGAATTAATAAAAGACAAGAGACAGATTTCTCCATCTCTTGTCTTAATAATTTTTACATTATTTATTTAATGCTTGATTGTAGCCAGCTTCAACGGCTTTGAGGTTAAGAGCAACTACTTCTTCACCTTTTCTGCCGAATTGTTCGCGGATACTGTTTTCTATTGTTTCCATTTCGAAACCGAGGAATGGAACAGCAGCGCCGAAGATTACCATGTTAGCTGCGCGTACGTTGCCGCATTCTTTTGCTAATTCGTCAGCGTCGATGATGATAGCGTTGTGTTTTTTCAACTCAGCGTATACTTCCTCAACTTCTGGGTAGTTGTCGATGTTTACGAAAGGAGCTTTAGCTGTGATGATAACGCCGTCTTTAGCGAGCATTGGTAAGTAACGGAGAGCTTCCATTGGTTCTACAGAGATGATAAGGTCAGCCTTACCTTCTGGAATCAAGTCAGAAGCGATTTCGTTGTCAGAGATGCGGAGGTGTGACTGAACGTCGCCGCCTCTTTGGCTCATGCCGTGAACCTCAGCTTGTTTGAGATACATGTTTTTCTCTACAGCAGCGATGCCTATACAAGAAGCGATACTAAGGATACCTTGACCGCCAACACCGGCTAATATAATATCTTTTTTCATGATTATCTTTTTTTTATGTTAATTATGCTTTTTTTGCACGCATCTTTCTACTTAAAGTCTGGATACATTCACGACGTGGGATGATGACTGATACGCCTTCGTATGCCAACTCTTCTTTAATGACTTGAACATTGATTTCGTGTTGGTTTGGAAGAGGTTTGATAACTCTTACGTGGTCTGGGTCAACGCCTAAGCCCTTGCAGATGCTTTCGAGACGACCTTCTGCTGAAGACTTCTGACCACCTGTCATACCTGTTGTTGAGTTGTCGAGAATCATAACGACGATGTTATTGTTGTTGTTAACAGCGTCGAGTAAACCTGTCATACCTGAGTGTGTGAATGTAGAGTCGCCGATACAAGCTACAGCTGGATAGAGCCCTGCTTCTGAAGCACCGATAGCCATTGTGATACTTGCACCCATGTCGACTGTACTGTTGATAGAATTGAGTGGAGGAGTAGCACTGAGTGTGTAGCAACCGATGTCGCCGAATACTCTGCCTTTTTCATATCCTGACATAGCTTCGTTGAGAGCTCTGAAAGAATCCCAGTGAGGACATCCGTCGCACAATTTTGGAGGACGAGCCTGTACTAATTCTGGAATAGGTGCGCCTACTTCGAATGGTCTGCCAACAGCTTTAGCAGCGATGTTAGGATTGAGTTCGCCGTCGCGTGGCAAGGTGCCGTCTAAACGACCGTGGATTGGCTTGCCTGTTGCCAAGAGACCTTTTAATAATTCTTCAACGATTGGATAGCCTTCTTCCATGACTAAGATTTCGTCACATTCGTCATAAATCTTTTGAATCATAGCGATTGGAAGTGGATATTGGCTAATCTTAAGAACTGGATAAGGAATAGTTTCGTTGTTGTAGTTTTCTTTCAAATAGTTGTAAGCCAAACCGCAAGTGATGATACCTAATTTCTTGTCTGTTCCTTCGAAATATTTATTGAAGCCGCTTTCGTTGCTGTCTTGTTCCATAACAGCTTGTTTTTCGAGCAATTGTTTGTATTGTCTTCTAGCGATAGCTGGAAGCAAAACGAATTGACGTAAGTTTGATGGAAGAGCTACTTCATTTTGTGCGCGTTTTTCTGTACATACAACGCCAGCGCGTGAGTGAGCCAAACGAGTAGTTACGCGTAACATGACTGGTGTTCCGATCTTTTCTGAGAGGTCGAAAGCATAGCGTGCCATGTCGTAAGCTTCTTGTTGGTTTGATGGCTCGAGCAATGGGATGAGAGCGAACTTAGCGTAAGTACGTGAGTCTTGCTCGTTTTGTGATGAGTGCATTGATGGGTCGTCGGCTGCCAAAACAACCATACCGCCGTTAACGCCTGTCACTGCTGAGTTGATGAATGGGTCGGCAGCAACGTTAACACCGACGTGTTTCATACATACGAGTGAACGTTTGCCTGCGTATGACATACCGATTGCGCTTTCCATAGCTGTCTTTTCGTTAGCTGACCATAAAGCGCGGATGCCTAATTCTTTAGCTTCTTTTGAGCCTTGGATGAATTCCATGATCTCTGTTGATGGTGTGCCTGGATAAGCGTAAACACCTGAAAGACCAGCGTCGATAGCGCCTTGTGCAATGGCTTCATCTCCAAGTAATAAA
>JAZRNQ010000177.1:0-4688 GCA_045648285.1 Bacteroidales bacterium | reverse complement strand
CCGACTTCGTCATCAACAGCGGCGAAAGAGTGGCACAAATAGTTTTCGCTAAATGTGAACAAATGGAAGTCGTTAATGTTGAAACATTAAGCGAGACGGAAAGAGGCGAAGGTGGTTTTGGTCATACGGGAAGGAAATAAGACACCGAGTCACTGAGTCGCAAAGTCGCAAAGTTGCAGAGTCGCAGAGAAACTTTGAGTCTTTGAGACTTTGAGACTATAAGTCTGTGTTCAGTGTTCAGTGTTCAAAGTTCAGAGTTCAGAGTTCATAAACAAAAAAAGTGGACAAAGTCTGTTGACCGTTGTCCGTTGTCTGTTGACATATTAAAAAACATGCGTAGAATCTTATTCATATTATCATTATTGTCGGCAATTTCCGTCACGGGATTTTGTCAGGACACATTGCAACCTAAGGCAAGCCTCGCTCAAAATGCGGAGTTTTTCTCTAAAGGCATACAGGAGAAATACAATGAAAACCTCGACATGGCGACAGGATATTTTGAGGAAGCTCTGAAGGCTTTTCCTGAAGACCATGCGAGCATGTATGAACTCTCTGCGCTTTACAGCATAAAAGGTCTGCCAGAGAAAGGCTTTGAAATGATACAAAGAGCTGTCGAACTCGACAGCACCAACAAATGGTATAAGATACGCCTCGCTGAGTTCTACAGACTAAACAACGATTACGAGTCGTTCGTCAATATTTATGACAATCTGCTCGAAGACGAACCTAACAACCTGGAATATCTGGAAGTCTATATCGACGCACTGCTTCGCCTTGAGAGATATGAGCAGATGATAGACAAGCTCAACATCTATGAAGACAATATTGGCGTGAGCGAATACATCTCCATGATGAAGATTGAGACATACAACCTTCTTGGCGACAAAGACAAAGTCATAGAAGAAACAGAGAAACTCTCCAAAGCATATCCTTACGAGACGAGATATATGTCGGTCCTAGCAGAGATTTATATGCAAGAAAAAAGAGAGCAAGACGCTTTGAACCTCTATCTTAAGATTAAAGAAATAAATCCCGAAGACCCTTATATCAACACTTCCTTGTTGGAATATTACCAAAAACAAGGCGAGCTAGACAAGGCTTTCGAAGAGTTTGTTTTGGTTATAAAAAACAAGAAACTAGATTACAACACCAAGACTCAAATTTATGAATATTGGTTCAATAAGGAAAATGACGACAATACCGTCAAAGAAGCTGAAATAGCAGGCAAGGCTTTCATAGAGACACATCCCGACAAAGAGCTGGGATATTATGTCATCGGCACTGTATATTATAATAACGAAGACTATGTAGAAGCAAAGAAATATTATCTGGATGCGATAGCTCGCGACAGCACAAGTTTCACCTCATGGTATCAGCTCATCTTCACTGATATGGCTCTTGATGACGCTGAAAGCTTATATAAACACTCTTCAAGTGCGTTACGATTTTATCCAGAACAGCCAATTTTCTACCTCTTCAACGGTGTGGCTCTCATCGATATGGAAAAATATCAAGAAGCCATCAGAATACTTGAAAAAGGAAGATTCATGTCGGCAGACAAAAAACTCACCGCTAGCTTCGACACTTATCTAGGTGACATATACTACGAGCTAGGTGACAAAGAAAAGATGTATAAGCAATACGACAGAGTGCTTAAAAACGACCCTGAAAATATATACATACTAAACAACTACGCCTATTTCCTCTCCGAAGATAATGTTCGTTTGGATGAGGCCTTGAAGATGTCGGAGATAACGATAGAGAAAGAACCTAAAAATGTGACTTACCTCGACACTTACGCATGGGTGTTGTATAAACTCGGTCGCTACAAGGAAGCAAAGAAATATATGGAAAAAGTGTTCTCCTACGACAAAAACGCCAGCGGCGTCAACTATGAACATTACGGCGACATCCTATACAAATATGGCGATATTGATAAAGCTGTACAAAACTGGAAGAAAGCAAAGAAACTAGGAGGCACATCAGAATTCATTGACCAAAAGATAAAGGATGAGAAAATCTATGAATAGTCAACGGTCAACAGACAACAGACAACAGTCGGTCTGGTATCGACTAATGGCTAAAGGCAAATGGCTAAAGGCGAATGGCAGAAAACATTTATCTCTTAGCTTTAGGCTTTTGGCTTTTAGCTTTTGGCTTTTGGCACTTGGCTCTTGTTCAACAAATAAAGATATTTCTGGCTTAAGGACTTTGTCTGCAAATCATATCATAAGAGAAGTGGAGAGAAACCAATTCGAATTTGATAATCTTGAGACTAAATTTAATATCAAAGTCGAAGGCAACAACAGCATCGGTTTGAAAGGTCAGATGAGGATGCAGAACGACAGCGTGATTTGGATTTCATTGTCACTGAAACTCGGCATCGAAGTGGCAAGAGTGATGATAACGGAAGACTCAGTGAAGTTTATAAACAGAACCGAAAAGACTTATCTTTCAGAAAGCATAAACGAATTAAAAGACAGACTGCCTATAGAGACATCATTAGAAGTCTTGCAGGATTTGTTAATCGGAAACAACATCTATTTCAACGAAAAATACAAAGCATCAATTGAAGATAACTATTACAAACTCACATCCGACAGAAACACTTTCTTGGTAACGCCAAAGACTTTTAAAGTTAAAGAACATGAACTTCAAAGCTCAATGGCCAATAGCCAACAGCTAATAGCCAAAATCTACTACGATAATTTTCAAAAAATCAACGGAAGACTTTTACCAACGAAAATCATCTTAGACGCCGGAGACATCTTTGACATAAACATAGAAATAGATTACTCAGATATTAAAGTAGGGGAGAAGTTGCAATTCCCTTTTAACATCTCAAAAAAATATAGTAGAATATGAAATTCAGAAACTCAGAAACTCAGAATATCAAAATCTCAGAGTCTCAGAAACTCAGAAACTCAGAAACTCAAAAATTCTGGATTCTGTTATTACTATTAATACTGACAGTTTCAGCTAATTGTCAGACAGTCGAGTCGCTGGAGAAGAAGATTAAGTCTATACAGAAAGACATCAAGTTGGCTGAGAAATTATTGAAAGAGACATCTAAAAACAAAGAAGCTACCATCAACCAAGTGAGTTTACTTCAGACTCAGATTAAGCAGAGAGAAGACCTCATCAGGACATACCAGAACCAAGTCAACGCCCTTAACAAAGACATACAGAAAAATAAAAACGGCATCGCTGCCGCAAAGAAAGACCTCCAACTCTTTCAAAAAGAATACGCCAACTTATTAGTCATAGCCTACCGTAACAAAGGCAAGACCAACAATCTCATGTTTGTATTTTCATCTGAAGACTTCAACCAGGCGGTGCGAAGAATACGTTATATTCAGGAACTCAACGAACAGGTCAAGGTGAAGATTGAAGAGATAAAAACCACTCAGGAAAAGATTAGCAGGCAGCTTGACAAGAACGAGGCCAACAAAAGAGACATAGAGAAAGTGCTGGCCAAGGAGAAAGAAGAGAGAGCGTCGCTGCTGAAAGACCGAGACAAACTCAACAAAGACATTGCATCTTTGAAGAAGAAAGAGACGCAGATTCAGAAAGACATCAAGAACAAGGAAAACGAGACCAAGAAACTCAAGAAACAGATTGAGAAAATCATAGCCGAAGAAATAAAGAAAGCTAAGGAGAGAGAGGCTCAGGCTAAGAAAAACAACACACAGTCTGTCGACTATAAGCTCTCCAACAACTTCGCGCAGAACAAAGGCAAGCTGCCTTATCCTGTAGCGCAAGGCATCATCACCGGACGTTACGGACTGAGTCCGCATCCTACACAACCTAAGGTAACTGTCAACAACAATGGCGTCGATATCAGCACCACCAAAGGAGCCAAGGCACGCAGCGTCTTCGATGGAGAAGTTTGTTTCGTCACCAGCCAAGGCAACAACAACGCGATACTCATACGTCACGGATTGTATTTCACCTTATATTCCAACCTCGAGAAAGTATTCGTGAAAGTAGGGGATAAGGTAACGACAGGACAAGACATAGGACGCATTCACACCAACGTCAGCGACGGCAAGACCATATTACATTTCGAGATATGGCAGGAAAACAGAACCACAGTGAATCCGGCGGTGTGGATTAAGAAAAATTGAAAATTGAAAACGGAAAATTGAAAATTAAAATTTGTAGGGACGTATCGCATACATCCAATTAAACAAACATTATGAAGAAGAATAGAGTTTTTATTATAGTAACGATAATATTAGGGATATTATTAGCGTCGTGTTCGAGGGCTTATCAGCCGACGAATATTCAGAAAAAGAAAGGCAGATGCGACACTTGTTCGAGGTGGTGATTTTTGAGAAGTCTACAAGTCTACAAGACCATAAGACTACAGGAATTTTTCACGCTTGTTGTCTTGTTGACTTGTAGTCTTGTAGTCTTTAAAATAAATCATCATCATTTGAATTAATTTCAATTATTTTTATATTTTTGCACCATTAGAAATTTCAAACAAATAAAAAAATACAATTATGGCATTCAACTTAAGAAACAGAAGCTTTTTGAAGTTATTAGACTTCACTCCAAAAGAAATTCAATACTTTTTAGATTTAGCTCGCGACCTCAAACGCGCTAAATATGCAGGCACAGAACAACAAAGATTAAAAGGCAAGAACATTGCTTTGATTTTCGAAAAGACTTCAACACGTACA
>JAZRNQ010000176.1:0-3948 GCA_045648285.1 Bacteroidales bacterium | reverse complement strand
GGCCTGGCATTTCACGTTTGTAAGCGTCTGTTGTTGCGAAGAAACCTGTGTGAGGACCGCCGAATGCCATTGGCAAACCGAAGCGTTGGCTTGAACCTACAACAGCGTCTGCACCCCATTCACCTGGAGCTGTGATGAGAGCTAAGCTCATAAGGTCAGCAGCTACTGCTACTTGCATACCTTTTTCTTTCCATGCCTTAACTTCTTCGCTGTAGTTGATAACACGACCGAATTGGTTAGGACATTGAACTAAGATACCGAAGTATTCTTCACCTGCGCTGAAGTTCTTGACATCGTCAACAACGACTTCAATGCCTAAGTGATAAGCTCTTGTCTTGATAACGTCTACTGTGTGTGGGAAAACGTCGTTAGCGACGAAGAATTTGTTAATGCCAGCTTTTACTTGAGCGCGGCTGCGGCTGTGCCAGAACATCAACATTGCTTCTGAAGCTGCTGTTGCTTCGTCTAACAATGAAGCGTTTGCCAATGGCATAGCTGTCATGTCGCTGATAACTGTTTGGTAGTTTAAGAGAGCTTCAAGACGACCTTGTGAAATCTCTGCTTGATATGGAGTGTATGATGTGTACCATCCTGGATTTTCAAGAATGTTACGTGTGATGACACCTGGAGTGATTACATTGTAGTAACCCATACCGATGTAACTTCTGTAAATCTTGTTCTTTGCTGCCAAAGCTTTAAGATTACCGAAGCATTCATATTCATTCAAACCTCTTCCGATATTTAAACCTTCAGGAAGACGAATGTCAGATGATATAATTTCGTCAATAAGTTGATCTGTTGATTCAACGCCAATAACCTCAAGCATTTTCTTTACGTCAGCTTCTGTTGGTCCATTGTGACGTTTAATGAAATTGTTGTTAATCATATTATTAGTTATTTAATGAAATACTTTTTTCTTATTCCGCAAATTTAGTTTTTTTTTCTTATTATTACCACTTATCATCAAAGAAAATTTATAATTTTGCTGAAAATAATTAAAATTAACATTTATGAAAAAAATAGCTTTATTTCTGTTAGGTTTTTGCCTCATTTTATCATCATGTAAAAATAGAAACAGATATGAAATCAATTATGATGGACCTGCAACTATTGATATTGTGCTATTGGAAGAATTAGGTTTAAATGTAACATCTGACTATCCTCTCACCTATTATTCGGATAATGAACTCGTAGTAACAGTTTCAGAAAATGGTGTTATTCTTGGAAAGAATATTGGCGAAGCTAATGTGGTTATTTCTAACGCAGAAAGTACATTAACATTAAAAGTTGTAGTTTCTCTATTCGAAGAACCTACTCTGAACTTTTATTGCGACCAATCTTATGTTGAAGATGTTCACGGAACTCCGAAATACAAAAACGACTCATTACTGATTTATGGAGGTGGTGAAGATTGGCATTCTTTTGCAGTATGGGAAATGGACTTCTTCTTCATCAATAAACAATATGTTGAAGCCGACCTTTATATCAGAAAAGACCTCAACATCCGTGTTGATGAATATCTTAAAGAAAAATTCATTTATAAAAATCAGGTAACTGACGATGAAACAAATGTCACATACGACATTTATCTTAACAACGAAAATCCAGAAAACGCTACTGTTTTGGTTGGTAAAATAATGGAGGCTGGTCCTTACAAAGATATATGTCTGTTCTACATTCCTTACGAACATAACAGAAGCTCTGACTATAGCGACATCTTTAGTCGTGACAGAAGAAGAAAATAAGAAAATAAAAAACATTAACATAAAAAAAGTCGCCCGTTTGAGCGACTTTTTTCGTTTTTATTCTGCTGACTCTTCTCTCTTACTTTGACGTTTACGTTCGATTTCATCCAAGATAATCTTTCTCAAACGTAAGCTCTTTGGTGTTATTTCAAGATATTCATCATCTCTAATCATTTCCATATATTCTTCGAGTGAGAAACGTTTTGGTGGAATGAGAACTATCTTTTCATCAGAACCTGATGCACGTACGTTGGTCAAATGTTTAGTTTTATTAACATTTAAAACGATGTCGTTTGAACGTGTGTTTTCACCGATGACTTCACCAGCATACACTTCTTCATTTGGCATCACGAAGAAAGAACCTCTGTCTTGTAATTTCCATATTGCGTAAGGAACAGCGACGCCTGTCTCCATAGCGATGAGAGCACCAGTGTTACGTCCAGCGATCTCGCCTCTCCATGGTTCGTAGCCTTTGAGTCGTTGTGACATAACAGCTTCACCTTCTGTAGCTGTAAGCATATTACTTCTCAATCCAATAAGACCTCTTGATGGAATTTCAAAGTCGATGTTCATTCTGTCACCCTTAGGCTGCATGTTTGTCATCTCGCCTTTCTTTGCTGTAACGAGTTCAATAACGCGACCTGCGAATTGCTCAGGAACTTGAACTGTCAATATTTCAATTGGCTCACATTTCTTGCCGTCTATCTCTTTCAAGATAACCTTTGGCTGACCGATTTGGAACTCATAACCTTCACGACGCATTGTCTCAATCAAGATTGAAAGATGAAGAATACCACGACCGAACACCATCATTGAGTCAGGTGATGCAGTGTCTTCAATACGAAGTGCGAGGTTCTTTTCCAACTCTTTATATAAACGTTCACGGAGGTGACGTGAAGTAACGAATTTACCTTCCTTACCGAAGAATGGTGAGTTGTTGATTGTAAACAACATACTCATTGTTGGCTCATCAACGTGGATTGGAGGCAAAGCTTCTGGATTTTCGAAGTCAGCTACAGTGTCACCGATTTCGAAGTCTTCAAGACCCATCACTGCTACGATATCGCCAGCTTTGATAGGATTCTTGGTTCTCTCTTTACCGAGGCCTTCGAAAGTATATAATTCTTTGATTGTATTCTTCTTTATTGTACCGTCACGTTTGACGAGAGACACATTCATGCCAGCTTGCAAGATACCTCTCTTCAAACGACCGACAGCGATACGACCGACGTATGAGCTGTAATCCAAAGAAGTGATAAGCATTTGAGGAGTACCTTCTTCGTACTTAGCTGCTGGGATATGTTCCAAAATTGTATCGAGGAGATATGAGATATCTGATGTCACGTTTTTGTAGTTATCAGACATCCAGCCTTGTTTTGAAGAACCGAATACTGTTGGGAAGTCGAGCTGTTCTTCTGTTGCGCCTAAGTTGAACATCAAATCGAAGACAGCTTCCTGTGTTTCTTCTGGGTAACAGTTAGGCTTGTCAACTTTATTGATAACAACGATTGGTTTAAGACCTAACAACAAAGCTTTTTCAAGAACGAAACGTGTCTGAGGCATTGGTCCTTCAAAAGCGTCGACGAGCAAGATAACGCCGTCGGCCATATTGAGAACGCGTTCCACTTCACCGCCGAAGTCTGAGTGACCGGGAGTGTCGATGATGTTAATCTTTGTGCCTTTGTAACGAACAGAAACGTTCTTTGACAAGATGGTAATACCTCGTTCTCGCTCAAGATCGTTATTATCCAACATCAAATCAGTTGTTTCTTGATTGTCTCTGAACAATCTCGATTGGTGTAAAATACGATCTACCAATGTGGTTTTGCCATGGTCGACATGGGCAATAATTGCGACATTACGAATACTATCCATCTAAATATTATTTAATTTGTTATAATTCAAAAAAGTGAGCAAATTTACAAAAAAAATGCTTTTGTATTTAAAATAATCTGTCTAAAAAAACAGGTTTAATTTCTATATTTTCACCTATGTACAATAAATAAGCTTCTATCTCTTTTTTGATGCCCATATCTTTCAACGCCAGCATATAACTCTGCAATTGCTCATAGTACTTTTCATGATGCTTACCAGTCTTGTAATCTATAAGTATCACCTTATCATCAAGTTCAGCATATCTGTCAGGACGTACTATCGCATTGCCATTATACTTGTCGTGTATCAGAATATCCATCTCATTCCT
>JAZRNQ010000175.1:0-8501 GCA_045648285.1 Bacteroidales bacterium | reverse complement strand
ATTTCAAAGCAGCGCTGACATGGCATTACAAAACAAACAAATGGAATTGATTTCTCCACTTATCGAAAAAGTACAAAATGCTGTTAATGCTGTTGGTAAAGAAAAAGGCTTCACATATATCTTCGACAAAGCTGCTGGTGCAGTTGTTTATATCGGCGACAACGCAATCGACATCACAGCTGACGTTAAGACAAAATTAGGACTTTGATTTAAAACCTCATAAATTCAGAATCTCAAAATTTCTGAATCTAATAAAAAAAGAGCTAAAGGTTAATAATCTTTAGCTCTTTTTGGGTATAAACTTAAAACTATGAAAAGAAGAATTTTTGTAATTACTCTAATGTTGTGTGCTATGTCTTTTTTTGCCGCAGACATTAAAGCACAAACTGATGCTTACTTTTCGAATGCGCAAGAATTGCGTCTGGGAAATAAGAATGCAGGAACACAAGGTTTTACTTTTAATTCTATAGATACTCAACAAATAGGATTTGCCTTTGAAAAAATAGAAGGAACAGACGATGCACCTCTTACAAATGGTTTGTTGCTTATGTCAGCTACGGCTATGTTTTATACATTCACAAAAAGAAGAAAGGAAAACAAATGATGAAAAATATATCTGTTATAATAATAGCATTGATAGCACTTGCTTTCACACAATGTAAACCTAATGAAGACGATGGTGGAGAAGTGAGAAATGTGAATGTAAGATGTGTCATGCCTATCGGCAGTGGTGAAAGGTCTGAGTTCGCTAATATGTTAGAAGACGGTTCCATTAAATGGAGTACTGGAACGGAAAGATTATATCTAGCTATCCCTAATCAATTAAAGCCACAATTAGTAGAGTTGACAGCATTTTCTACTGTTCAAGCTGATGTCCTTGCCTTTGAAGGTCAAATAGCAAAAAACTTATTGACAGAAGGTATGGAATATGAGATATGGTATCTCGGAAATTCAAAAGAACTGAGCATACCTTATATTACAGAAACAAGAAGTAATAATATCATAACAAGCATAAGCGGTAGCATCGCAGAGCAAAGCGGTGATATTGATGACTTGGGATATTACCATATCGCCAAGACAACAGTTACCGCAAAATACGATGGAGAAGACGTTGTTTTGACATTAAGCGGAACATTGAAGAATATGATGGCAATTGCATATCTGGATTTGAAAGATGTTACGTCATTGAGCGGCACTGCTATCAAGGGAACGGAATATAAGTTGCAATATAATGAAGGTATCGATGATTTTGAATTCGTAATTCAAGAAAGTGATGCAGCAAATATAAAAGTGACAGAAGGCACTTCAACTTCGTTTGTCATCTTATTGCCAAATGAAGATAATAATGTTGTATTGGAATGTGACAAAGGCAGCTATACCTTCGAAAAAGGCTTGGAAAACAACACGCTTTATTACAGATTTGTATCTAATGTGGAGAAGTATCCGCTTGAATGGGATGATTCTATTATTGATGATGGTAATGACGATGGAGGAGATATGGATGACAATATAGTCTTTGTGAAAGGCGTGACGTTAAATTCAGGATGGTATGATGTCAATAAATTAAAAAATGGCGGACCAGACATCAATATGTGTTGGGCTGCGTCAGCTTCTAACATCATCCAATGGTGGCAAGACCGTTATGTTGAAGCAGGCAATACGTTGCCTGCAGGCGCTGTTACGGGTGTTGGAACAAAAAGTTATGATGGCGTTGGTGCTTATAACCTAGCTCTCATGGAATTATATCGCGACTTTTGGTGGAACGGAAAAGGCGGAGACGTGATGCAAGGTGTGACATGGTATTTCGATGGACGTAATACACAACAATATGCAAGTTCAGAAAGCTGTGCTCAGCCTAATGCAACTGGAGGTTATTATTCAAATGTATGGAATGATATATTGCCGAAAGTATATCATGAATATAATTATATAGGCTTGTTTGATAACCTTATAGTTGGTGAATACCTCAGTTGGGGAGGATGGTCAGATCTTAAGACTTTTTCAGATTTGATAGTAGACTCTTTCAAGAGAGGTATGGCATCAGTCGTCGTAAGTACAGCTTCAAATGGAGGTAATCTTCATGCAATAACATTATGGGGATATGAGATAGATAATACTACTGGTATTTTATCTAAAATTTGGGTTACAGACTCAGATGATATACACCAAGGCTCACAAAGTGGTAATCCAGCAACACAGTTGTTGAATGAATATGCCGTGACAGAATTTATATCGAATAAAAGAATTAAATTGTCAGGTTCACCATATGGAAGCTTGTTTATAACAGGCGTTTACCCTGTCTCGGGATATAATTCTAAGTAAAAATATTTAATCAAAAAAAGTCGCCTTAAAGCGACTTTTTTTGATCTCTAAAGTTTTTTGTCCAAAAGCTAACAGCCTTTCTAATCATTCAAATATTTTCTCCTGTTTCTTTCTAACTTTCTTTTTAGTCTTTCCTTTTTATTGAAACGATTATACAATGTCTGAATTGGACTGAGAATTCCTTTGTCGTCAGGAATTTTCTTTGGTTTTTGATATAAAAAATCCTCGATATTATCATTGACACCTTTGACGACAAAAGGCTTTTCGACAGGAGCAGTGCCGACGATTTCTTTTACTGTGCTGAAATTATAATAAGGGATGATATCGATTTCATCTAATAAAATAGTGTCTCTTTGTAAAGTGATTCTGAAATCGGTTGCATTGATGCTGTCGTTGTCTATATGAATGTATTTCGTTATAAAACCGACGCTGCTGATTCTTAAAGTGTCGATTCTTCTTGTCTGTATTGAAAATTTTCCGTCAAAATCGGATGTCGTTCCGAAGTGCGACAGCTCGCTTAAAATATGAGCCTGCGGAATGGGAACGAGGCTGTCGGCAGAAACTATTTCTCCTTTTATCGTGAAATATTTGTTCTGAGCTTTCAATGAAATGCAGCAGAAAAATATGATTCCGATAAAGATAAGACGTTTCATTTTTTAAGACAACAAGACAACAAGACAACAAGACAACAAGTTTTTTGGAGAAACGTTGAAGGGAGGTTTTTATTGTTTCTAAAACTAAGAAATTCAAAACCTCAGAAATTCAAAATAAATTCTGAAATTCTGAGGTTTTGAGGTTTTGAGATTCTGAATTTCTTATTTAATCTTTTCCGGACTAATCTTACTAAACCTCATGGCTTTTGTCATGATTTTAGGAAGTGGCTTGTAGTCGTCTTTGTTCCCTAAGTTGAGATAGATTCCGAATTTCTTCATGACAGGAACTTTAAATGTCTCAACGAATTCTATCAAAGTGCCGTTAGGGTCTTCAACGTAAGTGAAGTGTCCGTTGGCATCTCCCATGTCGAAGTCGCGGCCACCGTCGCAGACGAAAGGATGTCCCAATGCCTCAGCAGCTTCCTTGATACATTCCATGTTGCGGACATCGAAACAGAGATGGATGTAGCCTGGGTCGCCCCAATATCTGTTTTCTAATGTTCCCGTACGGACGTGATTAATCGCGTCCAAACATTGAATTAATTCGATATGTGAATCTCCCATCATATCTGAGAGCGGACCTTGAATTGGTTTGGAGCGTTTCAGCATCACGCGACGGAACTCGTCATTACCACCATTGATGTTTTTTACGTCCTCGAAAGTGCCAGTGACATCACCGACGATTGTATCGTAATCCAATAATTTTCCATAGAACTCGATGGATTTCTCCATGTCTTTAACGCCGATGACAACGCCGTTAACACCGCCGTTAGTCTTGCTGCTGTCGTCGATAAAAGCGTAGTCGTTTTGTTCAACTTCAAAGATGTTATTCCATGGGTCTTTGAAATAGAAATGCTTGAATCCAAAAGGAGAGGTGCAGACCTCGCTGAGCATAGTAGCTCCGTTGTTTTTAAGATGAGCGTAAGATTTGTCGACGTCTTTAGCTTTCAACTTGCAGATATTGATGCCGTAGTCACCGAGTAGGAGCGGACGTTCTGGGTATTTCACCTTTCTTCCTTTAGGCTGCCATACCTCGAAGCCGCCGCCACCACGTGGGTTGAATGCCAAGACTGCGCGTCGTGGCTGTGGTTTGCCGCCAGTGTATGGAAGCATCCTCTCAGCAACGCCTTCGTCGTCGAAAATCTTCATCTCGAAGCCCATAACCTTGTTATACCATTTCCATGGCTCTAATAATTCTTCAACGCCGATGCCGACTTGTTGAATGCCGCATATAACTTTTTCTTTCATTGTTCTGATTTTTAAGTTGGGGAAATATGTTTGGAAAGTATGTAATATAAACTTGGAAGATACCTATTAATATGTGCCATCAGCAACTCGTATTTTCCAATAAGTTTTCTGTGTTTCTTTTTCTTGATAGCCTTGACCGCGACCTTAGCAGCCTTGTCGACATCAAGACCTTTCGCTTGACCTGGGTCCATTTTGTCGTAACGCTGACCGTCGCCAAGAAGCGCGCTCTTGCTGATGTTGGTGTTGATTCTTCCTGGAATCAAGAACGTTACGCTCACGTTGTCGTATTCCAAATCCATAGATTCGAAGAAACCAAACAAGGCGTGCTTTGATGAGCAATATGATGTTCTTAATGGGAACCCGAACAATCCAGCGAGAGAAGTCGTGACAGAAATACTGGTATGTTTTGCATTTACAATTTCGTCTTTGAATTGTTTGATGAGATAAACAGAACTCCAGTAATTGATTTGCATTATCTTCTGGTCAGTCTCGAAGTCAGTCTCGAAAGCCTTGGCTCTTTGTGAGATGCCTGCGTTTAAAACAAAAAGGTCGATATTGATGTTATACGATTTTACGAACTGAACAAAATCGTCTATGCTTGAATATTCAGCGAAATTACTTTCTTTGGCGAATACTTTAACGCCCAAGGCTTCACATGATTTTTTTGTCTCTTCTAACTGTTCTGCGCTGAGTCCTGTCAGAAATAAGTTGCAGCCTTCTTTCGAGAGTTGTTTTGCTATCGCAGCTCCTATCCCTGAACTCGCTCCTGTGACTAGTGCGTATTTGTCTTTGAAGTTTATCATAGTTATATTTTTTAGACAACGGTCAACAGACAACGGACAACGGTCATTGTCCATTACGTATAACTGAAGTCAATTTGAGTCGCAAAAATATAACAATTTTTAAAAACATTTGAAGAAATGATAAAATATTTTATTAAATCAATTTGGTAAAGTAAATATATTTACTATTTTTGCACAGCTAAAAAATAAATCTAAATCAACTAATAGAAAAATGGAAATTTTTGAAAGAATAGCGAAGGACTCAGGCGGTCCTATTGGTCAATACAGAGACCGTGCACACGGTTATTTTGTTTTCCCAAGATTAGAAGGTGAGTTGGGACCTCACATGCGTTTCAATGGCGTTGACGTCTTGAACTGGAGCTTGAACAACTATTTAGGTTTGGCTAACCATCCAGAAATCAGAAAGACAGACGCTGAAGCTGCAGCAAAATGGGGCATGGCATATCCAATGGGCGCTCGTATGATGAGCGGCAACACACGCCTCCACGAAAGATTAGAACAAGAACTCGCTGACTTCGAAAGAAAAGAAGCAGCATACGAATTCAACTTCGGCTATCAAGGCATCGTATCAACAATCGACGCTTTGACAACACGCCACGACGTCATCGTCTTCGACTCAGAAGCTCACGCTTGTCTCATCGACGGTAAACGTCTCCACCTCGGACAATCATTCCACTTTAAACATAACGATATAGTAAGTTGCGAAAACGCTCTTAAACGTGCAACAGAAATCGTAGCCAAGACAGGCGGCGGTATCTTGCTCATCACTGAAGGTGTATTCGGTATGACAGGTGCTCTCGGTATCTTGGATCAAATCGTTGAGTTGAAGAAAAAATATCAATTCCGTATCCTCATCGACGACGCTCATGGTTTCGGCGTTATGGGACCAACAGGTCGCGGTACTTCAGAACATTTCGGCGTTATGGACGAAATCGACCTTTACATCGGCGCTTATGCTAAGTCAATGGCAACAATCGGCGGTTTCGTCGCAGGTCCTAAGTATGTCATCGACTACTTACGTTACAACATGCGTTCACAGATGTACGCCAAGTCATTACCAATGCCAATCGTTGAAGGTTGCTTGAAACGTCTCGAAATCATCAGAAGCGCAGAAGGCGATGAATTACGTAAGAAATTATGGACAGTGACACGCGCTTTGCAAGAAGGATTCCGTAACTTAGGTTTCGAAATCGGACCAGCTGAAGCATGTGTGACACCAATCTTCTTGCCAGGCAACGAACAACAAGCTGCACAAATCGCAAAGGACCTTAGAACAAATTACAAGATTTTCTGTTCTATCGTTACATATCCGGTTATCCCAAGAGGTATGATTATCTTCAGAATCATCCCAACTGCAGCACACACATTGGAAGATGTCAATTACACATTGAATGCGTTTGCCGATGTCAAGAGAAAACTTGCTGAAGGTAAGTACGACTCTGACGAAATGCCGAATATGGCAATTTGGTAAACACATTAATTAATATGACAAATTTTTATAAAGACAAAGTTATTATAGTAACAGGAGCCAGCTCGGGAATCGGGTTGGCTTCTGTTCGTAATTTTGCATCCCTTGGAGCAAAAGTAGTGCTCGCCGCACGTTCAATTGATAAACTGGAAAAAGTAGCAGAGGGATTAAGACAACGGTCAACAGTCAACGGTCAACAGTTTTTGTGTGTTAAGACAGATGTCTCAAAAGAAGAGGATTGTAAAAATCTTATACAGAAGACTGTTGAGAAATTTGGTAAGATTGATGTTCTTGTTAATAATGCGGGCATCTCTATGCGTGCTGTCTTCAAGGATTTAGACTTAAATGTTATGCGCTCTTTGATGGACACCAATTTCTGGGGAACAGTATATTGTACGAAATACGCCTTGCCGTATTTGCTTGAAAGTAAGGGCACTGTCGTTGGAGTCATTTCCACAGCAGGATATGTCGGACTTCCTGCGCGCACCGCATATTCCGCTTCTAAGTTCGCGGTAAGAGGATTTTTAGAAACCTTACGCATCGAACATTTATACGACGGACTTCATGTTATGATATTCGCTCCGGGTTTCACGGCATCCAATATCCGTAACGTCGCCTTGACTGCAGATGGCAGTCCGCAAGGAGAGACGCCGCGTGATGAAGAAAAAATGATGTCAGCGGAAAGAGTGGCACGGATTTTGGCGCGAGGCATAGCACATAGAAGAACTCAGATGGTGCTGACACCGCTTGGCAAAGCGACGCTTTTTGTGAGCAGAAATCTGCCAAGAGTGACTGACATAGTTGAGTATAGGATGATGTATAACGAACCCAATAGTCCACTAAAAAAATAAAACGATATGCTTTTAATAAAAAAGATTGCAGTTTATATTAACATTGTCAATTGTTCTTTGATAAAATATTTTGCCAAAGAACTTAGTCGTAACGACATAAATCTCACTCCAGAACAATATCTTGTGATGGATATCTTGTGGGATGCTGAAGTGATGTCGCAGCAAGCCATTGCCGACATAATTCAGAAAGACAAAAACTCGGTGACAAAATTCATCGACTCATTGGAGAAGAAAGGTCTCGTTTATCGTCAGGTCAACAAAACCGACCGTCGTGTCAATAACATTGTAGTTTCTGAAGAAGGAATGAAGTTGAAGACTAGAACAACAGAAGTCGCCATCGGCATGATGAGAAACGTTTTGAAGAATATAAAGGAAGAAGACCTGATGGCATTGGATAAAGTGATGAATCAGATTAAAGAAAATATAGACGAAGCGGAGAAGGAAGTTGAAAATTGAAAATTGAAAAAGGAAAATTGAAAGTAGAGACGCGTCGAACACACCAAAGGAATGAACAAGGAGTGTTTGATACGTCTCTTTTTATTGTTTAAAATTGAAAATTCTTCGGTCACTGAGTCTGTCGAAGTGCCGAGCGTTATGCCTTCGACAAGCTCAGGCACCGCATACCCAAAGTCTGTTGACTGTTGTCCGTTGTCATAAAAAAAAGCTCGACAGAATTCTGCCGAGCTTCTTTTCCCTTTTAACGAATAAAATTTTAATTCTTAATCTTCGACGATAGCATCGTTTGGACATGCACCTGCACATGAACCACAACCAACACATGAATCAGCGTCAATTACATAGATGTCGCCTTCAGAAATAGCACCTACTGGGCACTCGTTAATGCAAGTACCGCATGCTACACAATTGTCTAAAATTTTGTAAGCCATAATTATTTTAATTTAATTTTGAATTTGCTGCAAAGATATAAAGATAATCGGTATGTAGCTCAAAAAAATGAAAAAACTTTTCTTTATTTTTTTATTCATTTTTTTGTCTCTTGATAACAATAAATAATTACATTTGCAGAAAATTTGCTTAATCAAAATTAATACAACATTAATATAGTTTATCATGACAAAAATATCAAAAGTTGTAGAACTCGAACAAGTAGTTATCCGTTTTGCGGGTGACTCTGGAGACGGTATGCAGTTGACTG
>JAZRNQ010000174.1:0-10656 GCA_045648285.1 Bacteroidales bacterium | reverse complement strand
GTTTCAACGATAATAAGGTTACGTGTCTGTATGAACGGATTGTTTTCCTCATCGATGATTTTTATTATCTGTATTGGCTTTTCGCCTACAGCGTTTTTAGGTGCATAGATGAAGAAACCGTCTTGCCAGAGAGCTGTGTTGATGTCGTAAAAACCATTTGCATCATCGATTTTGCAAGTGCCGAAATATTTCTCGAATAATTCAGGATATTCTTGCATCGCTTTGCGTGTGCTGCCGATGACAATGCCGTTTTCTAAAACTCTAAGGCTTTCGTCTTCAGCGAATTTGCCGTTTGTCATTGAAATGACTTCAGTGTCGAGTTCGCGTATCACACAGCAGAAATCGTGTTTCTTGCTTTCTATTTTATCTATATTGAAATCCTCATTGACACATTCAATCATGCGTGAGTTACGCCATTTCTCCATTTTCTTTGTTGGGAAGCCATTGCCGATGAATCGTTTAAGAGCTTCTTGACGTAGTTGTCTCACTCTTGGAGTGTCGTTGGCAGAAATCATCTCCATCGAATTATTAGCGTATTCGATGAATTTATTCTGTATGTTTTTTTCTTGATTTTCCATGAGTTACAAATTTTAAAATTAAAGAATGGTGTCTTTAATCCATTCGTAACCTTTTTCTTCAAGTTCCAAAGCGAGTGATTTGTCGCCTGACTTAACAATGCGTCCGTCGTACATCACATGAACGAAATCTGGGACGATATAGTCGAGAAGTCGTTGATAGTGGGTGATTACGATGAATGCGTTATCGTCTCTATGAAGTTGGTTTACGCCGTTAGCGACAATTCTCAATGCGTCGATATCGAGACCTGAGTCTGTCTCGTCAAGAATTGCGAGTTGTGGTTCGAGCATTGCCATTTGGAAAATCTCGTTTTTCTTTTTCTCGCCGCCAGAGAAGCCTACGTTGACATAGCGGTTTTGTAACTTAGCTGTGATTTCCACCATAGCTTGTTTTTCTTTCATCATCTTGACGAATTCAGGCATTGGCATGTTTGGAAGTCCTTGATATTCACGCTTTGCGTTGACTGCAGTACGCATGAAATTTTGTATGCTTACGCCTGGGATTTCAACTGGATATTGGAAACTGAGGAAGATACCTTCATTGGCGCGGTCGGCTGGACTCATCTCTAAGATGTTCTTGCCTTTGAACCATATTTCGCCTTCTGTGATTTCGTAGCCTTCTCTTCCAGTGATAGCAGCTGCCAATGTACTTTTACCGGTTCCGTTAGGTCCCATAATGGCGTGAATCTCACCCTCATTGACGCTTAAGTTAAAACCTTTTAATATTTCTTTGCCTGCAACTGAGACATGTAAGTTCTTTATTTCGAATAACATAATTATTAATTTTCTTTAAGTTAAAAATATCAACCGACACTGCCTTCCAATGTGATTGACAATAATTTTTGTGCTTCAACGGCAAATTCCATCGGGAGTTTGTTCAAGACGTCTTTTGCGTAACCATTGACAATCAAACCGATTGCTTTCTCGGTGTCGATGCCTCTTTGGTTGCAATAGAAGAGTTGGTCTTCAGAAATCTTCGATGTCGTAGCCTCGTGTTCGAGTATTGCAGTGTCGTTGTTGCATTGTATATAAGGCCATGTGTGTGCGCCGCATTTGTCGCCGAGCAGTAATGAGTCGCATTGTGAGAAGTTGCGGCAGTTGCTTGCGTTAGGGGCGATGCGGACCAAGCCACGATAGCTGTTTTGACTATGTCCTGCGGAGATGCCTTTGGAAATGATAGTGCTTCTGCTGTTCTTTCCTAGGTGTATCATCTTGGTGCCAGTGTCGGCTTGTTGGTAGTTGTTTGTTACAGCGACAGAATAGAATTCCGCTGTGGTATAGTCGCCTTTCAAGATGCAGCTTGGGTATTTCCATGTGATAGCTGAACCTGTCTCTACCTGTGTCCATGATATTTTTGAACGGTCGCCACGGCAGATTCCGCGTTTTGTTACGAAGTTGTAGATGCCGCCTTTGCCGTCTTTGTCGCCTGGATACCAGTTCTGTACTGTCGAATATTTTACTTCGGCGTCGGTCTCAGCTATGATTTCTACTATGGCAGCATGAAGCTGGTTTTCATCGCGTTGTGGAGCGGTACAGCCTTCCATATAACTTACGTATGCGCCTTCTTCTGCGACGATGAGTGTACGTTCAAATTGTCCAGTGTTAGCTGCGTTGATACGGAAATATGTGGATAATTCCAAAGGACAGCGCACGCCTTTAGGGATGTAACAGAATGAACCGTCGCTGAATACAGCAGAGTTCAATGCTGCGAAGAAGTTGTCGGTATGAGGAACGACAGTTCCTAAATATTTTTTGACTAAGTCAGGATATTGTTTTACGGCTTCGCTGAACGACATGAATATGATTCCATGTTTTGACAATGTATCTTGGAAAGTCGTCTTCACTGAAGTACTGTCCATAACAGCGTCAACGGCGACGCCTGTAAGTCTTTTTTGTTCGTCCAAAGAGATTCCCAATTTGTTGAAAGTGTCTAACAACTCAGGGTCTACTTCGTCCAGACTTTGCAGCTCTTTTTTCTTTTTTGGAGCTGCGTAATAAATAATATCTTGATAGTCAATAGGAGGGATGTTGAGATGCGCCCATGTTGGCTGTTTCATCGTCAACCAGTGTCTATATGCTTTTAATCGAAATTCAAGTAACCACTCAGGCTCTTCTTTTTTTGCAGAGATGAGTCTGATGATGTCTTCGTTGAGACCTTTCGGCGCGAAATCTGTCTCAATATCAGTCACGAAGCCAAACTCATATTCTTTATTGGTTACTTTTTCGATTATATTTTCATTAGGATTTGAATCCATATTGTTGTTTTTAGTGTTTAATAGTAATGTGTTTATATTTATAATTTTTTACAAAAATACAAAAAATAATGATACGATAAAGTCCGTTTTTAGCATATATTTGCAGTCGTGTAGGTCCATTTTAAAATCAGTTTTTAATGAAGATAAAACAGCAAGATATAAACAAATATTTGATTCTTTTGTTAGCTGCAAGTGCTTTGATAAGAGGCTTTTTGGCGGCAATAATGGAGTTTGGTAACGATGAGGTTTATTATTGGACTTATGCGAAGTTTCCCGACTGGAGTCATTTCGATCATCCTCCGATGGTGGGTTGGTTCATACAGTTGTTTAGCTGTAATCTTTTGTTTGATAGCGAGTTCTTCCTTCGACTTTCGTCTGTCATATCAATGACTCTTAACACTTATCTTATTTATCTGATTGGCAAACAAGTGAAGGACGAGCAGACTGGTTTTTATGCGGCTCTGCTTTATACAGCTTCGGTTTATGCCTTCGTAATAACTGGAATATTTATATTGCCAGATACTCCTTTGAGTGTATTCACCTTTCTTGCTGTCTTGCAGTTTGTTGAGTATTTCAAAAATGATGAAAACAAACATTTGGTACTGGCTGGTCTTTTCTCTGGATTGGCGATGTTGTCTAAATATTCTGGTGTTTTCATCTGGCTTGGAGTGGGTCTGTACATAATTTTTTATTCCAGAAAAGAGTTTAAGAATCCGTTTCTATATCTGTCGGCTTTGATTTCTGCTGTCTGCATGATGCCGGTTTTGCTATGGAATATCAATAATGACTTTATCAGTTTTACGTTTCATGGCAACAGAGTAGGGTTCTTCGGTGACTTCCATCCTGAGTATTTTCTGACAGAATTAGCAGGTGAGTTTTTGTATAATAATCCTGTTAATTATGTGCTGACAATCATAGCTTTGGTAGCTTTAATCAAAGGTCGTGAATTTATCTCTGATATACCAAAACGATTGATATTATGTCTTACACTTCCTTTGATAGTGTTGTTTTGGTTTTTCTCCATGACACGACAGATTTTGCCGCATTGGACTTCTCCTTCTTTTGTGTTGCTTTTGATAATTGTAGCAGCTCAACTTTCAGAAAAATATGAAGTTAAAGATAATGATTTTATTATTCCTAAATCAATAATTGCGGCGTTATCGGTTTTAGCTGTTGTATTGCTATTTGGTGTTGTGGAAATTAAAACTGGTTTTATTCCATTGAATAATACAGAAAAATCAAAGACTGTGCAGCATTATGGAAAGGGTGATTTTACTCTTGATATGTATGGATGGCGACAGATAAAGCCTGAGTTTCAGAAGATTAGAGAAGATGTAATTTTAGAAGGAAAAATGAAAGAAGATGATGGAATGATAGCTTTGAAGTGGTTTCCTTTGGCAAATATGGATTATTATGTGGCTAATCCTTTAGGAATTGATATGTATGGATTTAGAGAGCCGTCTGAAATACATAAATACGCATGGATTAACAAGGAGAGAGGTGATTTGCAGTTGGGAAATGATTATTGGTTCTTGACAGAGAGCTTTAATTATTACGAGCCTAATAAATATCTGAAACCATATTTTAAAGAGATTGTCCCGACTGACACTATCTGTATTGATCGTTGTGGCGAACCAGCAAAATATGTGTTTGTTTATATGTTAAAAGATTTAAAGAAAAAGCCTCAGACTTGGTTTGAAAAGGAATGAAAAGTGTCTGATTCTTAATGTATTTTAACATATAATCTTAATATTTACAACTTTTTTGCTAAAAGTTGTTCAATCGTTTAAAATTCTTTCAAAAACACTTGACAAATCATATTTCGATTTCGTAACTTTGAAGTCCAAAGTTTAGAAACCGAGATCATGAAAGAGGAATTCATATATTATTTATGGGAAAATCGTCTTCTCAATCTAGATATAAAGACAACAGATGGAGAGGAGGTATCGGTGCTTTCTGTCGGCAATCGGAACTATAATTCAGGTGCGGATTATGTCAATGCTCGTGTTAAAATAGGAGGGACGTTGTGGGCAGGACAGGTCGAGATACATGTGCGTGCTTCTGATTGGTTTAGACATAAACACCAATATGATGACAACTATAATAATGTGATTCTTCATGTTGTTTATGAATGTGATACAGATCGACTTAAAATTCCTACTCTGGAGATTAAAGATAAGTTTGATATTTCATTACTACTCAATTATAATAATTTCGTTAATTCTAAGAATTGGATTCCTTGTGGTGGATTGATTGGTGGTGTGCAAGAGTTTACGCTTGTTTCATGGTTCGACAGAATGCTTGTTGAACATTTGGAATATGAGTGTAAGACCCTTGACTCTGAGTTGAAAAGGAATAATGTAGATTGGGAACAGACCTTTTATCAGCGACTTATGCGTTATTTCGGTATGAAGGTAAATAATGATTCTTTTGAGTATCTCTCTAAGATTTTGCCTTTAAAGGTTCTTTTGAAACATCTTGATAATACAACTTATGTGGAGTCAATGATGTTCGGTTGTTCAGGTTTTTTGGTTTTTGGTTCTCCCGATGAATACCCACAGCTTCTAAGGCGTGAGTTTCAGATGCTAAAGTCGAAATTCGGATTGAAGGTTATGCCTGTTTCTAATTGGAAGTTCCTAAGACTCAGACCACCAAACTTCCCCACAATAAGACTGGCTCAGATTGCTGCGATAATAGTGAAAAATGGGAATATGTTTTCCAAAATCAAAGATTCTTGTGACATACAAAAAGTGAAAGATTTTTTTGATGTGGAGATAAATAGTTATTGGGATAATCATTTCTTGTTTGATAAGCTTTCGGCTCGTAATGTGAAGAAGACATTAGGGAAGACTGCGGTGGATTCTATTATTATAAATGCGGTGGCGCCGATGTTGTTTTATTATGGTTATTATCATTCCTTGGAAAGTTACAAAGAAAAAGCGATGTGTTATCTAGAACAAATAGATGCTGAGGATAATGTGATAATCAGGAATTTCAATAACGAAGGCTTGACCTTTAGTAATGCGTTTCAGACACAAGCGGCTCTGTATATGTATAAGTATTATTGCAAACGACGACGATGTTTAGAATGTAGGATTTATTTACTGCTTTCTAAAAGAAATTCAAGTTAATGCTATTCTACATAGTATCCGATGCAACTATGATATTGTTCGTTTTGATTGTTTTGTACATAAATGATTAAACTTCCGTTTTCGTTTGGTGTGATGCTTATTGTATAGATGCCGGAGTCGCTAATTTTCCAATCATAATACCAATTGTCATTGTGTACAATAGTCCAATTGCATCCAGTATGAGGTTGTATGCAAAATGTATATGATTGCCCTTTTTTGAGTTTCTTTGTCATTGGAACTGATATGATTTTGAGATTAGCTCCCATGTTGTTGTAAATGACTGGTAGTTCTTTGACATTGTGTTTTTCAATGAGTTCCAGAAGTTTGTGATTGTCAATTCCAGCGTTTCTCCATTCTTTTTCGTAGAGATTTTTAACATCTCGGACTAATGGAATATCGAGTGGATAATGTTGTTTTAGCAAATTCCAATCTTCATCGGTAGGAGTGTCGATGGTGTAACTAATCATATTTGACCAAACTTCGTCGTGGTCATGTATGCAGAAAGTTAGTGTGCCTTCTTTACGAGGTGTAAACTCAATATAATATATGTTATCGCCCTCATGTTTCCATTTATCATTTTTATATATGACGCTATTGCCATTTGCAATTCCAATCATATTGTCAGTTGGCATTTGGATACGTAGGGTGTATGTGTGACCTATTTTGAGAGATTCTCGTAATGGGAGTTCTTTAAACTGGAATTTTCCTTCACCGCCAGAATAAAATGTTGGCAATGTTAATTTGTCGTTCATAATCATGTCGTAAATGTCTTCGCCATTCAGTCCGTAACTAATCCATAGTGAGTTTGCTGGTGTTAATGATAAAAATTTATTGTATGAGATAGGACTGTCGATAAGTTGGTATGATTCGTTTTTTGGGAAATGACTTAGAATCATCCATTCGGGTGATACGTTGAACCACATCCAGCAGTCGTTGCTTTTTGTGAATTCGTATCCGTTGACCGAACCAGCACCCCAAGTTGGGTCTAATAATATTCCGTAGTTCTTTTCTGTGTAGGCGAAAATCCATCCGTGACCGTCGCCTATATTCCCGTCAAAATCCTTTGTTATTCCATTTATTATTTCAACTCTTATGTCGATGGATTTTGCCATATAGTAGAAGAGATTGCAATAAGCCTGACAGACGCCTTTCCTTTTGTCGAAGCAATGGTCAGCATCGTATATTTCATATTCGGTGTCGTAACTGATATTGTCGCATATCCATTTGTAAATGGCGCATATTCTTTCGTAATCGCTGTTACATCCACGGGTTATTGAAAGTGTGATATCTGAATAATCGTATTTTGATTTGATGATGTGCGGGTTGTATGCGTAGTTCGGTTTTTTATATAATTCATTATGACCAAAATATAATTTTGTGGGAACATTGGGATTGTCGGCAAAAACATTAACGGAAAATAATATTGTAAAAATTATAAGAGTAATTTTCTTGGACATAAGTATGATGTGTTTGTATGAGCAAAAATAGAAAATTATTTTCTCTTATCTTTATGCTTGATTGAAATTATTTGTACTTTTGTGAGTGATAGTCTGTTGTTTTTATTTTATTGATTATCATTATTTTACAAATTGAATATTAACTTAAATTTTATTAAATGAAGAAATTCTTACTCGTTTTAGTTTTTGTTGCTTTAGGTTTAGTATCTAACGCTCAGTTTTTCGTAGCAGGTTCTATAAGTGCTTATCATCTTGGTGGTGAGACATCTTATAAAGCTCCATTCCATACTGTTGATAAAGCTCCTATTCAAAATGGATTTACAATTACACCAGCTGTTGGTTATATGATTTCAGGTAAGAGCTATGGCTTTGGTCTTGGTTTGGGCTATGGTTATGCTTCACTTAAAGATAACGACCATACTCTTCCTAATGGTGATGTTATCGTAGAAAACGTAAAAAAAGGCTTTTCTAACACATTTGATTTCGGTCCTTTCTTTCGTTATGCATACGCTAAATTTGACAAGATAACATTGTATGTTGACGCAAAAATACCTGTAAGCATTTCTAATGCTAAGACAAAAATTGGCGACGCCGTAGTGATAGATGGTGACAAGACTTTTTCAATCGGTGCTCGTCTGATTCCTGGCTTGACTTACAGATTTAACAATCATATTCTCTTTACTACAGAAATCGGTTTGTTGAGTATCAATTGTATGCATACAAGGATGACATCTCCTAACGGAACTATTAAGAAAACAAATGAATACAGATTGGGAGCTAATACTCGTCAGGTTGCGTCATTTGGTTTTGTTTACCTCTTCTAAATAAAAAAATCGACTCAATTTCGAGTCGATTTTTTTATTATTGCCTGGAATTTTTATCATTCACCGCAACCGCCACCGCAGCTGTCACAGCAGCTTTGATTGTGGCAACCGCCACCGCTGCAGCCACCGCCGAAGTCTGATTCGTTAACTTCACGAACGTCTAAGATTTCGCCTGTGAAATATAATGGAACGCCAGCTAATTCTGGGTTGAAGTCGACTTTAACTGTTGTTTCGCCGATTTCCAAGATTCTGCCTGGGAATGGTTGGCCATGGTTGTCTGTGAACCATACTGTTGCACCAACTTGGCAAATTGTTTCGTTGAAAACGCCGTCTTGTACGAAGATTTCTTTGTTGACGTCGAGGATGTTTTCATCTTTGCGTTCACCGTAGCCTTCCGCTGGAGTCAATGCGAAACCGAATGTTGCGCCTGGTTCTAAACCTTCTAAGTTTTCTTCAAATTTAGGTAATAACATGCCAGCGCCGAAAATAGCTTGGAATGGTTGTTCTTTTGTAGTTTCTTGGATGATTTCACCCTCAGCTGTTTCGCGATGCAAAACGTATGTCATTGTGACAACTGTGTTTTTTGTAACTTTCATTTTCTTAATTTTTATTGTTAATAACAATTTATTCTTATTTAAGACTTTAAATTTTCAGTTTTCAATTTTCAATTTGTCTAGTACGTTCCAAACATTTTCCGTAAGAACCACTCGATTGAAACGAGCGATAAAATTACAAAAAATATCAATTTCATATTGATTAAATCTTGATAATTTGTTTCTTCTCTTGTTATCGATGTGATTCTGTCATCATTGTCAATGCTTTCGACAAGCTGATTCATTTCTTCGACATTGAAATTCTTTCCGTTTGTTAATGAAGCTAAAAGTTTCATTCTTTGTGAATTTGCTACTAAATCCTGAGCTTCTGCTCCGACACTGACGATAGAGAAGCTGCCTTTCTCCAAATATCTGCTGTTGCCCAGCTGTGCTTCTGCTGTAAAATTGTAGATGCCTACAGGTAATGAATTGATGTTTAGATAGTAGGAGTTTTCGTTTTTTGCGAAATCGTATTCGTAGACTTTCTTCGAATGTTTGTCGATGATACGCATCCTCAAGTCTGGTTCATTGGTAAGTTCCTGACTAGGATTTTTTAAGTCGGCAGTGAAGTGTATTGGCTCGTTGTTGAAATAGCTTTCTTTATGGTTTATAATCAGTTCTTTGTCTTTTTCTGTCAATAGATATTTGACGGATTTTGAAAATAATTCTTCAAAGTTGTCATATACTTCGTTGTTGTGGAAATCGTATAATTTCCATCTCCATATTCCTGTGCCGAAAAGGAATGCGTTCTTGCGTCCTTCGTTATCTGTGCTGAAACTCAACAAAGGCGATTGCGTTGATACATCCTTGATGTTCATGTGAAGCAAGATATCGTGACTTGTCTTGTGCGTGAATTCGAGATGCGGAAGTGAGAGAGGCGGGAATATGTTGATAGCCTCTATCAATTCGTTATCGATGTTGAAAATTCCGAATGTGTTGTTGTAATTTGCCTTTATGTCGAGGACGCTGTTTACAGCTCCTTTGTTCAATTCGATGGATGATTGTATAGAGTTGAAAGCTTCTAAATCAGTGCTTTCTCCTATGATGAAAAGCACTGGTATTTCTTTGTTTTCTTTTAACTGCTTGTTAAGCTCAGCTTGGTTTTCCATGCCAGGAAATGGAACCTGATGCAAGAAAATTATGTCGTAGTTTTTAAAGTCGGGGAGTTCTTCGCCAGAGAAAATCATGTCGGTTTCAAAATTATCTCCCAAAATGTTTCTCAAACTGCCTAAATCGGGATGTGGAGACTTGGCAAAAAACAAGGCTTTGTATTGCTTGTCGATGACGTCGATAAAAATACGTTTGCTGTTGTTGTTAGTGGTTAGCTCACCTTTTATATTGTTGATTTCTATGTCTATTTGTTTCACGTCTTCATCTCCCGACTCAATGTTGAAGTCTATTGTGTTTGAGAAACGGCTGGAGTTGACGCTAATCTCTTTTTCTTCTATGATTTCATTGTTGACCAAAACCTTGATGTTCATAGCTTCGTTGCGGCAGTTGTTGGCATTGGCTATCAATCTGATTGGGATTGTAGTTTGTGATGGAACTGTCTTGTTGTAGAAAATGTCTTTTATATAAAGGTCAGGATAATTTGTTGTGTCACCTAAAGTTACAGTGTATATTGGGAAGGGATACGACTCGATGTCTTGTTCTGGAAAATATGATTTATTGCAGATGCCATCGGATAATAGAACGACCGCTCCTACATTTTTTTTGTAATAGTTTTTCTTAATATTTTTTAAGACGTCGTTTATGTCGGTATAATAATCTTGATAATCAATGCTGTCAAATTCTCTTGTTTTGTTTCCGAAGAGATATTTG
>JAZRNQ010000173.1:0-3208 GCA_045648285.1 Bacteroidales bacterium | reverse complement strand
CGAATTTAACCTTTACTATCTCCAAAATCCTCTTAAACTATCAGGGAGCATATGATTGATTTCTGATAAATCGCGGGCACCTGGTATTGAGGTTTTATCGGGATAAATCTCTTTCAATATCCACTCCCTTGTTTTTGGGATATTACGATACTCAGATGATATAGGTTCGTCTAAGTATATGACAGCAGAGTGATTTACAACGCTGTTTGTTGTCTCATCAGGTCTGTATTTAACCTTATACTTCATACCTACTATTGCCTTTTCATAATACTCTCTGCCGTAGTAAGTTCCTTGAATCCATTTCCCATCTTGATTGAATACATAATCCACTTTTGAACTCCCTGTACCAGGTTTAACCGAACGACCAGTACTACGCTTTACAACAATACCTATTGTTTCCTCGCCATTTAGATGAGTTTCGTGCAGGTCATCGTGTTTGGCCGATGTGAAGTATAATGTACCGATGATACCAACGATAGCAACAGTCCAATTTAATGCTTTTTCTAATTTCTTATTCATATCCCCCTATGTAATTCGTGAAGTATAAATCCGAATTTAGTTTGTCATCGAAGGGATAGGACGATTAATGTAAATTCTTGCATTTTTACATAATCCTTCAGTCTTGGGCTTTATGAACTTTACCTCATAACTCATTCCTTCAGTCGCATTATCATAATACCACTTGTTGGTAAACTCCTGAAACCCGAAATAGTTTTCCCCTTGATATTCGAACTTATATTTTATGGTATACGTATTTTCGCCCCTACGATGTTTAGCGCGTCCCTTTTCTACAACTTCACCAACGACTGTAATACCGTCTCGTTCTATTACCTCTGTTTGATGGTTATATGACTTATTATATAGATACAAGCCAACAAAACAGATTACTGTTAATATAATGCCTAAAATGAGGTCTGTCTTATCTGATAATCTTTTCTTCATATAGATCCCGATTTATCTACTTGTTATGTTTTAGCATTATCGTGCGAACCCAAACTGCGATCATAGCTACAACGACTGGCACTATAGCGAAATATGCTATAGACATTTCAGAGAGATGTTCCTGTGGCAGCTGAAATGAAGAGCATGATATCGCGCCGCAAACAAGGAAATTACCTATATAAAATCCCCATCTTTCACCAGGAGTTACATCATCTGGCAATGACCACCACATACTGTAGTTCGGATTCTTTATAGCAGGAATAAACGCATATATTGCCACGAGAAGAGCCGAGTATGCAGCTCCGAATAGAGCAATTTGTGTTGTGCGATCTGTTGAAGCAAGAATCGCATATATTAGCGCGAAGAAACCGATGATGACTAGAAGGGGGGCGATGAACTTTTTCATGGCTATTGAGTTTAATGTTACTTCTTCTTTTTGTTATGCCAAAGCTGAAATGCCAACAATAAAACGGCAAATACAATAGATCCCACTAAGTAGCCCGCAATATACTTGACCGACATCATCTCGGCAAGAGTGACACCGGTAATCAGATCATAGACAATTTCAAAGATTGTCCAGACAATGAATGCGATAGTGATAAAGGCTGCGCTTTCTTTTGTAAATACTTTCATATCATACAGGTTTAATAGATTCCTAAGGGTATCAATTGAGCTCTGTCAAGGCTGTTAGATAAATCCCGATTTGTCTGTGTAAAGATAAGGCATTTCTGATTGGAATACAATTTTTCGGTTAGAGGGTGGGAATCTTCTGACCGGAGTTTTTATTCGTTCACCAAGAGTTTGTAGCCTTCGCCTCGTACATTGACGATGCGGATGCGTGGGTCTGATTCTAGACGGCGGCGGAGCTTGGATATGAAGACCTGAAGGCTGCGGGAGTTGAAGAAGTCGTCGTCTCCCCAGAGTTCCAGCAGGAGAGGTTTCATATATAATGTTTCTCCTTTGCTTGTGCATAGGAGTTCCAGGATTCGGGCTTCTCTTGGGGACAGTTCCTGTGATGTACCTGCAAAGTCCAGACGCATAGTATCCGGATTGAAGGTGTAATTGCCTATGTTGTATGAAATAGTTTCCAAAGGTTTCTGCACAGGTCTTCTGCCAGCCAATGCACGGATACGGACAATCAGCTCCTTCATTCCGAATGGTTTCTTAAGGTAGTCATTGGCTCCTATTTCGAATCCTTCCACGACATCATCAATGGCTGATCTCGCTGTCAGGAAGAGTACAGGAGTCAGAGTGTCTGTCTGCCTTATCTGACGTACCATTGTGAAGCCGTCCATCTTCGGCATCATAACATCTGCGACCAGCACATCTGGCTTCTGTGCATAGAACATCCGAAGGCCTTCCTCCCCGTCACGTGCTGTTCTGACATCAAAGCCCTGTCCGGTGAGGGTGTTTCGGATTATCAGTGAAAGGTCGGCTTCATCTTCGACCAGAAGTATGTTTATCTTATCGTTCATATTCTTCGTTAAATCCCCGATCAGGTCGGGGATGACGTTATGCCCAGTGGATTGTAAATGTTGTTCCTTTGCCGGGTTCGCTTTTGGCTGTTATGGTCCAGCCGTGCTTCTCCACTATGCTTTTGACATAATAAAGTCCCAGTCCGTAACCTTTGACATCGTGGATATTGCCGGTATGCGCTCTATAAAACTTCTCGAATATATGCTTGAGGTCAGACTCTGAGATTCCGATTCCATTATCTTTGATCGAGATATGTCTTTCGTCTGCCTTGATGCTTATGGTGACTGTCTCACCTGAGTATTTGATCGCATTGTCTAAGAGATTGTTCAGAATGTTGCCAAGATGCATTCTGTCTGCATTTATGGTTGTTCCTTCGACAATCTCGACATCGAATGTGACAGGCTTTTCAACCCTCATCTTCTGCTTGTTAGTCAGGTCAGCAACCATGTCAGCCAAACATATATCCTCCTTGCGTAATACGAGTCCCTTCCTTCTTTCCATACTCATAGAGAGAATCTGCTCTACAAGTCCGCTAAGATGTTCCAACTGATTCTGGGAGATCTCAAGATATTTCCGGCGCTGTTCTGGAGAGTCTTCGTCAGGAAAGTTCAGAAGAGCATCGTTAGCTGCATAGGCGACGGATATCGGTGTCTTCAGTTCGTGGGTCATATTGTTTGTGAAGTCCGATTTCATCTCATCGAGGGTCTTCTGCGTGCGTATGATATGGATAAGAT
The DNA here is from genome assembly GCA_045648285.1 of Bacteroidales bacterium. GTDB lineage: Bacteria > Bacteroidota > Bacteroidia > Bacteroidales > F082 > Limimorpha. The sequence continues at coordinate 56 of JAZRNQ010000173.1, read as the reverse complement.
ACCAGAAGACAGCGACAAGGATAAGCAGTATCAATACGGATGCAGCCAGGATTCCT
>JAZRNQ010000172.1:0-3130 GCA_045648285.1 Bacteroidales bacterium | reverse complement strand
CATCAGATTACCAAATTTATAAAATGGTCTAGAAGAATCCGTAAATACCTCCAGCATCATATGACGCTTACTACCATAAAGACAATATGCCACATTTTGATGCTGTTGCCAATGCGAACGCAATTTTTTCTGAAAATAATCGGGATTGTTAAACTCAGAAATATTTTGAAATTCGTCAATACATATAACTATTTTCAATCCTTTATCTTTGGCAATCTTTTCTGCAAGATCAAGCACTTCATCTGGATTATTCACCACATCTTTCATCTCGAAATCCACAGAAACTTCATTCATCGGGTCTGTTCCGATTGTCAGTTTCGGACTGAGACGAGAAAAAAACCTCTTCACTACATCTATTGTTTCATCCCATTTCGACGATGTTGCTGATATAACCTTCTGAGCAAGCAAAGAATAAAAATGTTCCTCATTCCTGACATTGAAAAGATCTATATGACATATTCTCAACTTATCATCCTGCTCCATGGCTATACCAGCAGCTTTATTGACAAGCGAGCTCTTTCCCCAACGACGCGGAGATACAATAATCGTATTTATCAACGATTTAAAATGCTCCACCAAAGCGACAGTTTCCTGCTCCCTATCGGTAAAGTTTTTATCCGTAGCAATCTTACCAAATACAAAAGGTGTTTCCATTGTAAAATCATTCTTTATTATTCATCTGCAAATATAACAAAAAATGTAATTACAATTTATGTTTAACATTTTTTGTAATCACATTTTTTTTATAACAATTATATTTTAGTTTGTACTTTATACATTTCATAAAAAAGGAAGACGCATCAATTACACCTTGTTCATTTCAAATGTGTAATTAACACGTCCCCACTTATTGACTTGGCGACTTAGTGTCTTGGAGTCTTATAACCTCACCGATAAAGAAAGTCCTGTATTGTCGAATTTAACTCCAGCATTCTTATTCAATATTGTCGTGGTCCTTCCGTAGAATAAACCAAGCGACATCCTTTTGCTTATATCAAAATCTACTTCAAACATTCCACCCACACAAGATTTCAAATACATGACCGTATATGGCTGTAAAGGAGGATAATCTCCATAACATGTCTGCGCATGATTCATCAAACCTCCTGTAAGTGAAAGCTTAAGATTCATAAAATCAAAACATTTCACTTTTCCTCTAACACCTATTTGCAGTGCATTACAGTAATACATACGATCAATATATGAAATACCAATAGCCATTATTTCATCAAAACTTTCATATCCACTATATGTACTAAATGCTGCAATAATATCTAAATTATTAATCAAACCGTAAGCATATCTCATATCGAAGCTCAAGCCTTCAACCGGAGGAGCATCTAAAGTATTAATCAATGGAATATCGCTTATAGAAAGTCCCGTCTTGACTTCCAAATAATGTGCGCCTTTATTAGTTTTTTCAGACTGCGCCATAGCTAATGCAGGCATTACAGCCAACATCAACAACAATAAATATCTTTTCATGATTTTAATATTTAATGAATTTAACAAATAATTATTATGCTGATAACGAAAGATATTGTATTGTATTGTATTGTATTGTATTGTATTGTATTTTTTTGACCATTGACCAAAAAGAAAGACGCATCAATGAAGTGACCCCCAAAGTTTGGACAAAAAACTTTTGGGGTCACTTCATAATTGACACGTCCCTTACTTGTTGTCTTGTAGTCTTGTTGACTTGTAGTCTTACTTCTTCAACGTCGCAATCTGTTGTTCAAGAACTTTAATCTTTGCTTCAGCGTCTGACTTTTTCTTTCTTTCTTTATCGACGACTGCTGCTGGTGCGCTATTGACGAATTTTTCATTCGACAATTTTGCTTCAACAGATTTCAAGAATCCTTGTGCGTAAGCCAATTCTTCTTCTAACTTCTTGATTTCTGCTTCTGTGTCGATATTGTCTGTCACAGGAATGAAATATTCTGTTGCTCTTACCAAGAATCCGAATGCGTCTTGTGGATTTTCTGTCACATAATTAACATTGCTCAAGTTACATAACTTAGCGATGACAGAATCGAAGTCTTTGTTGACGCTGCCGTCTTTGTCAACAACGATAAGTTCAACAGCTTCTTTCATTGAGATGTTTTTCTCAGCGCGAATCTTACGGATGTTGTTGATGACGTCTTGTGTAAATATAAATTGATTTAATATGTCATTGTCAACGACTTTTTGTGCTGGTTGTTGAGCGATGATGAGGTCGTCGCCGTCTTGACGTTCTCTCAAGAGATGCCAGATGTCTTCTGTGATGAAAGGCATGAATGGATGCAAAATCTTCATCAAGTTTTCGAAGAATGTGACTGTTGCGTTGTATGTCACAGCGTCGATTGGCTGATTCATCGGAGCTTTCACCATTTCGAGATACCATGAGCAGAAGTCGTCCCATACAAGTTTGTAGATTCCCATCAAAGCGTCAGAGAGACGATATTTGTCGAGGTTGTCGTTTGTTTCTTGAAGCACTTGTTGGAAGCGTTCTTCGAACCATCTCATCGCCATCTTAGCTGTCTCTGGTTGAGCGATGTTTTCGTCTACTTTCCAGCCTTTCACGAGACGGAGAGCATTCCACATTTTGTTACAGAAGTTACGTCCTTGTTCGCACAATGCCTCGTCGAAAGGAAGGTCGTTGCCAGCAGGTGCTGTGAGCATCATACCTACTCTCACGCCGTCGGCGCCGTATTTGTCGATGAGTTCGATTGGGTCTGGTGAGTTGCCCAATGACTTAGACATTTTACGGCCGAGTTTGTCGCGGACGATACCTGTGAAATATACTTTCTTGAAAGGAACTTCTTTTTGATATTCTTCGCCAGCCATAATCATACGAGCTACCCAGAAGAAGATGATATCCGGACCAGTGATGAGGTCGTTTGTTGGATAGTAATATTTGAATTCTTCGTTGTCTGGATTCAAGATGCCGTCGAATAATGAGAGAGGCCACAACCATGATGAGAACCATGTGTCGAGGCAGTCGCTTTCTTGACGGAGGTCGTCCATTGTGATATGGTCGCCAGCTTTTTCTTTAGCAAGTTTAAGAGCTTCTTCTGCAGTCTCAGCAACTACATAACCACCTTCTGGGAGGTAGTAAGCTGGGATTTGATGACCCCACCAGAGCTGA
>JAZRNQ010000171.1:0-16587 GCA_045648285.1 Bacteroidales bacterium | reverse complement strand
ATGGGTCTTAATGACTGGGGATATTTCTGTATCTTACGTTCTTTGTCAGAAGTTATGTTCTCTGATATCAACAACAGCGTCTTGTTTAATTTCTATATGTTACGTAATGAAGGCGGCTTCAAAGTAAAGGTGGCAAGAGGGAAGGAGTCAAATAAATTGACTCTTCTTGCTGTTATAGATAATTCCAAAGAGGTGTATTCTTATTCATTCTTCCGTTTTAAAGAAGCAGATGATACAAACTTGAAGTACTATTCAATATATGGAGGTGGTGGTTCTAAAGAAAGTATTTACACATACGATAGTGATGAGCAGAATCAGAACTTGAAACAGATAGGATTGGATTTCTATAATATTTTGAATATGGGACAATGTGATGTCAAGAGAGAATTGGCTATTGAGAAAATCAAGGATAAGGTGGAACTGCCATACAACAGCGCGCATATAGCTTATCTTAATGATGTGCCTATGACAGTGTTCCCTATATATTTCGCTTCACCAATCTCTATCGAGGCGCAAAAAGCATTCAATGAGAAATTTAATGAAATAAGACAACAATACTCAACAGTTCAGTTTATAGACATCATCTTGAATTTTGTCCAGACAGCCTTTGACTATAAGACTGACGATCAACAATTCGGTTATGAGAAATATTTCTATCCAGAAGAAGTTATCGCATATCCATACAGTGACTGCGAAGATCGTTCTGCTTTGTTTGCATGGCTTGTAACAACCTATACTGATGCTAAAGTTATTGGTTTACAATATGAAGGACACCTTGCTACAGCAGTGTGTTTGGGCGATAACACAAGTGTCTCAGGTGACGCATTCGCATATGCTGGAAAGAAATACTATGTTTGCGACCCAACATACATCAACGCAACAATAGGAATGACGATGCCTCAGTTTAAAGATAAAATGCCTAAAATCGTCAAGATGGGTAAGTGATTATTCTATCTTAGTGAAGATATATTCAACTTTATAATCGTCTTTATATTCGAAAGTTGATAAGTCCAAATTAGTGATGGTATATGCCTTTGGTATTATAGCATCACTAATTTCCATTTGGTGGAAATGGATGATTCTTTTCTTGTTAACTTCCCAAGTGAATTTTCCTCCTTCTGCTTCCGTTACGTCATCGGCTGTGTCCCATGTGACACCTGTGAAATCATCGTTATATCTGTAGAAGACGCTTCCAGCTTGCCAAAGACCAATTATCATATCAGTGTCAAAAGTCTGATCTTCGAACACCTCAGGTTCAAGATTTTCTGGCTCGTATTCTCTAGATTTTGTCATATGCCAGACTGCTATAGCTATAGCGCATAATACGATAATTATAAGTGCGATAATAAATAATGTCTTCTTTTTCATAATGTCTAATTTTTGCTTGTAAAGATACAATAATTTTTAATTATTGATATATCTTTTAATTACAGCATAGGCTTCTTTTATTCCCAACTCGCCAGCCTTACTTAAATCGCTGTTAGCAAGGTCTTTCTCTCCTAAAAATAGCAGAGTGAGACCTCTGTTGTAATATGCCTCAGCTAGATTCTTTTCGTATTTTATCGCAAGAGAATAGTCGTCGATGGCTTTATGAAATTCTTGCATTTGCAGATGTATGTTGCCTAGATTGTACCAAATGAAAGGATTGGTCTTATATTCAACGACGAGATTGCTCAATGTGTTCAGAGCTTGTTGATAATCAGGCTTGACAGGATTGTTTATATTTCTTTTCTCATTAGTCTTCTTTACGTTGATACTTACAGGGTCGTTGTAGTTTTGGTTAGCTAATATCAACTCAGCTTTATCTTTTTGAATTGCAGCGATATTGATGCTGGCATAAACATTATAAATATTGTTGTTTATCAGCTGATATAGATTTCTCTCTGCGTGCTGGTAATTGTGTATCTCGTAATTCATCAAGGCTGACAAGAAAACTTTTAAATCATTGTCGCTGACTAATTCTATGATAGAGTCGTTGAGAAGCGACTGATAATTCTCATTATTGTTTTCTTTTTGCATATAGACGAGATACATCCCATTGAGCTGTTTGCTTTCGTTAATCTGGCTTAATGTAGCATCTACGAATTGTCGCTTATCTTTTTTGCTTTTGCCTTTGGGATTAAATTCACTGGCGGCGACTATGAAATTGTCGAAAGGCTTGATGTCTACAGCAGAGAACTGAACCAGTTTTCCTCCTCTGTCGCCATTAATGAAGTCGGAGTCGAAGGCAATGATTTTGTCGTAGCCTATAGAGTTAGAATATACGTTATATAACGAGTCAATGTTTTTGCTGTCATTGCTGATAAGTTCCATTATCTCCCTTGATTTATATCTGTCGGATTCAGCTCCTTGGGTGTCTCCTTTTTTATATCGTACTATCGACCTGTTGACCCATGCATCGATATAGTCTGGGAACAATTCGATGACTTTAGAGAAATCGTTTTCAGCTTCATCGAGTTCTTTCATTTTGTAATGTAAGATACCGCGGTTAAAATAACCGTATATATTTTTAGGGTTTATCTCAATCACCTTATTAAATAGAGCTAGGGCGATGTCGTTTTCTTCTAGTTGCCCGTATATTATTCCTCTGTTGAAATAAGTCAGGGCGTTGCGTTCATCGAGATTGTTGACACGTTCGTAGTCTTTCAATGCTGATATAGTGTCGCCCATATTGAGATGTACCGTTCCTCTGTTGAAGAATATTATTGGGTTTTCGTTATCCATTTTCAAGGCGTTGTTGAAGTCTAACATCGCGTCTTGATATTGTTCACGTTCCATGTGTATGATGCCGCGTCTCACCAGAGCCTCGATGTTAAAGAAGTCGTAATAGACAGCTTTGTTAAGGTCGTCTATTGCATCGTCGAGGCGTTCGAGATATCTTTTTGCGATGCCTCTGTTTATGTATGCGTTGGCGTTATTAGGGTTGATGATTATTGCGGTGTCGAAACTGGATATGGCGTTTTCGAACTCATTGAGATGAAGTTTTGTCGACCCCATGGCTATATGCAGTTCGGCATCAAAAGGGTCTAAGGCTATTGCTTTGGAATAGTCTCTTTTTGCATCGGCATAGTTGCCAAGTCTGTCGTTAGCGACACCCCTATAATGGTAAGCTCTGACGTATAATGGATGTAGTTCCAACGTTTTGGAAAAATCAGCAACGGCTCCGATGTAGTCGTTGAGGCTGTATTTGGCGATGCCTCTGAGAAAATAGCCTTCGAAGTCTTTTGGCTTGGCTATGATGGCTTTGTTGAAGTTATACATCGCATCGGAATAGTTCTCTTCCGACAAATCGATGCGACCCATCAAGATGAAATGTTTATGGTTAAGTTGAGAATAGGAGTCAAGTCCGCAGAGGAGAAATACAAATAATATCAGATTACGTAGATGATGCATTGGAATTTATTTTTGTTTAGAATGTATAACAAATAATTCCATGATTTTCTCATTGTATGATTTTGAAATAGGTATTTCTTTAATGTTAGGAACATCGAATTCGAAGCTGATATCGCTATTATCTTTTTTCAAAGAAGCCACATGTTCCAAATTTATCATATAAGATCTATGGCAACGTTGGATAGGAGTGTCGTTGAGTTCGTTTGCCAATCTTTTCAATGAGCTTCTTAAAACGAAATCTGATATCTTGTCGTTGTTGAGATATTTTATGATGCAGTAGTTGTCAGACGATTCGATGAAAACGACCTTGTCGGATGTTATAGAGAAACGTACTTCATCTTTTTCATCTTTGAATTGTATTACGTTATTCTCCTTGTTTTCTTCTGTGTTTTCTGCAAGCTTTTTAACAAGATGTTCATTGTAAAGATATAGGAAGGAGATGACATAAGGGATGAGCAGCATCCATGTTGTGTTAGCTACAGCTTTTCTGAATATCTCGAAGATAGCTTCCCAGTAGACGAGTACTGGGTTTTGTTGTATATAATTGTCTATGAATCCAACTTTGTGAGCGATGAAGATATAGAATCCTGCGAGTATTGTTATTTCTCCGAGAATCCAGATAAGATATTCTAGGTAACCTATAGAGATTTTTTTAACGAAGAAATACATTATGATACGGCTGATGGAGATGAGAGTCAGGCCTATGAGTACCATAAGGGAAGAGTAGAGGAAGTAGTTGAAAGTATTGATTCCTGGAATCCAATCTTCCGAATTGAAAGGACGGAATATATTAATAAATATTAAGGAATATATTGTTGTGAAGAATATGAGTTTTCTTATATTCTCTTTAGTTACCAGAAAAGAAGGCAAATCTTTATTGCCGAAACGTAATGTATATTTTTTTTTGTCTTGTTGTGTCATGTTTGCAAATTTACGTTTTTTTCAAATACTAATAAGTTTGATTGATGATTTTTTGAAACAAAAAAAGAGCTGTTGAAAACAGCTCTTTATCATATAGTATTTGAATGTTACTATTGCAATTTGAAGATGATAGGCACAGTGAAAGAACAGCGTACTGCGCTACCACGTTGTTTACCAGGTTTCCAGTTAGGCATGCTTTGAACAACGCGAAGAGCTTCTTCATCACAGCCGCCGCCGATGCCACGCATCACTGTTACGTTTGTGATTGTTCCGTCTGGTTCAACGACGAAGTTAACGAAAACACGACCTTGGATGTCGCTTTCACGAGCCATCATAGGATATTTGATATTTTTTTGGATGAATTCCATCATCTTAGCAGCACCGCCTGGGAACTCAGGCATTTCTTCTACTACTTTGAAGATTTCTGCTTCAACGATTTCTTCTTCTTCAATCTCTGGTGGAGTGAAGTCGTATTCTTCAAGTACTTCGTCTTGAGAAACTTCAGCATCGATTTCGATTTCTTCTTCGATTTCTTCTTCGTTGTCAACGATTTCGATTTGTGTTACCTGTGGTTTTGGTGCTGGTGGCTGAGGTTTTGGTTGTTCTTGTTTAGTGATTTCAACCATTTCTTCTTCTATAACCTCAACAGATTGTTGCATGTTGTCAACAACTTGTTTGTCGTAGCTTTTGTATTCAAATACACGCCACACAATAAATAATGTCACAACCAGACCTATCAAGGCGAATGTAAGCTTCTTGCTTTCAAGATCTGCTTTAGGTGATTTTTTAATTTCCATTTTATTATTTTTTCTAGTTAAAACTCAAAAAATTTATTGCGCCACAAAGTTAATAAATTTATTAAATATTATCCTCTGATTTTTTTAATTTTTTTAATTTTTTTTGAACTAACAAATGAAACAAGAATATGCCTAATGCACAGCCTATTGTGTCGGCGATGAAATCATAAATACTGCCATATCTGTTGGTGAAAAAGTATTTCTGCAGGATTTCGGTCAGTCCGCTGTATAGGATTGATATTAAAGCAACAATAATGAATATTTTTTTTCTGTGAGGATAATTGATATCGAGGATTTTTTTGCGATAGCCCCATAATGTCGAGAATGTTAAAAATCCAAATAATAATAGGTGAGCTATCTTGTCAGGTCCCAGCCAGTCCCAAAAACAAACGACTGTCGGAAAATATTTTCCTGGCAAGCCCATGAGCAGCATTATTATCGATGCGCAGATGAGTCCTGGATAGAAACTTTCCGACAGTCGTTTCAATTTAATGGCAGATTATATTAGCCAATTAATTCTTTATAAGCTTCAGCGCTTAATAAACCATCGAGGTCAGCAGGGTTAGCTACTTGAACTTTGATGATCCAGCCTTCGCCGTAAGGATCGTTGTTAACTGTTTCAGGAGCGTCAGCGAGAGCTTCGTTGAACTCGATAACTGTACCAGCTACTGGTAATAATAAATCTGAAGATGTTTTAACTGCTTCGATTGTACCGAATGTTTCGTCTGCTTCGAGAGTTTCATCAACTGTGTCGATGTCAACGAAAACGATGTCACCTAATTCGTGTTGTGCGAAATCTGTGATGCCTACGTAAGCTGTTTCACCTTCTAAACGGATCCATTCGTGATCTTTTGAATACTTTAATTCTGCTGGGATGTTCATTGTTATTTTATTTTAATGATTAGATAATTACTTTTTATTGTGCCAAAATTACAATTTTTATTCTTATGATTTTTATTTCTCTAAAAAAAAATTATTGTGTCAAGCTAAACCTTAATGTTACACCAGCGAAGGTGTTAGAGGTCTTATAGGAATTAGCTATGTATGGGTCTGTTACGTCATGTCTGAAGAATGCCTGCATACCAAGACGCTCGCTGAAATCGTAGTCGGCAGTCAGGTAAATGTTGATTTTATTTTGACCCGATGAGATTTGACTATAGTTTTCATCGACGCTTCTTAATGTTGTGATGTCTTTTCTGAATCCTATATCCAACTTCATTGTAAGGTCGTTGCTTGCTCTTGTTGAACCGCCGCCTGCTGAAGTGAATGTCAGTGCTAAGTCTTTGAAAGTGTAACCGCATCCTATCACGATTTCTCTACCTTCTGATTCTGTCAGCTGATTGTTGATGAAACTGATTGTCACAGTTCTGCTCTTCTTGAAGTCTAACGATGGTGAGAAGTTGTTTTGGAATGCCAACTTGATACCAATCAAAGGTGCATATTGTTCTGAGATGACCATTTGAGCCATGTCGTATTTAGGTACTCTTAAATTGGTTCCTTCATACATCATCATTGGGTCGTTTTCAGAATAGCTGAGGTTTGTTGCCCATGATGAGATAGAATATGTTGACTTATAAGAATGTGTGATGTTGATAGTCTTGAAAATCTTCTTCAATGCTGGTATCTTTGATAATCCAGAGAAGTTGACTGACCAGTTTGGTAAAGCGAACTTTCTGAACATATTAAGTTCTACATTATTAGCTTCTTGTCCTGAATAAGCGGCCAGGAATGAATAGATGAGAACTTCTTGAGAGTTAGCACCGTATCCTAAAGGATAGTAGCCATGTCCAATAGAGTCGTAAACCATAGGGCTTCCCATTTCTAGCCAATATTGGTTTTCACTTGCCAAACGCATAGCGATGTCTTGTCTGTAATCGAGTAAGTTGTTGAACAGTTCGTCACCATTTTTGAATGATGTGGCTGTCATAAGATGAGAGATGCTGAAGTTACCTCCGTTTGTTGGGGTGTAGACATGGAATATTCCGTTAGCGTCAGCTCTGAAATATTCGGAGAAGTTCTCTACGTAACTTCTGTTACCGCTGATGTCAACCTTGATGTCTTGGAAAGGTTCAAGTGTGACCTTGTAGTTGTAAGTCTCGTTGAATCTTTCAGAATAAGCTTGGTTGAAAGTAGTGTCAGTAGTGAGCCAGTTGCCTTTGATAGCGTTTTCTAAGACATTATTATTTCTGCCTATGATGAAACCGAAACCAGGAGCTCCTGTCATGGAATTTATTCCTAGATAGTCTGGTTCATGGATGTAGCCTGGCAATGAAACGCCGCTACTTTGTGAGTAAGTGAATGACACTTTCTTGACGCTTAACAATAGTCTTACAGTATTATCTGCTACTAATTTGGCAAAGTTGTTCTTAGGTGCTTTCTTAGTAGTGTCGGCAACAACAGTCTCTTTATTGGTCTGACGGCTGTTGCTTCTGCTGTTACGTTTTGGTGCAGTGATTTTTTTGAAATATGGCACCTTATTATATAGTTTAGTGAAATCGGCATTGCCGTTGAGTTGCAAGCTTGATTCGTTTTCGCTTAAGTTACCCATGATGCTTTGTGTTGCACGTGATGATGCAGTCCAGCGATATGTTCCGGTATAACTAGCGTTTGATGTCACCCAGTCGAGGAGTGGCAATTTATTAATAGGTATATTGTAATTAAGTTTAGAAGTCTGGTTGAATCTTGATATAGAACCAAGGCCGAAGATTTCGTTTCTTATAGTGTCTCTGTTAGCGTTCCATTCTGCTGTCTCTCTTTCTGGCATACCTGCAGGTTCGTAGATATAAGCATTTGCAGATGCGTTATATGTGAAGTTTAACGCTTTGGTGAGGTCGTATCTGAAATCGTAAGTACGGTTCCAGTCCCAGTTCTTAGCGTATGTAGGTCTGATGATGATATCTCCGGAACTCTTGTTTCTCAGTTTTTGTTCTTGATATTGTCTGAACATTTCAGTTGAGAAAGAGAAGCTCTTTGGCATATAGTAGAAGTTGAAGTCTTTGATGAGCTGCATATATGGTTTTGATGCCCATTTAGCTTTAGCGAAAGGCTGAATGTTTTTCGCGTTGGTAGAGTAGGTGTAGCCAAGACCGCCACGGTAGCTCTTGTCGATAGCATATTCTATGTCGCTGCTTCTTTGTTCTTGTTTGGTATAAGCATAAGAAGCGTTGAAGTTTTCGATATCCCAGAAGTGTGGTTTCTTCTTGCCGACGCGTGTCTTTCTTAAATTGGTGATATTGAAGTTTGTCTGTTTCACGATGTCTTTGGCAGCACTCTTGAGTGAGTCTTTGCCAGCTTGGTCTTCAATTATATCCAATGCATTTTTGAATTTAACGTCAGGGTCGAACGGGTTGTATTCTGGTGTTACCGTTGTCTGATTATGGTCGTAGTGGATAGGTACAGTGATGCCAGTCTTTTGTGGCTTCATGAATTTACCTAAGTCGATATCTGTCGATACGTTGTAATATCCGTTCGACTCCATCTTTGAGTCTGTGACTTTTGTCTCCAATGCACCGTAGCCAGCAGAGTTGTAAGAACCTGATGCGCTGACTCTACCTAAGTCGGCTAAAGTAGCCTCTATGCGGCCTGTAGCAGCCCAGCCTCCTTGGTTCTTCAAATCGGTAAGTCGTAACTCGTTAATCCATACTATGGCACTCTTGTCTTCGCTTACTTCATTTACGTTCAATGGATTTCTGATACCAATCATCATGCTTCTTACCTCGCTGATGGTTGGGTTACCAAGGACCTTTATCTTGTTCTTTCCAGATGTCTCGGTATATACACGATTTGACTGGACATTATTCTTTCCAATAGATCTGTTGCGGTTGTTCTTTACTTCTACGAGTTCTTCGAAGTCGATTTCTATATTGTTTTCTTCAGGCCATATCGCGAAATCATCTGTTGATGATGTATGCCAATCGGTGAACTTGAGTGGCACTTCGTATTCGTAGTAGTTGTCCGTCAAGTCGGAACCGAAACGTAAGAATACGGTGAGGTCGCCGTCTTCCATATTGTCGTATTCATACATCTTTTCTGCGTGTATGAACATACGTAGTTTCTGATAGTATCTGAAGTCGAAACTTGTTGACTTATAAACAGCACGAGCATCGCCATCGACAAGATTTTCGACGGAGAGTTGTAAGGCTTGTTCGTTTTGACGTATTGTAGACAATGTTCCAGTGTAGACTTCTTGATAAATTCCAGGAGGTATCACGTAAGGAACAGGGTTACGGTTGCTGTTTTCTTCGAGGTTGACAGCCGACTGTTCAAACAAGGTGTGGTTTGTCTGGTCACCAGCGATGTATTCGCCAGGAGCTTGAATTGCTTGTGTGTATGTACGCCATTCGCCTCTGACAAGGTCTAAAGTTGCGAAACGTATTACGATGTCGCTCTTGAAACCTTTCATGAACATTCTTATGAAACGAATAGAAGAGAATCCTTCGATATTACCTACAACCTTATCAGGTTCTCTGATAGGAATACGGAACTGATACCACTTGATTTCTTTGTTGTCACCATTGATGGTTGTGACTGTTGTAGTGCGGATGTCGGAGATTCTGTTTTGACCAGCTCTTAACATCTTGTTAGGGTCGAGGTCGATTTCGTATTGATAGTAGTTCTCTGATTCGCTGAGCGTGTTGTCGTTGTTGATGTCTTCAACGTCAGGACGTGTTGAGTTGTTTGTAGTGTAATTTTCTGTGTACATAGCTTCAGAAGGTGAGTTGCCTTCGTTGCCGTTGTATTGTTTGTAGCGTTCTAGTATGCTTCTGTATTTAGGGTCTGAGTCGTAGTCGGAACCTCTGAAATGATGATAGTTATCTGAAGAAGGGTCATTCTCGATTTCAGCGTATGCTGTTGGTGACAACTTCTCTTTTAATATTTCAAGATAATTTCTGAAGAAAGATTGTTCGTCTTCATCAGAGAGACCGTCGTATCCAATATCTTGATATTGTCGTGACTGAGGATTTGAATCGAATGCATCGACTAATGCTTGTAATGATGGGATACGTCCCCATGATGTGGTGTCGACGTTAACTACTTGATCAGTTGTTGGCAAGCCGTTTTCGTATGATTTTCTTCCGTCGCGCAAGATGTCTTCAGAGACATCACCTAAGTTGAAATACAACTTACCAGTATTGCTTTGATCTTGACCTTCGAAGAATGGGTCCATCATCCAGAACTCTATATATTCCACGTTGGTAGCGTTGAAGTCTGATGACTCGATAGCTCTCATGACACCGCCCCATCTATCCTCAGGGTTGGAGAATGTACCGTCTTCGTTGAGGTTTTCAGTATCGTAGTTATAAGGTCCTCTCAAATTAGGATAATATGCCAAGTTCAAGACAGAGACGTTTGTAGACATACCAGCTTGAATATCTCTGTTAGGGAATATTTCAGTCTCAAGAATCTGTCTCACTCTGTGGTCTGACAACTCGTCATTTGTAACGTTTGATGGTAAGATGTTGCTACGACGTTCATAGAATACGGACTGGTCGATGGTGTACCATGCTAACTTAGAACGGTTTTTACCATAATCCAAACCTATCGTTGAATATGCCTCTGGGAATAATGTGTGCTGATGTTGAGGTGTACTTGCAAGGTTCCATGTTGACCATTGACGTAAGTCTATCGTTGACTTGGATCCTTCGAAGTCGTCGATGTATGATGTTCCAGTTTGTCCGTTTTCCTTGTTGATGCCTTGGATGAACTGTGCTACCTCTCCATAGATTGAGATTCTCGACTTTTGTTTTGTTTCAATAAGTGGTAACTTGTCGATAAGGTCTGTCAATAATTGTGAGTCGGTTTGGTAGTTGAAGTCGAAGCCGTATATCGTATTTGACAATGGTTCGTCGTTATAGTTTACCTTTGTTGTGTATGCTCTTTCTGTGAGATGTAAAATTGTACCACCTATCAGGAAGTCTGGGTTTATCTCATGTTCCACTCTTGCTCCCATGAATGTCTTTTTCATGGTTGAAATTGCGGTGTTGTTTTCCATGGAGATATTGATATTTGTTCCTGAATTGAGCAACGCTTCGTTCAAGATTGTCACACGGCCGAGAGTGTAGTCGACGGTATAGTCTACGTTTTCTACGAGAGGCACGCCGCCTGCGCTTACGTTGACAGAGCCAGGCTGTACGTTAAGGGCATTAAGGTTGATTTCGCTTCCTGAAGATGAGGTATAATGACCTTCAAGTCTGAATTTGTTTTTGTCTGTGTATTGTTCGGCAGAAGCTTTGGTGAGACTATACAAAGAGTCGAATGCGTATTTGTCGGCAAGTGCTGGCTCGTTTTCAAATATCTTTCTGATATGACTTCCGAAAGGCTCTAGCACAGGGAAGTAGATACGTCCTGTAGCAGCGTTGATAGTACCGCCGCTGGTAGTCGCACCATTGATGAAGTCGAAGAGACCATCGCCACCTTCAACAGGGTTGCTTTGTGAATTCAAGTTATCCAGATTCATCAGGTGAAGCAATGACTGACCTTTTGCCTTGCCTTCTGCATCGGCGAAGTATCCTGTCGCAACGCCATTGTTGTTGCCTAAGTACAAAATGTTCATGACGAAATCTTGAGGACTTACCTGATAAGCTCTGATGTTATAGACGTTCTTCATCATAAGATCCCACATCGGCATCTTAGTGTTGATGGTTGTACTTTTCAATAATTTTGTAACTAATAAGTTAGGGTCAGCGATGCTTTGATCTGAGAACTCACCGACTTGATATACCTTGTCGTGTCCGATGACGGTATATTGATAAGCGACAGCCAAAGTCTGGTTTGCATTCAGGTTGATGTTCAGAGTGATGAAACCGAGTTTGCTGTTAAGGACATATTCTGAAGGACTCAGCTTTCTTGCTTTTTGCAGTTTCTCGAAATCTTTACCTGAAGTATAACCTTGTGATGTCAAATATGAAGTCACAGAATTTAACGATCTTAAAGAGTTATAATCCATGTTGTTGAGCAAGTTGTTCACTGTATCGTCAGGATATTGTGTTCCAATCATGCCTGAAGGACGGACCATCTCGTCGTTGTAGATCCATTCTTCTTTGCCTTCTCCCAAGTCGGTGAAAGCAACGATGTTACGGCTGTTTTCGTATCTCGATGTGGTGTTAGTGACCCAGACCTCAATCTTGTTGATGTTGATGTCGGATGTTACTAGAGGCAGGTTCTCCAATGCTCTCTCGTAGTTTTCTCTGAAGTACTGGCTGAGGAAGAAGTGTCTGTTTTCTTCGTAGTCGAGACATTCTATTTCGTATTCGTTTGTTAACGCGCCGCCGCTGACTGATATGTTCTGAGTCTCGCTTTCTTGGTATGAGATGACGGAGGTGACGCTTGTCTTTCCGAACTGTAATTTAGTCTTGATACCGAAGAGTGACTGTGTACCAGTTATCAATGAACTTTGTAGCGGCATGCTGACGTTACCAGCTTCGATGAGTTGGATGATATCGTCTTCGTCTCCTTCGTATTTCAAGGTGAATTTGTTATCAAAGGTGAATTGCGTCTCGGTGTTATAGTTGAGTTTGAATTCGATTTTCTCACCGATTTTAGCAGCTGCACTCAACTGAATGCTTTCGTCAAAGTCGAAGTTTGTGGTTCTCTGTTGGCTTATTGTAAGAGAAGGGTCGTTTCTGCGTTGGTGCTTAAGACCTAATGTCACGTCGGCAGAACCTTGAAGCTTGATGTCGATGGTGTTGCTGCCGAAAATCTTATCGAAAGCCTTGCCTCCGACGTATATCGTAGGGATGAGCTGGTTGCCGTTGCCTGTTGTTCCGCTTAACGACTCGCGGCGTTCTTTCCAATATGCTTTCTCTGACTTTTTACTGTGATAATCCACATACTGTTTCTGATCCATGCTGTATGGATCTTTGTACATGAAGTCACCGATTTTGCTGTAAAAAGTGTATTTCCCTGTTGTTGGGTCGTATATTATCTCACGAGTTATGTTATCTGGTTCTTGGAAGAACAATCCCGACTTGTTGTTTTCGAAAGTCGTTGGGTTGCCGTCATCCTGAGGGATAGGGTAGATGAGTTGTATGCTGTCGTTGGTCTGTGCTTTTAATGATAAAGGCACTATTACGCTGAGTAATAATAAAAGCGTAAAAATATGTTTGATATTTTTAATAAAGCGGTTTCTCATAAATAACAATAACTTAAACTTAAAGTAGTCTTAAAGCTTCTTTGATAAGTTGTTCCACATTTGGATTTTCCATCTGTTTTAAGAGCTTGTCCAAAATTTTCTCAATACTTGTTCTGCTGAAGCCTAAAACCATCAATGCAGATAACGCTTCTTCTTTCAATGTATTGTATCCTGAAGGCGTTTTTTCACCTTCGATGATGTTAAGTTTTCCGACTTTGTCGTGAAGGTCAACAATGATTCTTTGAGCTGTCTTTGCGCCTATACCTTTGACGCTTTGTATTGCCTTGATATTGTTGTTGGCGATAGCGTCGATAGTCTCGCGGACAGTCAGTGATGACAATATAAGTCTCGCGGTATTACATCCTACTCCTGACACTGTTATCAACTGTAAGAATAAAGAACGTTCTTCTTCGGTGTAAAAACCATACAAGACATGGGCGTCTTCACGAATGGACAAATGTACGTGCAGTTTTACTTCCGACTGTTCTCCTATCGATGTGAATGTATTTAATGTTATATTAATTAAATATCCAATGCCATGATTGTCAATGACAACATAAGCAGGATTTTTGTCGATTATCTTGCCTGAAATAAAACTATACATACTCTTACTTTAATCTCAATTCTCGAAAAAAAGAATGCTAATTAATAGCCGACAAAGATACTGTTTTTAAGCGGAAAATACAATATATTTTTATTGATTTTTTGCTTCGTTTTGATAATATTTTTACCTTTGCAAAAACTAATGTAACATAAATAATTTTAACAAAATATTGTATGAATCCATCAATAGTTATTCTCGCTGGTGGCGGTCCAGCTCCAGGTATCAATACTGTTATCAGTACAGTGGCTAAAACTTTCTTGAAAGACAACTATCGCGTTATAGGTCTTCATGAAGGTTATAAAAATCTTTTCAAGGCAAATCCAAAGTTCGTTGAAATGGATTTCGCTTATGCAGATATGATTCAAAGAATGGGTGGCTCGGCTTTGCAAATGAGCCGTTACAAACCAAAAGATGAAGAGTTTAACACAGATTTCTTCGTTAACAACAATGTGAAGCTTTTGGTTACAATAGGTGGCGATGATACTGCTTCTACAGCAAATCGTATCTCTAAGTTCTTGGCAGCCAATAATGTGAAAATTCAAAATATCCACGTTCCAAAGACCATCGATAATGACCTTCCTCTCCCAGAAGGAACTCCAACATTCGGTTATTATTCAGCAAAAGAAGCTGGTGTGAGAATCTCTCAGACTGTTTATGAAGATGCTCGTACAAGCGGCAACTGGTTCCTCGTCTCTGCTATGGGCCGTGAAGCTGGTCACCTTGCTTTCGGTATGGGTGCAGCATGTCACTATCCAATGATTATCATTCCAGAAATGTTTAATAAAGTTGAAGTGACTTTCGACCGTATCCTTAATCTCGTCATCAGTGCGATGATCAAACGTAAAATATTGGGTATAGGTTACGGCGTTGCTATCATCAGCGAAGGCGTTTTCCACTTCATGACAGATGAAGAAATCGCTAACTCTGGCGTTAACTTCACATACGACGATCATGGTCACCCAGAACTCGGTAATGTAAGTAAGGCTCATATCTTCAATACTTTATTACAAAAACGTATTGCTGAGTTGGGCCTCTCAATCAAGAGCCGTCCGGTAGAAATCGGTTATGAAGTACGTTGCGTTGATCCAGGTGCATTCGACTTGTTCTATTGCAGCATGTTGGGTTATGGCGTAAAACAATTGTTCGATGAAGGTGTCTCTGGCGCTATGGTTACATCTGACAATAAAGGCGATGTTAAGCCATTGTATCTTAAAGATGTAGAAGATGAAAACGGTAAGGTGAAACCACGTCTTGTCAATATGGAAGGTGCAAAAGCTAAGCTCGTGTTCCGCGATTGCTTGCAATATATCACCCCTGCTGACTACGAAGCAGCTAAGAAATATGTAGCAAATCCAGAAGATTACGATTTTAAGAAAATCCTTAACTGGTAAATAAACTATCCGCGAAATTGCGCTAAAAGTCACTAAAGTGTTTTTGTGAAGATTAGTGTGGTTTCGTGGAAAAAAATAAACTATCCGCGAAATTGCACTAAAGGTCACTAAAGTGTTTTTGTGAAGATTAGTGTGGTTTCGTGGAAAAAAATAAACTATCCGCAAAATTACACTAAAGGTCACTAAAGTGTTTTTGTGAAGATTAGTGTGGTTTCGTGGAAAAAATAAACTATCCGCGAAATTGCACTAAAGGTCACTAAGTGTTTTTTGTGAAGATTAGTGTGGTTTCGTGGAAAAAAATAAACCATCCGCGAAATTGCGCTAAAAGTCACTAAAGTGTTTTTGTGAAGATTAGTGTGGTTTCGTGGAAAAAATAAACCATCCGCGAAATTGCACTTAAGTTTTGTGGAAAAACCAAAAGATATGAGCCTAATTTATAAAAATGAAGTTTATGACATCATTGGAGCATGTTTTGATGTCTACAAAGAATTGTCTTGTGGGCTTTCAGAGCCTATTTATCAAGAAGCGTTAGAAATAGAGTTTAAGTTACGAGGGATTCCTTTTGAGAGAGAAAAGGAACTGGTAGTATATTACAAAGGTCATAAACTGCGGAAGAAATATATCGCGGATTTTGTCTGCTATGATGATATTATAGTGGAGTTAAAGGCTTTGGATAATGTGACTAGTAAAGAAGTTTCTCAATTGTTGAATTACTTGCATATCACAAAATATCCGCTGGGATTATTGGTTAATTTTGGTCATGAAGAAAATCTAGAATGGAAGAGATATGCTAACTACTAAAACCATCTGCAAAATTACACGAAGGATTCACTAAAGCATTTTCGTGAAAATTGGTGTGATTTCGTGGAAAAAATAAATCATCCGCAAAATTGCGCTAAAAGTCACTAAAGTGTTTTTGTGAAGATTAGTGTGGTTTTGTGGAAAAAATAAATCATTCGCGAAATTGCGCTAAAAGTCACTAAAGTGTTTTTGTGAAGATTAGTGTGGTTTCGTGGAAAAAATAAACTATCCGCGAAATTGCACTAAAGGTCACTAAATGTTTTTTGTGAAGATTAGTGTGATTTCGTGGAAAAAATAAACCATCCGCGAAATTGCGCTAAAAGTCACTAAAGTGTTTTTGTGAAGATTAGTGTGATTTCGTGGAAAAAATAAACTATCCGCGAAATTGCGCTAAAAGTCACTAAATGTTTTTTTGGCTCAGTCCTAATTTCCAGTGGGGAATTTTGTGAAAAAGTAAGTATCTTTGTGTTATGATAAATATAAAAGAGAAGATAGAAGATCCGTTGAAGTTGTTACTGCCAAAGGCTATATACGACTACTTTGAATTGG
>JAZRNQ010000170.1:0-66084 GCA_045648285.1 Bacteroidales bacterium | reverse complement strand
TGCAATATCAATAATATATTTATTTGTAAATATGGCGTAAGCTTTTGATTTTTCAAAATTATTCCAGTCATTATCACTGATTTCTTCTCCATTTTTTAATTTATCTGTTATTTTGAAAAATTCATCAACGGAACTTAAGTCAACATTTTGTGCAAACGTAAATGTGCTTGTTATTAAAAATAGGAGAAAGAATAGATTTCTCATAATTATGTCAAAGGATATAATTTAAATGTGGTAATAAATATAATATACAGATAATCAATCATTTACCGATGCAGAATGTTATTAAAACGAATAACTTGCCTATAATAAATGGATTATTTTACATTCTTTTTGAAATAGCACCGAAACAGCACCGAGGTTAATATTTCTGTTCTTCTGATGTATTTTTCTATATGTTTTTAATCTTGCTGCGATGCGTGTTTTGTCTGTATTAAAAAATTGCCGTAGAGGGCAAAAAGAAACCGTCTGTTTGATTTTTATGCTTGGGTTGATAATTTGCTTGGCTTGAAAACTGCGTGTCTTAAATGGGGTTTATTTTCGTTGTTATCCATGTGTTAAAAGTTAAACCTTGCTATTTTCGTGTTTTGTTTTTCTTTGCCGCAAAATTAGTCCGTCATGAAGAAGTTGTTCAGATTCCTGCTCCGCAGATGGTGTCTTAAATTTGTCGCTAAGCATTTTGATAACTGCAAAGCTGATGAAAGTCTTGAATCCTGTATTGAAGCCCAAACCATTTACAACTATCTGACCCAAGGGGTGCCTTATAAGGAGGACTGGTTCTGATTCGTCTCTTCTCCGTATGTGGGGCGTTGCGGTTTGTTTTGCGCCAAAGTCGCCTGAATCGACACTTCCGAATGGGGATAGACAACAGGAATCGTAAATTTTACTCTTGATACGCATTGGGCTATGTTCTGATTCATATCTTTATTCTCGCCTCCAAGTCTCATGATGTCGAATACCCGTATTCCTGCAGATATGCCTGATGATGTCTGTTCCTGTGTCTCTGTTGTAAGTGCGATGTCGAAGTCGATGTTGTTAATCTGAGCATATCCTAATACTGTTCTTATAACGTTAGGATTCTGGTCTTTGCTTCCCAAGAATGGCACGACCGACGCTTTGGGTGATAATTCGTCTTGGCATTCCTCTATCGCCGTCGTTATATCCTTTATCACGTTTTTCACAAAGTCTTTTAGTTCCATATTTCTTTTCTTTTTAAATTTTTATCTTTGGTGGAATAGGTATGAGGAAGGGTAGGGCGTTAGTTCGCAGAAAAGTTGATAAGTGAAACTATAATGCCGATTATAAAAATTCCAATACCCCAACCTCTCAAATAAATATAAGCCAATTCGCAAGCGTATTGTTTTTGTTTTCCGTATATCGTGTAATATGTTGTTGTTGTTTTGTATCTCATGTTGAAAAATGTTTGTTCGGTAGCAAAACACCCAAGTGGAAATATTGGCAATCCGAAAAATTCAAAAAATGCGTATCTGACTTTATACTGGGTGCCATCTTCTTTGTATCTTCTCAGATTGTCAGGTTCAACGAACTGTGTACCGATACCGCCAGTACTGCTTAATTTTGGAACTTTATTATTGCAGCTTTGGATAAATGGAAGACGAGAGTTAATTATACATTCTTTATCGATGATATATGCTATAAGCAATAATATGGCTCCAGAGGCCATAAAGATACTACAGGGATATCCGTATTCTATATCCCATACATATGTACTTGCAAATGCAGTTGCTGTAAATGTTAGTGAAACAAGCAAAGCAATTAGGCTGAACCTGGATTTTTTTAAGTTTTCTTTGAGGGGTGTCATTGCTCATGAGTGCTTGGTTTTTTATCTTCTGTAAATACATAAGCGGATAGTTTTATGTATTTTTCTAACTTATTAGGGTTAGAAATGGTTTTTATCTTATTCATAATCTCGTTTTTGTATTTTGGCAAAAGTGCATCGTATTTTGTTTTAGGAATAATATCAACCATTAAATCGATATAATCATCAGCATCTTTGTATTTTCCTGCTTGTTCGTAAAAACATATTGTATTAACAATATGTCTTATTATATTGAATAAGCTTAATTCTTTGCCGGTATTTTTTAAATTTGGTACGGATGTTATGATAAACTCTTTGCTTATATCTGCTAATATTTCATATCCTTTACATGAATACTCCTTGAAATTGTCATCTATTTCTTCTTTTAGTTCTTTTAACGTCTTCTCTTTTTCTTCTTTTAGTTCTTTTAACGTCTTCTCTATTTCTTCTTTTAGTTCTTTTAACGTCTTCTCTTTTTCTTCTAATTGTTGCTTAATCTGTTCAAGTTCCTTTTTGAATTCTAAAGTATTGAAGATATTCCATCCGACAAGAACTGTAACAAGAAGAGACAAAACGCCAACAATAACACCCATGTAATCAAATCCTAAATTAGAATCGATAATTCGTGGGAAATGCATGCATAATAATGGAATTAATAAAGCAAAATTTATAATTCCAAGAATGATTGGAAAAATGCCCTTTTTATTTTTACACATACTTATTTTTCAATTAGTTTAACCGTTAACACAAGTTTCATATATTGTTCATATCAACTTCAAGACCTGCAGCTTTCATTTCCTTGGCAACTTCGTATTTCCATGCACCATTTTTGTCAATTGGTTTATATAATACTCCGCTTAAATCTGTTGGTAATTCAACATTTTCTTCATATAAAGAGCAAATACGATTGGGACCTAATTTTGCTCGCAGATAGCCATGTTCAAACACTACATTTTGACGAGCTCTTTTTCGTAATTCTGTTTCACCACTACATCTACCTTCGTCGCATCCAGTATAAATCACAATGCCAAAACATGAATTCGAAATATTCTCTTCAAGTTTCTCAATAATAGTTCTTCCTGCATCGGGTTGTTCGTGAAGAATAATTGCTTTATATCCAATTTTTTCAATAAGTCTAGCGACCTCTAATTTAATGGCGTTATCATGCCCGTGTACAATAAATATATTTTTGTTATTCATAGGTTTTGTTATATCAGAAGATTTGATACGTTCAATCATAACTTTATAAATGGCACATATCTTTTTGTAATTATCTCTTAATGTATTACCATTACCGCTATTGTCAACATTAGAGAATATTTGCATATCCGGGTCGTCTCTATGGATGTGTTTTCTGAACAAAACTAAAGCGACACTATACCACTCATTGTAAGAACTTATGCTTTCTTGTGAATTGGCGTGACTTTTATTTACATTATAATTGTATATATTTTCTAATTCTTTTACTCTTTTAATTTCGTCATCAATGGTATCCATTATCAATCCTCCTCTCTGTTCAATATCTGGATAACCTTATCTTTTAGTCCCATCTTTATAAATTCATCTTGTGTTACATCAAGCTCAACGACAACTTTAGTGGACTTTTTCTGACTGTCCAATAAACTTTGCAGTCTTTGGATTTCTCTTTCGTACATGTTTAGGTTTTCTTCGCTTATTGAACTATCTCCACCGAAGAAGATACTTGCGCTAACTCCAAGTACTTTAGCAAGGTTCTCTATGGTAGAAACTTTGATGTCAGCGCCATTTAAGGCGTTGTCAAGGGTTGTTCTTGACATATTTGCCATTTCTGCAATCTGTGCTTTGTTCAATTTACTTTCGTTTACGAGTTTGTTTAACAGCTTGAAATCCATAGATTTATAAATTTACGTTCAAAAAAGTTTAATTTTTTATAAAAATAATGTCCAAAAAACTTGCATATATGTTCAATAAACACTACTTTTGCAGTCCAAAGTTAAACAATAAACATTAAACAAACAAGAAAAACATTAGAAATCATGAGTAACAGAGAAGAATTATCAAGATTGTCATTAGAGGAATTGAAAGAGTTAGGCATGTTGGTGCATAAAGCTGCAAGAATCCTCAATAATGATAGCAAAAAACTTTCGGAATTAAATCTTGAAGGTCGTGAGATAGCATTGCAAATGGAATTGCTTTCAATCACAGTTACAGCTGCTGAAATGAGTCGTCAATAACTAAAATCAAGACCATGGCAACTAACGAGTAAAATTATGATAAAAAATAACGGCATAGCGGTAAAAATACTAGTCTATCAAGGTGCTCATCCATTTGAAACAGTGTATTACAGATACAATATGTCTGTACCGCTTATAGATAAATGGAAGTGGTATTTTGAATATTTGGCAGCTCGTATAAAGGTTTCTAATCCTAAGAATAAGGTCGAATTGATAATAGGTCCACAAAATGTTCGGTGCGGTGATGATTATGTGAAAGAGAAAATGAAAGGCCTTTTAAAGCATTGTAAAGGTGAGTTGAAGAAAAGTGAGAATACGATAGTGAATGACGATCTTTTCGGAAATGTAAGTAAATCTCATGCGGAAAGGATAGAGAAACTTAGACAGAAGAAAAGTGAATTGGAGAATGGATCTTATAAGTTGGATTACATACCTCCAACATACATTAACAGAGTCAAGAAATGGATTAACAAATAAAACAAAACACTATGAAAGACGAAAGAGTTGAAAGAATCGAACGGACAATTGAAATCTTCAATGACCAGATGGAGAGAGCGTTGGGTAAGAATTACGGACTTATGATATTCTTTGGTGACGACACCGGCGGCGGTACGGTTGTATTGGGAAATAATATTAATGCCTTGTCCGCATTGTCAATGGGTATGGTTAAAAGCGAAGAGTTAAGAGAGATGATAGTCTCTTCGATACATGCGGCAGAACACGCCAAAAAGGAGTGCAAGTAATAATTAAAAAACATAAAAATGGCAAGAATCAATTTTACAGAACAAATCGTGATGATGGAAGTTGGGGAGCAGATCGAGTTCCCAAGCATAACATACGATTCCGTATCGAACATAATAGATCGTACACAATTCAAGTACGGACGTAAGTATAAGAGAAAAAGAGACAGGGAAAGACAATGTCTGGTAGTAACAAGAATAAAGTAAGGTGGTGTTTATGAAATTCTGGAAGCGTCTTCAATTTGTTCTCTGCCTGATGGCATACCTCTGTGTGCTGGTATTGGTGATAAAGAACATCGCAATAGGAACGATAGGAATTAATGGAATTTCATTCGCCGTTACATTCCTTTCTCTCTTGGGATCGATAGTTCTTTTATCATGGGCTGAAATCAAAGAATTTAATGATAATGAAAACAGAATAAAGAAAGAAATTTATGAGCAAGATAATGGCAAAGTTAGACAGCATCGAGAAGATGATACTGATAGGTTCTAAAGAAGTCCTCAACATTGAAGAGTGCGCATTGTTCACAGGTCTTGCCAAAAGCACGCTGTATGATATGACATCGAAGCGTCAGATACCGCACTACAAGCCGAGAGATGGCAGGCTGTATTTCAAGAAGTCTGAGATAGAGAGTTGGCTTCTTAAAAATAAGAAGGCGAGCAATAAGGAGATAGACGAGAAAGCGGAAGCGTATGTGAGACGTAAAAAGCCTTTTAACAACAACCAATAATAAACAACAGGTTCTGAGGTGTAATGGTGCATATATGGAAAGCGGTTTTTTTATTGATTTATTTCTGTTCTGTTGATTACTCATGACTTTTTCACGCAGACCATAAGGAGGCGGTTCGATTCTGCCCTGAACCCCAAGACAATGATTAACTAACATTTAAAAACAAATTATTATGAGCGCATCAAACTTAATGAATGAGCTGAAACAGATGTCAGCAGGCGATGTCGTCAGAAACGAACTCGTCAGAGAACAATTTATCAGTGTTTACAATTCTATATGGCAGGAAGGCGGCGAACATGTCTATGAACGTGAAGCCATCTACTTCAACCAGCAGCTTAGAGACAAGAAAGATTTGCTGCAATGCACAGCTATATCCGTCTATTACTGCTTCATCGACCTTGCCGTCAAGGGTCTTACACTCGCTCCTGGCTCACAGGCATTGTGCTACCTATTAGCAAAAAGCAACAACATCGGCACAGATCGCAATGGTAATGTTATATATGAGAAAATATGTAATCTTACTATCAGCGCATATGGTGAACTCGTATTGAGAACAAGAGCAGGACAGATACGTCATGCCGACAATCCTATCATTGTCTATGAAGGCGACACATTCCAGTTCGGAGAACAGAACGGTCATAAGGTGGTCAACTATATGTCAGCGTTCCCAAGAACATCTAACAAAATAATTGCATGCTTTATAAAAATAACAAGAGCTGACGGCAGCGTTGACTATGCGGTCATGACAGAGGTTGACTGGAAGCGTCTTGAGTATTACTCTGAAAAAAATAATGGAATGTATAAGGATTTCAAAACCGGTCAGATGGTGAAAAGAGGCGCAAATAGTTTATATACAGTAGATAAAGGTCAGATAGATACCGGTTTCCTCATCGCCAAATGTATCAAGCATGCTTTCAAGACTTATCCTAAGCTGAAGATTGGCAAGGGTATGATGCTTGAATCCGAGATGCCGGAATTGCAAGAACAGCAAGACGGATTTGACCCATACGGCGGAGTGGAATCACAGGCACCAGCAAAGCAGGAAGCGTTCGGACCTGCAGTAGATACGTCAACAGGTGTCATTATAGAAGAAGATAACAAAGGAGAATACGACGGAGCATTCTAACACTTAAAAAGTAAAAGTCATGGCAACACAAGAATCAACAGCATTAGTAAAGCAGGAAAACATACAGGCGATAGTTCAATCTGCGCCTAAGGCATACGAGACCGGAAAGATCTCTCACGACAAATGTCTCGAATTCGGCAACGCACTCTTGAAGAAAATAGAAGAGAACGGCGGATTGAACGATGAACTCGACGCACAGGTGGCTGATTATCTCGTGAGAGTCGGAACTACTCTTAAAAAAATCAACGATACGAGAACTCCTGTCACCAGATTGTTTGATGACATTAAGAAGGTTTTCACTGCACTTGAAAACGACATCGACAAAACCAAAACAGGCTCACTTCCTTTCCGTCTTCAGGCATTGCGCAACGCATACGCAAAACAGAAGTTTGAAGCAGCTGAACGCCTAAGAAAGGAAGAGGAGGAACGTCAGCGAATAATAGCTGTCAAGAACAATTATATCCAATCCGTCAAAGATGATTACAGACGATTGGTCAGTGAAGCTATTAACAGCAGCTGTAAGACCTTGATGGAATTAGATAATAATGTGACTCTTGAAAACTATCAGAGAACTTATGATTTCATTGACGACTTCCAGACTGAACTTCCATTGGAATGGTACAAGAATCTAAAACACACTATAAAAAATCCAACTAATATACCAATTAACATTGACGAGTTAAAACAGATTGAAATCGACGTCAAGAAAGAGCTTTATAAGGAATTCAGTGAACAGTATCTCTATGAGATTGAATCTACAAAAGTATATGTTCAGGAGCGTCTTCCATCCAAGAAGATGAATCTTGAAAAGATAGCGAAGTCTAGTCCAGAGGAAGCAGTTCTTATAAAGGAAGCAATGGAGACCAACAATGTCAAAGAAGCCGCTAAAATGGAAGATGAACGCAAGGCGAGAGAACTTGAACAACAGCAGAAGGCGGAGGCCGCTCAGCAGATGAACGAGATGAACAGTCTGTTTGCCATGGCGGAGGCCGCTCAGCCTGTAGCGAAGACATCGGTCAAGGTTTCAAAGAAGATTAAGATTATCAATGCCAACGGCATAGTGCCTATCATCAATATGTGGTTCACAAGAGAAGGTGTGAATCTTGAACTGGAAGAGCTGTGCAAGATATTCAAGAAGCAGATCACATTCTGTGAGAAACTCGCCAAAGAAGATGTCTTCATTGAAGACAAGAATATAATATACGTTGACGATGTAAAAGCCAAGTAACCCATGAATGCCATAAATAATCCTACGAATTACTACGAGAGAAGTGAGGTCAGCAACTCTGACCTCACCGAACTCAAGAACATGCTTTATCCTCGTATGCAGTTCGGCGACAAGGAGAAGGCGTTCCGTCTCGGCAGCTTGGTTGATGCCATCGTGACAGAACCTGAACGTGTGGATTATTGTCTCTATAAGGTTGATGATGTGCAGTACACCGATGAGGAATTCGCTTGGGGTAAGGAAATGAACAGGGCATTGCGTATGGAAGCGAAGAAGGATCCTTTCCTTGCCAAAGTACTGGAAACATCAGACACGCAGAAGATAATGATAAACCATGCTCAGCGATTCTCATATTGCGACTTCGAGTTCACATTAGATACACGCTGCAAATGGGACTGGTGGATGCCGTCATTCGGATTCGGAGGTGACCTCAAGACCACATTCGCCACTACAGTGGAAGAGTTTGAGAATGCAATAGACTTCTTCGATTGGGACCGTTCTCGTGCATGGTATATGGATATAGCTGGAAGCGACAAGGATTTCATCTACGCTATATCGAAGAAGAATTTCAAAATATTTAAGAAGTTCTTTAATCGAGGTGACGAGAACTACAGCAGAGGTCGTGAGAAGTATGAGGAACTCGCATTCAGATGGTGGCTTTTAACTCCTAAAAACAATTGAAAATGAACAGCACTCTTAAACATAATCTTAAAGTAGAGCCATATCAGTATCAGCAGGAAGGCATCTTGTACGGTCTTGACAAGAAGCGTCTCATCATAGGCGACGAACCGGGACTTGGCAAGACATTGCAATCTATCGGAATTGTCGATACTGCGAATGCTTATCCATGCCTTGTGATATGTCCTTCTTCGTTGAAGATTAACTGGCAGAGGGAGTTCGAGAAGTTTACGGATAAGTCGGCTTTGGTGTTAAACAACAATACCAAGGCGACATTCGGATACCTTATGAAGATGGGTGTTCATCATGTGGCGATAGTCAACTACGAGAGCTTGAAAAAGTATTTTGTATGGGACATCAAGAGCCAAGGCAAGACATTCAGATTGAAAGATGTCGTTTTCTCAGACTTCATCAGAGTATTCAAGTCTATCATCATTGACGAAAGCCACAGAGTTAAAGATGCAGGCGCACAGCAGACCATTTTCGCGAAAGGAATATCAGTCGGAAAAGAGTATGTGATAATGCTGTCGGGTACTCCTGTAGTGAACCGTCCTGACGATTTGGTCGCTCAGCTTTCCATCATGAACAGGCTTAAAGACTTCGGAGGATACAGCCAATTCGTCGCTGACTTCTGTACAGACCCTAAAGACAAGAACGCTCAGCCAGCCGTGCCGTTGTCTGAATTGTCAAAAAGACTTTATGACAACTGCATGATCAGACGTGAGAAGTCCAAGGTTCTGCCACAGCTTCCCGACAAGACGAGAATAGACCTGTATGTCGAGATTTCCAATGAAGAGGAATACAGTCTTGCCGTCAACGACCTTGCGGAATATCTTCGCCAATATACAGAATGCACCGACAGGGACATACGTCGCAAGATGAGAATGGAAGCTCTTGTAAAGTTTATGACCTTGCGCTCGCTGGCGACGAAAGGCAAGGTAAGACAAGCAATAGACTTCATTAAAAACCATTTGGCTAACGGAAAGAAACTCATTGTGTTCTGCGCATTGCACGAAGTGGTTGACATGTTGCAGAAGGCATTCCCTAAAGCGGTGACGGTAACAGGACGTGACACCGCCATAAGCAAACAAAATTCAGTCGATGCGTTTCAAAACAATCCTGAATGTATGTTAATCATCTGTTCCATCAAGGCCGCTGGTGTCGGACTGACCCTTACATCATCTTCATCGGTGGCTTTCCTGGAGCTTCCATGGACATATGCAGATTGCTGCCAGTGCGAAGACAGAGCGCACCGCATAGGACAAAAAGACAATGTTACTTGCTATTACCTGCTCGGAAACGACACAATAGACAGGACCATATATAGCCTCATACATAAGAAGAAGTCCATAGCCAACGAGATAATGAACTCGGATGACGACATCCCTACAGATGAGATGTATTTTGAAGAGCTTATAGATCAGTTTGTAGAATCACATCACATATTACTTAAACCAATTAATTTTTAAAATCATGAATAACATAGAAATTAAAAAAGAAACAGTTTTTAGTGCATATAAAAGTGCCAATAGAGAACAAAAAGAATTGCTTGAACATATGTTTGGCAGTGATATGTTCAAGCAATTAGACATACGAAATCGAATAAAAACATTTGATGATGCTTTGGTTGAATTGCATGAAAGAATAGATAATGGAGATAACCATGCAAAAATGTTGGTTGATGAATATGAGTATAATAACCATAATACTGTTAGTTGCGATTTGTTAGCATATTGCAAACTCCGTATTATCGCAGAAGCACTTAATGAAGGCTGGCGACCTGAATTTACTCAGGACGAGAGACGTTGGTATCCGTATTTCAGATTATGTACAAAAGAAGAGTTTGATAATAACATCTATGATTCTCCCAGCCGGGTCGTTGGTCGTGGGGGTTACAATGCGTTTGCGTACTGCGGTCTCGTTTGTGCGAGCGCGAGCTACGCTTCTTCGCACGCGAACACGAGCAGCGGTTCTCGGCTCGCCTTCAAAAATAATGAGCTTGCTGAATATGCAGGCCAGCAGTTCATTGATGTATATGCTGACTATTATTTCAACCCATTAAATATTTAAGCTATGAAAAGACAAGACATCATCGACCAAGTGGTCAGAAAAACAGAACTTACAAGCAGAGAAGCGACACTGGCAGTTGAAGCTGTAATTGCGGTTTTTGAAGAATCTATTGTCAAAGGCGAGAGCATCTACCTCAGAGGATTTGCAACCTTCAGACAAGTGATAAGAAAAGCGAAGAAAGTTCGCAATATCTCTGCAGGTCATTCAATGGAAATGCCTGCCAGACGTTCAGTAAAGCTTATTTTATCCAAAGAGTTAAAAAGGCAGATGAACAATGGCAATGCTGACGATTGACGAATACAGGGCACTGCATGCCAAAGATGTCAAGAAACCACAAGGCAATGAGGAACACTGCATACAATGTAAATGTGTGCAGTGGTTCTCAGACCACTATCCCGAACTGAAAGGAAGACTGTTCGCTGTGCCGAACGGAGGATTCAGAAATCCCAAGACGGCCAGCGACATGAAAGATGAAGGCGTGGTAGCTGGTGTCTCGGACCTTATCCTGCTTGTAAAGAACAAACGTTACGGAGCGTTGCTCATCGAAATGAAGGCTCCAGGCAAATATCAGCAACCGGTTCAGAAACAATGGGAAAAGATAGTTACCGCAAAAGGCGAATACAAATACGTTGTATGCAGGTCGCTTGACGAATTTATAAAAGTGATAACGGAATATTTGAACGATCAATAACTAATGGATATGGCAGCTTACACAAAAACAGGATTCTCTTTCTACTCTGTTGATACAGATAGGTATCAGGACAGGAAAATCAAGCGATTGAAAAAGGCATTCGGTTGCAACGGTATTGCCGTATATGATTACCTTCTGTGCGAGGTGTATCGTGACAAGGGATGTTATCTGGAATTCGATACTAACATTCTCTTTGACGTGGCTGAATACTTCGACATTGATGAAAAGATTGTCGCGAATATCATTGAACACTGCGGTAATGTCGGTTTGTTCAACAAAGAGTTGCTTGAAAAAGGAGTTATAACCTCGGCATCAATACAGCTTCGCTACATGGAGATGTGTTCCAAGTCAAGACGTAAAGGTTTTGCTATTCCCAAAGATTATCTTTTAGTAGATACAGACGACAATACCTCGGGACCAAGAGAAACTGCTATGCAACAGCCATTCCATGAAGAGAATCCAATATTGTCAGTGCAGCCTGTAACCCTTGACGAAGAAATCAGCCAGCTTATGAATGAGGAATATTGGCTTGATCAGCTGCAGGTGCTTCACGATATGGATAAAGGAAAATTAAAGCTGCTCCTTGGCAAGGAGTTCAAATCACAATGTATTGCAGATGGCAAGGAAATGGGACACGCCAATATTAAAGACGCAAAATCACATTTTAATTCATGGTTGAGATTTTATAAAGAAAGGGGAAACAATGATAGACAAGGATATAAAGATAAACGTAGAGGCAGTGAAGTTACAGCTACTACATCAAAAGACTTCGAGGGCGTATTTTAAATGGCCGTTGACACAGCAACAGGCAGAGGATTTATTGCTTGCCGCTTACATGGCTGAGGTCGAAAGCCGAAACAGAGTTTATATTGATGACAGCAATACTCGCAATAATATCTCAAGAATAGCCAGACATCTGGTCGCTCCAAAGAAGTTCGGTTTGATGCTGGCAGGAACTTGTGGTAACGGTAAAACGTCAC
Source organism: Bacteroidales bacterium (assembly GCA_045648285.1). Taxonomy (GTDB): domain Bacteria; phylum Bacteroidota; class Bacteroidia; order Bacteroidales; family F082; genus Limimorpha. Next base: position 53,811 of record JAZRNQ010000170.1, on the reverse strand, counting down.
TTCTGAATGCGATACAATCGGCGACCAATTTCCTTAAGCTGAAATACGAAGTCAGAAGCGATAAGGAAGAGAAGATTGCAATTAGTATCATCGACGTAAAAGATATCATCGCTAACTGTAAGGATTATCAGATGATGGAGGTGTACAAAAAAACACCATATCTCGGAATAGACGACATGGGCAAAGAACCTAAAGAAGTGCTTGATTACGGCAATGTATGTAATCCGGTTATTGACCTTATAGAATATCGGTATGACAAACAGCTAACGACATTCATTACAACAAATCTCACACCCGAAGAATTCAAAGACAAGTATGGCGAGAGAATAACTGACAGATTTAGAGAGATGATAGAAAAGATAGTGTTTAACGACGGAAGTTATCGAAAATAAAAGCAATATGAAAACACCTCTAACATATTACGGTGGAAAGCAGAAGATGGCGAAAACTATCATTGAAATGATGCCGAAGCATAGGATCTATTGTGAACCTTTCTTCGGTGGTGGTGCTGTATTTTTCGCAAAACCCAAAAGTTATCTTGAGGTAATCAATGATAAGAATGACAGACTTGTCACTTTCTACAGAGCCATACAGAATCATTTCGAGGAATTAAATGATATGGTGCAATGTACACTCTGTTCTGAATCTGAATATCGAAGAGCCCACAAGATATATTACGGTAATATTGAAGCTACAGATATTGAAATAGCATGGTCTGTCTGGGTATTAATCAACATGTCATTCAATGGCTCGCCAATGGGCGGTTGGAAATGGTGCAATGGTTCTGCCGGATCCCATACAGGTGTTGTGATTAGACACAAACGTGAAGAATTCAATGTTTATCTCAAACAGAGACTTCAAGATGTTCAGATATCATGCAGAGAGGCTTTAGATGTTATCAAAAGCAGGGATAGTAAAGACACTTTCTTTTACCTTGACCCTCCGTATCCTGGTGCAGATCAGAAGCATTATAAAGGATATAGTTTAGAAAATCTGGAGGATCTTCTCATTATTCTGCAGGATATAAAAGGCAAATTTATCTTATCAAATTACAATTCCCAATTATTAGACTCTTATGTATCTCTTAACGATTGGCATAAGAGGGAAATAGACATGCCTTTAATGCTTGCCAACTTTGGTAACGCTAAAACAACCATCAAAACAGAAGTATTAATCAGCAACTTTAAAAAAGAAGAGAATCTATTATTCTAAAAATCAAGCTATGGAAAAAGAAATCATTACAGCAGTTAAAGCAATGCGAGAAGCACAGAAAGAATATTTCCGCACGAGAAGTCATGACTCTTTAAGAAAAAGCAAGGCTTTGGAAAAACGAGTAGATGATATGATAGAAGCATATTTTAACCCAAAACAACCAGGATTATTTTGATATGAACAGAGATTACAGCTATTGCAGTGGCGTGACATGTGAGATACGCCAGAGTTGCAAAAGATACCTTCCTAACCCACCTGATATGGTGTTATTGTGGGTAGAACCGAAATACATAAAAGAATCAAAACAATGTAAAAATTATGTAAAAACAACAAAGGAAGAAGAACTAACCAAATGGACCCTCAAAAAGATGTCGCCATCCGTGCCAAACAAATGTGAGAGTTGCGACCGCTTCGATGAGTGTTACACCAAAAGCGGTCGAATGAGGGAATTCTGCAAGATGTATGAAGCAAACGTAGTATTCAAATTCAAATCCAAATCCAAAGAACAATGAACGCAGTAATAATGACAGAAGAGTATTGGGCAAACTCTCAATTTTCAGTAGCCCGTTATTATGGTGGGCTCACAATCGGTGGTAAAAGTTACAAGATTGTCAACAAGCAAGGTGCGACGATATTCGAGTTAAGCGACCCCGATAGTCCTTACTATGTCGGCGATGGTGTCAAGAAAGCCATAGAACCAGGAGAACCTGCCGACCTCGTCCTTGAAGAATGGATACCATACTATAAGAAATTAGGCAGGGATAAAATCATTGAATGTGTAAAGAAAAACATGACACTTAAAGAAGTCAAAGAACTTTGTAAAAAGTCGAAAAGACAAAAAAGCATATTAAGAGAAATCAGCGGAAATAATCGGAAAATTTCCTCTAAAAATTAAAAAGAACATGAATTTACTATACATAGATTTATTCTGCGGTGCTGGCGGTACTTCTACAGGTGTCAACTCAGCGAGATTCAACGGTGAGCAATGCGCAAAGGTTATTGCTTGCGTGAACCACGACAAAAACGCCATTGCATCTCATGCTGCCAATCATCCCGATGCGTTGCACTTTACAGAAGACATACGCACATTGGAACTGTCTCCGTTGGTTGCACACATCGAGAAATGCAAGGAACAGAATCCGAATGCTGTCATAGTGCTGTGGGCTTCGTTGGAATGTACCAATTTCAGCAAGGCGAAAGGCGGACAACCTCGTGATGCTGACAGCAGGACTCTTGCCGAACATCTGTTCAGATATATTGAAGCTATAAATCCACACTATATTCAAATTGAAAATGTAGAGGAATTTATGTCGTGGGGAGATATTGACGAAAAAGGCAAACCTATATCGAAGGATAAAGGTCGTTGCTATATGCGATGGGTCAACAATGTAAAGAGTTATGGTTATGATTTTGACTGGAGAATCCTCAACGCTGCCAATTATGGCGCATACACATCGAGGACTCGTTTCTTTGGAATATTCGCCAAACACGGACTTCCTATCGTATTCCCGGAAGCTACGCATTGCAAGACTGGTTCAGACACCATTTTCGGTTCTTTGGAAAAATGGAAACCTGTAAAGGAATGTCTGGATCTTGAAGACGAGGGCGAATCAATCTTCGGACGCAAGAAACCTTTGGTAGAAGCAACATTGGAACGTATCTATGCAGGTCTGATTAAGTTTGTGGCAGGCGGTAAGGACGCATTTCTTGTCAAATGGAATTCTATGAATAAGAATGGCAAGTACCAAGCACCGAGCATTGACGAACCTTCACCTGTTGTGGCGACACAGAACAGATTGGGAATGGCGAAAGTGACATTTCTGTCAAAGCAGTATTCAGGACATCCAGACAGCAAGAACCATTCTATAGAAGGTCCTGCAGGAACAATCACAACTATAGATCATCATGCGTTCGTATCTGCGTATTATGGCAATGGTCATAACCATTCTTGCGACAATCCCTCTCCAACATTGACCACAAAGGACCGTCTTTCGCTGATCCAACCGGAATATTTTATGGATATGCAATACGGCAACGGGACTCCAAGCGATATAGAATCACCTGCCAATACTGTAACTACCACACCCAAATTCAATCTTGTCACTGTTCATCGACATTATCTGATGAATCCTCAGTACAAGTCTAAAGGTGGTTCAATTGAAAAACCTTGCTTCACTCTTATAGCAAGAATGGATAAAATGCCGCCTTATCTTATTGCTACTGAAAATGGGGAAGCTGCTATTGAAGTATATTCCACAGATAGTCCAATGACGGCAAAGATAAAGGAGTTTATGGCTATGTATGGAATCATAGACATAAAGATGAGAATGCTGAAGATTATTGAACTTAAAAAGATAATGGGCTTTCCTGAAGATTATGTTCTTGTCGGAACTCAGGCAGAGCAGAAGAAGTATATCGGCAATGCTGTAGAAGTTACCATTGCACGAGTATGGTGTGAAGCGTTGATAAAGAAAATAATTGAAGTTAAAAAAGTTGCATGATGAAAACACTTGACTTAGTTCTTAAACACAAATGGTATGATATGATTGCCTGCGGTGAGAAGAAAGAAGAATACAGAGCGATTAAACCATATTGGATTAAAAGATTGATGGGTTGCTTAAAATGGTGTTCAATTGGATATTTGTACGATGAAAATGAGATAGAACATTGCAGAAGGCGTAAATGTGAAAATCTGGCAGATTTAACATTAATATCAGGAGGCTATAATGTGGTTCGTTTTCATCGAGGATATACTAATGTTACAATGTCTTATCTAATTGAAAGCATTACCATTGGCTATGGAAAATCAGATTGGGGTGCACCTGCTGAAGAAGTGTTCGTTATTAAATTAGGGGAAAGGCTATGAATACTGATATAATGTTTTCTTCAAAAACGGACTTATGGGAAACGCCACAGTCGTTTTATGATGAACTCGACAAAGAGTTTCAATTTACATTAGATCCGTGCGCTACTCCAGAAAATGCGAAGTGTGAAATGTTTTTCACAAAGGAAATGAATGGCTTAACTCAAAATTGGGGGGGTAACAGAGTCTTCTGTAACCCTCCATACGGAAAGGAAATTGGTAAATGGGTCAAGAAGGCTTATGAGGAAAGCAAGAAAAGCAATACAACAGTTGTGATGCTTATCCCAGCCCGTACAGACACTGCTTATTTCCATGATTATATCTATCATAAAGCTAAAGAGATTAGGTTTGTGAAAGGAAGATTAAAGTTCGGACAAAGTAAAAACGCAGCACCATTCCCTTCAATGGTAGTGGTATTCTAAAAAAGATATTATGAAAAAACGACAAAGAAAAAAGCAAAACCGAAAGGAAGGCGACGGGCTCATGGCGATGTTTGCTCTGTTCCATCCTGATAAGTTCGCAGCTTTCCTTGAAAGAGAAGGCATTACAAGACTTGGTAATAAAGACAAGACAATGATAAGAAAATGGGAAAGGAGAATAATCAAAAACGCAAAGAAATGACACAACAGCAGATAGATAAATTAATGAACAGCAAGGAGTTTAACGATGCGGCATTCTATCTCGGTGGTATTTACCAGTTGCTATCCGTTATCTGTTTATGGTGGGACGAAGCGGAAGACAACCTCAAAGCGACAGGAGCTTACGGATTTGACTTCAAGCATGATTTTGTCTCTTGTATAAAAATGCTGAATAGATTTGAAGTAAGGCTTCGCCGTTATGTAACCGACTGGGAAACGCTTAATAAAGAATACTACGAACTAGAACCGATGTTGCGTCAGTTCATATTCGGAGAGGAAACACCCGAGTTAAGATTGAAGAATTTAAAGAAAGGCATTGAAGAGTTTTTAAAAAGACACAGTTGATTATGAATAAACCTTGGATAATTTTAATATCAATAGCATTGTACTTCTTATGTTCGGCAATCATATGCACAGGTATTTACATCTGCGCTATAAAAGAGTACAAGAAAGAGGATTCAAATCTAAAATTTGATTACTGGTTAGAGAAATCATACTATGCGGATATGATATGTACATGTGCATTGTTTTGGCCAATTGTACTAGCCTTTTTGCTCATAGCATTGCCGGTGGTTGGCGTCGAAAGAATAATTAAAAGGAAGTTTGATATAAAAGACTAAATCATATGAAAAGAGAAATTAAATTCAGAGCTAAAATTAAAGCAAAAGATTTCAGAGTAAAGTTGGCTATGGCAGGAAAGCCTAAAAACGAGGGAGAATGGACGTATGGTGAGGTTCATCTACAAAGTACAATTCCTCACATTCATGAGGGAATGGATAAGTACCCGATTGATGTTGACACCGTAGGACAATTCACAGGAATGAAAGATAAAAACGGTAAGGAGATTTACGAGGGGGATATATTAGGTTGTGCTAATCCAAAAATAAAACACTTGGTATTCTATAATGAACGTCAAGGTAGATTCATGGCTGCTTTAAATGGGAACTTAGACGATGATTTTTGGTTATGTGGTTTTGACTCTGGAAGATGGAATGCATCCAAAGAAATCATCGGCAATATTTATGACAATCCCGAAATATTAACCGAAAAATGGAGAGGTATGGATGATGAAAATTAAAATATAATAATTATGGAATTAAAAAATTTACTTTCTAAAATAGAAAATGTGGAAAAGGATATATTAGATTACATCCTAAATACCGAGCATTACATATTTAACTGGATATGCAACAAAGAAGTTCAGGATTTCATAAAGGAATATCCAGATGATTATGAGGATATGATTTATCTCCGTGTAATTGATGCGAGTGTCTCACCTAAAATTAGAATATATTTCGAAGATCATTGTAATGAAATGGAATATATTGAAAGAAATACTTTTCTTCCAACATTTAGGGATACAACCAAAGCAAGATGGTTGGAATGGAATGGAAAGGTGAAAGATATGCAGATTGCAGAAAAGGAAGAGGAACTCGAATATTTAAAGAAAAGACTTAAAGAGACTGAAAAAGAACTCGAATATTTAAAAAATAATAAATGAAATACATAACTATAAATCCAAACGACAATAAGTGGCATAACTGCAAGGAAGAAATACCAACAATGTCGACCGATGTTGAATTTTTGGATAAAAATGGCAATATTATCCATAATGGACATATATTTATTGATATGTCAGGTCCTTATGCAGCACTTCGAGAGGATAATGCATATACCTGGTCATCATTTGATCTTTATACACATTGGAGATTAAAAAAATAAATGATGTGATAGAAAGATTAAAACAATGGAGGAATAAAACATGACACTCAAAGAAATTGAAGAGAGATTATTTGAGCTCGAAAGGGCTTTCGATAAAAATATAATATCCTATGAGGAATATATGCGTCAGCGCAGTATTCTTATCGGAAAAACACAAGGATTTACACAAAAACTTAAAAGCTACAGATCATGAAAACAAAAACAACACCATTAAAAGAAATCATGGCGTTCTTGTTCGGACGCAAGTATTACGCCAACATCGTCAACGTCAGGGGTACTAACGAATGTGAAATATGTGCCTACATATTCAGCAGCGAAGAAGCGGTCAGAGAACATATAGCATCGCTCAACGCTACATTGACATACACTTTCATCGAAACAATCACGTTCCGTTCAAGAATGGTATATTACGACAACAGCAGGAAAAAGTTAAACCGATAACTCATCATTAAATTGTAGTTTTGAGCATGATTAAGATGGATGAATTTAAGCTATGGTTACAGTCACGCCGATGTTATGTGATTGCCGACCCTAAAGACAATTCGATTACATTGTCTAAAAGACTTTTTGCACATATCAGAAGAAACGCCGACGGAGACGGAATGGCAAAGGTATTTGTTTTCTTCGTTCCTGACGAGGACAGATACGCGTTTATGGTCAATCCGAACATAGAGCAGGAAACACAGATGTGCGAGATACAGTATAACGCAAAATATAAATGTATCGGTTTCGAGACACTATGTCCGACGGTCGGAAGAATATTCTATGACTACGGATTGTCAGCTGACAAGCAGAAAAGACTGCCCATATCAGTAAGAAAAACCGTCAACAACGAAACATATTACCAAATACGGAAGCCTTATGAAAAGCGTCTTGGGAAATGCAAGAAAACCTGATATCATCTTCCACGCTTCTGGAAAGATTGACATTACATCAGGTATAGTTTCACGTCTCCGCTTGTCTGTCGGGGACGTGATTGATATATTGACTGATGATGAGGAATTTTACCTGTATGTCAAACATCGCTCGCCTATGGCTGGAAAATATGAAGGCAGAATTAGCTCAAGCGGCAAGTACGGAAGACACTGCCGGATTTGGTCAGTCAGATTGAGCAAAGTCATACTTGAAGAATGCAATGTGAATGATGTTGCGAGGCTGACGGTAGGAGAGCTGGTAAAAGATAACAGATACGGAAATATGTTACCAATAATAACCAAACATCTATTATAAAATGATTAAAGATATACAATACAAAGGATATGCAGCTTCTCCTTCAGATTACGAGAGCTCTGACGGAGAGCTTGCTATGAGCTTAAATATGATACAAGAAGACGGTGCGTTAAGACCGATATTGCAGCCGGATGAAATCATGGAATTAAATAATGCCATGGTCAAATGTGTTCATGAGACAAGCGTTTCGATCAACTATGTTGTAGTTACGGACAATAATGACTTGGGATGGCGGACTGTTAATGGCGGCTATGCTCGTATAGAAAGTTTTGGTGACAAAGATATATATCAGATAACACCTGTCGGAAATACTCTCGTTGTCTCTACTTCCGATGGCATATATTACTTCCTATGGAAGGATGACAGCTACATTTCTCTTGGGAATGAACTGCCTGAACTGAATGTGAGACCGTATATAAGCACGAATTTGATGAATACAAATTCGTTTAAAGAGATTTTTGAACAGACATTGGATAATCCTCAGTTGTCGGAGGAAATAAATGGCATCGGGGACAATTTGGATGAGATATTATATCCAGAACTATGCGACAAACTATGCGATGGAACTCTTGACACAATAGGTTTAAACTACAAGCAACAGCAAAATATATATGAAAAGGTCTTTTCTACTATCAATCCTCGTTCCATGATTCTGAAAGAAAAAGGATATTTCTTTGAACCTTTTTATGTAAGATTTGCATATCGTATGTTTGACGGTTCTCATGTGCGTCATACGGTTCCGGTATTGATGGTTCCTATGACATGGGGCAAGCCGTTGTTTTCTGTAATAATAAACAAGGGGACAGGCTCTAATAATGAATCTACGACAAAAGCCTTATTTGAACCAATCTATTTTGCCGGCAAATTGCATGCAGAAATTGACGTGTCGGATACCATAAGTAATTGGAAGGATATAATTACTGATATTGATATATTTGTTACCGAACCGTTGATGGATTATTCGGACAGTGCACAATCGTTGGTGTCAATCAGAAAATTGTCATACGATGGTGGGAAAATTCCTATGAAAGTAATGACGGAACAAGAATGGAAAAATGTATCAGAATTGGCTGAAGGCGCAGATGAATATAATATGAATTTTTATGTTGAAGCATGGTTTCATAAAAACAATGAGGGTAAAGGACAAACTGAAACACGATTCTATTTCACAAACTATACAGAAATATTATCGGAGTGTTATATCGCATTCGATTGTAGTAGGTACACTGTTTGTTCAGATGTTCTTGATGAAAGCCAACCAGAAGGATTTACTGTCCCTGCTGGTAAATATTCCGTATATAAAATGAGTGATTATTTCGCTTTGAATGAAACTGATCAAGCTTATGCATTCAAAACCATAGAGCAAATATCAGAAACTGATGTTGCTAAAATAAACATGTATATAATAAGCAAAGGGGCTATTGGTTCTATATCAGGAGGATATTATATTGAAACTAAAAGAGTTGACGGTCAGAGCTATAAAAACATATTAACAAGTTGTAATTCTTTTTACAAAATATCTGAATTAAACTTATCAGAATTAAACAATAATGAATGGGATGGAATGATAAACATAATTGAAGGAACTTTGCCATCTCTTACAACACGTCAGACATTATCTGATTTAGGCCAAAGACACAACAAACCTATATCAAAGCAGACATTCAGCTATAACGGCCGTCTTAATGTCATCCTGGAAAAGGAACAAATAAAGAATGCATGTACATCGTTTAAAAAGCAGAATCCTGCGGTAAATACATCTACGAGTGGTAATGCATTTGAGAAGGCTTATGTTGAAATAAATGAAAACGGGCAGAAGTCTTATGTTGAAATACCATTGGAATCCCAATCTTTCAGAGCGGATGATTTGCTTATGTTTTCATTTCCTCATAATAATGCAAAAAAACTATATGTTAGAAGTGGTTCTATATGGTATGAAATTCCTTTAAAGCAACATGAATTTCTAAATCTTTCATATGCTTTCAATATGTTCGCTCCACTTGATTTTGCATCTTCAGAGCAAATAACTGAATCTGATTTTGTTATTCCATCCAATGATACCATAGAATACGGCAATATCATACGTCTTTCAGATGTGAATAATCCGTTCCGGTTCTCAGAGGAATATACCGTGTCGCTTCCTGTCATGGAGGTTTATGCCTTGTCAACTGCAGCTAAGGCTTTGTCACAAGGACAGTTCGGTCAGTATCCTTTATATGCATTCACTTCAGATGGAATATGGGCTCTTGAACTGACATCAACGGGTACATATTCCGCACGTCAGCCTATTTCACGTGACGTGGTAATAAACAAAGAAAGCATAACACAGATTGATAATTCCGTTCTGTTCGCCACCGACAGAGGTATCATGCTCGTCAGCGGTTCTCAGGTAACCTGCATCAGCGACAGGATAAACACCATGGATATGTTCACTCTGGACAAACTTCCTAAAGCAGACAAACTTGTTGAGTTATATAATAGTATCAATGTCACATGTTCTGTTTCATTGAATGACATAACATTATTGCCATTTGGTGAATTTTTATTGAGCTGCAAGATGCTGTATGACTATCCGCATCAGCATATAATTGTATATAATCCTAAAGCAAGATATGCGTATGTATATTCATTGAAATCGCAGCAATGGGGGATGATGACAAGCAATATAAAGGATAACGTAAATTCTTATCCTGAAGCATTGGCTATGACCATTGATAATAAGCTTGTGGACTTCTCAAAATCCGTTAATGATAAAGCTTCAGCGATTATTGTCACACGTCCGGTCAAAATGGAAATGCCTGATGTCTATAAGACGATTTCTACTATAATTCAGAGAGGCAATCTTAATAATATGGCTATCGCACAAGTGCTGTATGGTTCTAATGATATGAAAAATTGGTTTGTTGTATGGTCGTCAAATGATGCCAAGATGAACGGTTTTAGAGGAACTCCATACAAATGTTACAGACTGGCAATAATACGTGGATTGTGCAAGGAGGAAAGTCTGCGAGGTTTCTCGATACAATATGAAACAAGACTAACTAACAGATTAAGATAAAATAATAAAGCCGAGCAAAACTCGGCTTTTATTTTTAGAAAGGACTTTGTTTTCGTCTCAATACTTTTCCTCTTGATGTCAAAGAAACTTGTATCTTTCTTTTGGCGGCTTCCAGTTTCTCACGCCAATTGGATTGACTTTCGGGCTTAGTAATGCTCATCCAGTCTTCAAGAACTCTGCATATTAAATATTCATGGATGAGGTTTTTGAGTAACTCAATAGTTGTTGCTGAGAAAGTGCAAGGAATGCTCATCTCAATACGGTAGAACTCTGGCGATGTAAGGGTGTCGTCAATTTCATTTGTTTCTGTCTCTCTATTGGTATAAGGAAATAGCATTTCGACACATTCTGCATGTGCGAGGTTGAGCACTCTTGTTACTCTGTCAACATTCCCATTTTGGTCAATGTCAAAAACTTGATGTTTGAGGTGCTCGTCATCTCCTTTCATGATATCAGCTTCTAAGAAAGAGTAGTTAGATGCATCATAAAGAAGTTCTGAACGCTTAAATACCAGTACTACAGTTCTATTACTATTCATAGCCTTTAATTATATGTTGGTCTGTCTGGACGTGAACGTTTGCATAATGCTCTCTTGATATTATCCAAGTCAACTAAAGAACGGTCAAGATAGATGCTTGCGTCTGCTGTTGAATTTATTGCAAACCAATCAGCAAGTGATTTGTCAACTAGATAAGAATGAATAGACTTTCCGAGTGCGTCAACAGAAGATTTGTTGTAATTAGAAGGCATGTCAAAAGCGAGGATGATGCTTCCGCCGTTATCAATCTCGTTATCGAGCTTATTGTCGCAGCTTTCGCTCTCGTTTGTCAGGTGCTCACTAAGAATGCTTTTCAGCACAGCTAGAGACGTTGAAAGTGAACGTCTAATCTGGTAGCTGTTTTCTTCATCATCGCTAACTTGCATATTCGAAGCAGCCTCGTAGTTGATTCCACTGGCTTCTCTTGCTTGACCAGTCAAGAATGCCTTGTTTTGAATGTCATAGATTATTTCCTTGACTTCAAGTTGTACATTGATTGGTATAGTTGCCATTGTATATATGTTTTAATTTGTTAATATATTGGTCTTGTAGGTTTTTTCTTATAAAGCGCTTTCCTTTTGACATCTTCAAGATATGTTGCTGCTTCGGCTGCGCAACCTGCAGCTTCTTGTTTGTTTGTCAAATTAAACCACTTGGATGTGATATTCATGACAAAAAAAGATGTAAGACTGCTTTGCATACTGCTTTTCAATGATGTGTTAAAAGATGATGACAATTCAAGCTTTATTTCCAACACATTATCGTCTTCTTTTTCAGAATGCAATATTCTTTTCAGATAGTTGCAGACTGTGATCTTTGATTCTTCCCAAAATCTGTTCAGAATGATTTTGTCTTCATCTGTAGTGAAGATTCTATCGTATGCCTTCTCGTCATCATCCATTTTCGCACCGGTGTATAATGTGGTCTTGGCGACTTCCTCGTAAATATCATCCTTATTTAGTAAGAAACTTTCAGTCATGGTTTTAAAAATTAAATAATTTGTAGCTTAATCCAATTCCTATATATGGTGTGAATTGTGGCGTTGATGATACTGTTAGACCATATCCAATGTGAACGCCTACCGACCATCTCTTGTCATTGTAATCAGGGCAGGGGATATTCTTTATTATCGTTTCTGTTCGTCTTGTAAGTAAAAGACTGTCTAACGATGTCATATATCCGCTTATGTATGCTTTATATGTGCTGTCGTCTGTATATATCTTTTGTGTTATAGGTAAGACGACAATTGTACTATCTGAATCGTTGGTGATAAGGATGTTATCTTCCTCATCATCTGCGATAGGCAATTCAACAGTTATGTAGTTGATTACTGTACTGTCTTTAGGCACAGGATGGTAGTAGGGGATAGTGTCAAATACCGTATCTCTTATAGGTTCGTTATATTCTGGATGTTCTATTAGATAGCGTCCGCCTACACTTATCAACACGATAAGAGTCGCTATTATTAAAGCAAAACACACTGCCTTGAGTTCTTTCATAATAATTTCCTTTTGTCTATATACTTTTTAATTGAATTGACGTGAGTTCTGACAATGGCATTTCTTCCGTTATCAGAAAGAAGAAATGCAACGTCCTCTTTATTGTCCATGAAAAAGTTTTCTGTAAGTACTGCTGTGCATAATGTCTTTTTGAGAATATAGAAATCTTCTTCCCAGTCTGCATCACCGTCCGACATCTCCATTCTTATCCGATGGCCGGTAAGTATAGTGACGGCTTCCTCGTATAAAATTGTAGCCAATTGGTCTGACAAGGTATTCCCTTTTGTTGTATAACAGCTCCAACCACGAGGTGACTGCCATTCGTTACCATCTTTAAAGGCATTGACATGAATGGAAATGAGCAATACATTCTCTTTCCCTAAGTCGGAACATGCTTTATTGACTCTTTCAACTCGTTCTTTGAGTGGTATATCGTCTTCTTCCGGAACTAATAGTTGAGCGTCGAAACCTGATGTCAACAATTCGTCAACTATTTTTCTCGCTATTTCACGGGTGTATTGGTATTCCCTGAATTTTCCGTCAGGACTGCGTTTGCCTGGCGTATCTTTGCCATGCCCATTGTCAATTAGTATTTTCATATCAATATCCGCTTTGTGGTTCACGTGCAGAGCAGTTTCTGACCTCACATAACTTCATTTTCCTTTCGGCTCGTAACGCACTGTTTTCAGCTTGCAGCTTGCCGTTTTCTATGGTCTGCTCAAGCAGTTGTCTGTTGAGCTGCATTACATGTTCAGTCTGTTTGACAAATCGTTCCTCTTTTTCAAGAAGCTGTTTGTCTTTAAATTCAATACGCTCTCTAAGGAAATGAAATTCATCAACATTATTCTTCAACTCAGCGCTATCTGCATCTGCGGCTGCCATACGTGAATTGCTTTTACGATTTAAAAAATATTTTATCAATTCAAATCCACCCAGTGTTCCAATTATTGTTACTATTTCTACGGTACTCATTTTATAATTTTATAATTATTGGTTAAATGCAAAAATATTAGCTTAATTTGATATTGAAGTTTTATCTTTTTATTTATATCACAAAATCAAAAATTTAAAAACGAATTATGCCTTTTTAATAAAGGCGACGAGCATGAAGCACATGAAGATGATTGTCACTCCATGCCCGATGTCTTAGGTGGTATTAAGGTGGAGGTTCATTATGCAGGATGGTTGTTTGGGTCATCCCTTGTTGTTTGTATAATTACTACAATATCATCTGTTACATTGGAAATGCTGATTGTACCACCTCTATTATCGCTATTAACAGTATAGGCTGTATCGGTAATATCAGCATCACCCATTTTTACTATCACTGGTTGCGCTTTTGTATCGTCGATATAAGAACCACTCCATATACTGAATGTGATGCTATATGCGCCATTGTCAGGAATACACTTAGTATTTGCATCAGGACCTTCTATGTTAGCCCATCCAGGGAACACCTTGACTTGGTTTTTGTATTTATACTTGGTTTCCAATTCGGTATTAAGTTCGTTTGCATTAAAAGCTGCTAGAACACAATCCTTGGCTACTCTTATCATTTTCTCGGTAGGTTCTGTATAATTTTCTGCATTTGCCGCTGTTGTAAATACATACTGCTCCTGCTGTGTGCCATAGCCGCTTACGCATTCTATAGATTCTCCCAAGGGTCTCATGACCGCTTCGTATAGCGTTGCGCCAGCAAGCCAACATCCTATTCCATAGTCAAGGTGTTGCTTGTCGTAACATAGATACCCTGTAGTGCCGATACTCTTCATCCAAGTGTTTCTTGCGTTAGCTAATGCGTAAGCGTTAGGTATTATTTCCACGCCGTATTCATCTTTACACTGAAGCGCAGTTGACATTATCTGTTCTGTTGTGTTGGCCTTGCCATCAGAAAATCCAGAATTAAAGAGTATTCTCGGTGTTTTCAATTTGGTCTCTTTAACATAACTGGTGATATAATCAACAACATAACCGAATGATGTGGATTCTGCGACACCCCATTTCTGGCAAGTGTTGGCTGAACGTTGTAATATTATAACATCCCATTCTTTATTGAGCAAATCATTCATTACTAAATTTCCTCTGTCCTTGCCCCAAGCTCCATCTTTGAACGCTTGATAAGATAGAGACTGCCCTAATGCTATACGTTGCGCAAGCTCTTGAATCATAAAACTACCCAAGTAAACATTGCCTACATATACTTCGTCATAGCCGTTGCGATAAAACATCCATGGAACTTGACTAATAGTGTTCATGCCATGCGATGAGCCTATAAGCAATATTCTTGGAGCTTTGCGCTTATTTTGTCCTGTTATGTTTTCAATAACTTCTTCTGGCAACGCATCTTCTTTGATAAAAGCCTTCAGCTCATAAGGCTCATAAGGCGATGGCTCGAATGTAGGGTCATATTCAACTCCGACATCTTCTAGCATTACGTTATTGAATGCATCGGAATTTGTATTCGGTGACTTTATTATGAATTGCACAGCAACTGCGTCATTTGGGGTCTTGAACTGTCCATTTGACTGTGCGCCTGTCGCAGTGGCGTTAGGCATATAATAATATTGACTATATTCTTCTCCTGTTGCTGCAGCTAACACTTTCAAGCTCTTGCCTTCCGCATCAACGCATCGTATGGAAGTAGTTGTGGTTTTATTACGGCCGCTAAGATAATAATAATGATTAGGAAGTATAGGTATCAGTTCTGTTGTAGCATAGTTGTCGATATACTGTATGCCGCCTCCAGTGTTAATTAAAGCATCAATATATTTTCCATTATACAGATTCTTTGATTTAACGTCAATAACATCTAATATAGGTTCATAATTGTCTATATTCTTTTGAATTTTATTTAATTCTTCCTGAACATTCAGAAGACCGTCTATTTTTGCAAAAATAGGATTGTCGTCATTAACAGTTGTTGTGAAAGTAATTTTTGTCACACCTTCCGGAACTTTAACGACACCCTTTGCGATGTTCCCTTTATTAGCAGTGGAAACTCTGTATAGAGGAGCTATTATTTCCGAATTATCATTTGTAAAACAAACAGCTGCTATGTCTGATGTTTCGGCGAGAACAGCTCTATATAAGTAAGTATCACCAGAATTAACATCCACTTGTATTGTCTTATATGAATCAGATGATGCAAACACAAGACCACTATTTACCAATTTATAAATCCCATTTCTTAAATCAGGAGCAAGGTTAGTATAACTTGCTAAACTTTCTTCAATATTAGTAATGCGCTTATCTAGATTCTCTGTTTCAACAATTATTGCCTTGAATTTACTATCAATAGTTATTAGTATGTAATTTTCATTTTCTTCTGGAGATAGAATAATTGTACTTCCATTTGGTCTAATGTAACGTAAATCTTGAGCACCAACTTTAGGCATAGAACTAAATGTCGCTACTGAAAGTGCTGAGTGTATAGTTATTGGCTTGTTGAAATTAGCAATAACACCCCAATAGCCAAGACCAGATGTGCTTATAACAGAACTTTCGTTTGTTGATTGATTAAAGTTAGACATTATTCCTGCGTCATTGTCGGTCGTATAATATGTTTGACTCGATTTTAATACTGATTCAAAAAGATTAAGTGGCACTCCCAATCCCTCAGTCTTCCAAGTACCTCCGTCGCTCTTGATAATAGATAATTCGCTGATATTTCCCAAGCCGAAATTTGAATACTCACCTTCTTCTGTGGCGATGTAGAACACCTTGCTGTCTGTGGTGATAGGCTGAGGTTTAGTTGTCGGTGTTGCGTCATCTAAAAAAGTGTATCCCAGCGATTTTAACTTTTCATCATAATAATCGTAGTCTATATATATACCATCAAAGTATTGCTCAGTGGAGCACCATTCTCCAGACTTTGCCAAATAGATTTTAGGTTTGAACACTGCTTTATCATCAGAATGATCAAGCACCAGAGCATACCACCCCGATTTTGGTTTAGGAAGTGCTTTTTTCAGTCTTTCCTTATTCTCAAACAAACCTTTATTGACTAAATCACCTTTGATATTCTTTGCATCAAGCCATCCGTCAATTTTAACGCTTCCTTTGATATGTGCACTCCCTTGCTGTGTAAGAGTTCCGCCGATATTAACATTTCGGGACACACTGACATCACCAGGGAAATGTGTGTTTTTATATCCGTTGTTTGTTGTGTCGTTTGCCATAATTAGTTTATATTAAGTTAGTTTTGGCTAATTCATTGAATTGTGCGCTTTTATCGTTCTCGCCTAATGCGGCGAGGACTAATGCGGCGATTATGTAAACAGCACTTTCATAACATCTTTGGGAAATCTCTATGCTGTCAAATTCATCAATTACGGGATAAGGCAGATAAACAGCTTTGTTTACAGTTGCACTGTCGTCCTTACAGGAATAGAACTCCAGCATCTTGCCGTTAGGTCCGATTGTTATCGCTACTATCGGTTTTTGAGGTGTTCCAATGACAGGATATTTTGAACGTACAAGCCTGTATTTAGGTTCATCCGTGCCTATAGCTTCAAAGCATGGTCTTTCCCAGTCGCTCATCTCAAATACTATCAGTCTCATGAAGTCATCAGGCAGGATTGTCCATCCGCTTTTGCCATTTGGATTCCAAGTGATGGAATTAGCGAAATGATTTCCGAAATCAAGCAGGTGTGGAGGCGCTGTGATATGTACACGTTTGACAGCTTCTATAATCTTGGATTTGATTATATCGTTGATTGAAAGTGTGCTTTCATCATTAAAGTCAATCAGAGCATCGCTGGTCTGATTCATATCAAGCGACACTCTGACGTCTTCTAATATTTTATCGATTTGGTAGGTTGCCATAATGCTAAGTTTTATGACAGTCCTACAAATACGATATTATATGCTCTGGCAGCTTCTATGATGCTTGCCTTCGACAAAATTTTCTGTTTTGCAATGCCGAAATTCTCGTTGAGATATTCTCTGGCACTTACCAAATCTGAAATCTCTACTTCGGTCATCCCGTCTGTAATGACATCGCTTTCGGCAACTTCTTCTGTAGCTTCAGTTTCTTCATTATCCTCTTCAACAGTCAATTCCTCATCTTTATCTGTTTCTTCTTCTGTAGATTCAGAATTGTCTTCTTTCGGTTCATCGTTGTTGATGTTTTCCGATTTAGCAGATTCTTTATTAACAGTATTAACAGGGGTATTCTTTTTTGTTTTTGAAACCTTGTCTTCTGTAATCACAGTTCTTTCCAAGAAAAATAACTTGTTGTAGTTATAATGTCTTTCAATAGCCTGTTGGACTTCTTCGTTAGATGTCGTGAATATGCTTCCTCCTATAGTCTTAGAAGAGAAAGAAACCAGCAGGTTGCTGCCGTTAGACAACACGACGTTGATGGCTATATTTGATGGTGATTTGTATGTTTTTGTTGTCATGGTTATGTGTTTTTATATGAAAAAAGGGAAGGGATTTCAAAATTCCCATCCCTTTGTCTTTGTTGAATCTATTGATGTTAAGCTGCTTGAACGAGTTTCATACGTGCATGTGCTTTTGCGTTACGCAAATACAAGCATGAAATTTCTCTGATAACAGCAGCTTCTGTCATTCTGATACCTGCAGTTTTCAAGTCCAACATGCTTCTTGACCATGACACGTGTGTTTTCTTTGAGAGGTAATCAGGGTCCATAGCGAATCCGCAATCGCTCATACCATTAAGATCGAACAATTCGTGGTGGATTGTAAGGACTTCACCGAAGTCTGTGTCCCATGATTTAAACTTGAGGTGCCAAACGTCCACACTATCTTTAAGTCTGAATTTTTCTGATTTTATTTTAGAGAATGCGCTAAGCATGTCAGAACCGCAGAATAAAATCTTTCTCTTGTTGCCGATACCTGTGCCGACGAATAATTCTTTTGTGATGTCAACAAGATTGTCGTCTGTGATAACAGCTTTGTTATTCTCCAATACTCCAACTTCGATATCTTTTGCAGCCATCCACCAGATGCCTCGTGTGAACCATTGGGCCATGTTGTCTTTAGTTGTATGCTTGATTTTGTTCATGTCACCGAAGAGGAATGAGTTTTCCATGGCTATACGCATGTCATAGATGCCATCTTCTTCAATATCGCTGAATCCCCAGTTGACTTCTTTTGCAGCTATCTTGTCTAGTGTAGATTGTTCCACTTGCATCATGAAGTTTTGACAGTATTGTAATTCTGAGGTTGGAAGACTATTGAAACGTCCAGTCTGAGCATCAAGCTCACCACATGCCTTGCCCATGCGCACTAATGTTGTACCGGCTGGAATCTCTGGCACGCCGATTGGCTGTCCGTTGAGCATGTTGCCATTGACTGCAAATACAATAGGTTTATTGGATTGAGGGTCTTTGCCGCAAACGCATAATACCAAATCAGGAATTATTTCTTTTGAAGGTTCGTAAGCGTTACCTTTGTAATTGGTTATACCCTTGATTCCTACGACTCTGATGGTATCATCGAGGGTGAACATGTTTTCATCACTGATATGCAATACGGTGCTTGCTCCGCTTGTCATTGCTGCGATTTTTTCTGTTGTAGTACATGTGATTTCGCGAGTGCCAACAGAATAGTACTTGACTTCGAATGATTTGGTTTCTGACGACTTCGCATATCGGCTGATCTGGTCGATAGGTGTAGCCATCGGTCTAATTTTTACGATGCGTTTGTCAACGTCTTCAAGGTAGAAGTCGGGGTCACCGTAGTCTCGTCCCGCTGTTTCAGTTGCTATACCAGCAGTAGCGTCTGTACCAGCAGCGCCTGCTTCAATTACACCTGCATCTGGTAAATCCGTGGCGTTAGCCATGAGCACATCGGATGATGCACCTGTCGCACATGCCAATACCATCAGCAATAAGCGACCAAGAAATTTGAATGTTTTTTTCATTTTTGTAATAATTTAATTGGTTGATAATGGATTATTTGTATTTTTTTCGTTTCTCTCCGCCACGTTCCCAGATGTTTTCATATCCTTGTCCGTAGCGTCCTATGGCTCCAAGGTCAGGCATAGGTTTAGATCCGGTGTTGTTCTTGCCTGAAAGGTTAGCAGTACCGTCGTTCTTTCTGTTCTTGCGAAGCTTCTCTTCAATCTTGGCATTCTTTCCACGAACTTCACCCTCTCGGTCTGCTGTTTCTACATCAATGTCATGATTGAGAGCCTTGCGGGCCATAAGTATGCTTTCTTTACTGTATTTGCCGAGGATAGCATCTTTCATGATACCAGAAAGGAATCCAATACAGTCGTCAATCTCATTGTCGCTGATGTTTTCTTCTTTCTGAAGATTTTCGATAATGACAAGAGTTTCTGTGATATTTTTTTTATACTGTTCCTCGTAATCCTTTTCCTTAGCGATACGTTCTGCATACTCCTTGCTTGCGGCGGCGAGTGCATCTTGTTTTTCAGGGTCTTCAAGGGCAGCTTTGAAATCGTCACCGTATTTTTTTATCATGTTGATCATAGGATCTTCTCCTTTGCTCCAATCCATAAGGAATGCGGCACTTCTTGGATTTGAAGAAAAAAGGTCAGAAAGTGATTTCTCTCTCTCCTGATAGCCGGATAATTCTTGTTCGTAATGTGCAAAATCATCGTTGATTTGACCGAAGATTGCTTCGTCGTCAGCAAATTCTCTGTCAGGATATTTAGCTTTCAATCTTTCATTGTATAGCTCTCTGTTACTTTTAACTTTTTTAATATCAGACATAACTGTTAAATTGTTGGTTTATATTTTGAAACAAGAGCAAAATTAAAGACGGCAAAGCATACCATAGGTTTATCTTTTAACGCATAAAACCATTATTTTTGAAAGAAATGACAATGCGATGAAACAGCCAGGAACCAAGATAGAATATTCAGAAGAGCGTGTCAGAGACTTGATGAGAGCGCATGATGAATACATTGACTCATGCAAGTATATCAGTATGACCGAACTCTATAAAACTATCGTGGATAAACCGTCAAAAAGATTTTGGGTAAGCGAAACACGCTGTGCGCTGGTAGTGTCCGCCATGATTAGAGGGGAAGATGTTCTTGACACTATGTGGCCCACAAAGAGAGAAATGTTTCAAGAATTGTATGGTCGTGTCATGGTTCTGAAGAGACAATATCCAAACAAGACGTTGATAGAACTATGTACTATGGCAATATATCAGGAAGCACCTAAATTCTATCTATCGCCAGGAACGGCCAAGGTAATGATAAGCAAATACAGAAAGCAATGGATAAGAGAACGAATGAAAAGATTACATCTATTGTAATAGCGGTGTTGGTTATTGTCGCTTCTTTGTTGAATAGCGATTATAAAGTCGAGGCGTATTCTGAATGTGAATATTATGAACGTTTATTATATCCATTCTTTCATGCCAATATACTACATGCCTCACTTAATGCCTGGTGCTTGTTGAGTGTGGTATTTCTCTATGACATTAGCATATTGAGATTAAATCTATCATATTTAGCTGCCGTTTCGGTGCCTTCGTTTATGCTGAGCGATATCCCTACACTTGGAATGTCGGGTGTCGTATTCTTTCTGTTTGCTTCAATATCGTTTGAAGTACAGCGAAAGGCATACTATCAGTCTTGGATGCTTTTCTATCTCGCATTGGGATTCTTATTGCCTAATACCAATGGAATGATACATATGTATTGTTATGTATTAGGCCTATTCTATGCTTTGTTGAACAAACCTATTCAGAGATAATGGCAAAGGTGTTCGAGATATTGAAAGAGAATGAAAAAAGGCTTGATGTTATCAATGCGCCTTTCTGTCCTATTACAGGTAAAAACTCAATAGGAGAGAGGAAGCTGGTAGTCATTAAAGATTTTCCCATTCACCAACAATATCTTCCTGTCGAGATGATGAACATTCCTCTTGTAAAAAAACTCGTCAAACATGGAACCGTTAGGGGACTGTTGGAAGAGATAGAGCTGGAGGAACGTACGAAGGACGAGGATTTCTACATAGAAAATTATGACGAGGAATATGAAAAAGTCGTCTGTCAGTTCATAAAGCTTAGATGCAGATATGACTTTCCTTTCTGGGCAGCATTTTTTGTCTATATCAAGAACAAGGGCGGTGGCGATGATGTTCTATTTCGTTTGACACGTCCTCAACGAAAATTTGTTGAACGTCTTGAAGCATTGCGCAAGGCGGGCAAACCTATTCGTCTTATACTTCTTAAAGCACGTCAGTGGGGTGGCTCAACAACATCACAGATTTATATAGCTTGGCTTCAGCTCGTTCATAAGGTAGGTCTTAACAGTCTTATCATCGCTCATCAGGGAACAGGTTCTGACGAGATTAAGGATATGTTTGACAGGATGATCAAGGCGTATCCTATAGATATGTTGTATAAGATTGATGAGACTTATGATGAAAACGAACCGAAGCTTGTATCTGTCGGAAAGTCAGGAAGCACTCATAGGGTACCACAGAGAAACTGCAAGATTAAGATAGGCACAGCTGAGCGTCCAGACTCGTGTCGTGGCGGTGACTATAACCTTGTGCATCTTTCCGAAGTAGGTATATGGAAGGAAACGGATGGGAAGAAACCTGAAGATATAGTCCGCTCAGCTACATCAGGTATTTTATATAAGCCATATACGATGATAGTATATGAGAGCACCGCTAATGGAGCTGGCAACTTCTTTCATATCGAGTACGACGATGCCAAGAAAGGCAAGTCACAGTTTGAAGCATTATTCATTAGCTGGTTTGACATCGACATATATTCAATGCCATTCATAAGCAAAAAAGAAAAAGAACAGTTCGCTCATCGTTTGTACAGTAACAGGAACAGCGACCACGAACCTTCTTCAAGAGAGGTGTCTGGCAAATATCTCTGGTGGCTGTGGGAAAAAGGTGCTACGCTTGAAGCTATCAACTGGTATATTCATGAACGCAGGAAATACACAGATCATGGCCTTATGGCTTCTGAATATCCATCTGATGACGTTGAAGCGTTCGTTCACTCAGGCGCACGGGTATTCGACAAATATCAGGTAGAAGAACTGAAATCGTCATGCAAGAAGCCTAAGTACATCGGCGATGTGTATGCCGATGGAGACGATGGAAAGAAGGCGTTTCAGAATCTACGCTTCAAAGAAGATAGTCAAGGTCCTTTGTATATATGGTCAAAGCCTGAGGTATTCGATGATGTGTTATGCAAGAACCGTTATCTTACAGTTGTGGATGTCGGAGGCCGTTCTAACAAGGCGGACTTCTCCGTGATTGTGGTGTTCGACAGGCTGTTCATGATGGACGGTGACAAGCCTGCAGTTGTGGCACAATGGTACGGACATACCGATATAGACCTTCTCGCATGGAAAGCTGCGCAGATAGCTGCGTATTACAACAACTCTCTGTTGGTTATAGAGTCTAACACTTTGGAGACGCACGATAAGGAAAGAAATGTTGAAGGCGATATGTCGCACTTTATTCTCAATCTTATTGCTGATGTCTATCCAGGTGAATTGTATGCAAGAAAAAGGTCCGAAGAGGATATTCGCGCGAAACTTCCTGTCAAATATGGATTTCATACCAACACGGCGACAAAACCTATGATTATACATAATCTTGTCAAGGTCATAAGAGATAGGATGTATGTCGAGAGGGATGAAAGATGCATATTCGAATATCAGTGCTACGAGAAGAGAAAGAACGGCTCGTATGGTGCGATAACAGGCAAGCATGACGACTTGCTTATGACAAGGGCGATAGGATTGCACATCTGTTTCAACGAGATGGATTTGCCGGTAATCATCAAGAAACAGCAACAAGGTAGTATCAAGAGGAAAACAAGAATCATTTCAGAAGCAACAATATAAACAACTTTAATCAAAAGCAACTATGAATATAATTGAAAAATTTCTCGCTTACCTAAGATTGAAGGAAGCGATCAGAATTGCGGACAAGGCGCATGAAGAAAACGGAAAGCGTTATTACGTTCTTCCAAATGGCAAAACTCACAAGCTGATAGTCACGGACCGAAACAACTACAGACAGTTGAGACATAAAGGTTATTATCAAAATAGTGCCAAGATGATAGATGTCAAAAAAGCGTCATTCTATTATACTGCACATAAGAACGGAGAAGGAAAATCCACTGATGAACTGGTTGACTTGAAGAGAATGCAATACTATCATTGGGTAGAATCGTTGAATAACGCAAAAAGAAAAGGTGGAAAGGACAAACGAAACAATAAGGAGAAAAAATAATGAGAAGTAACTATAACTATGAAGACAAGAACGGCATTGACGGAATTGCCACATTGACAAACGACCCGCTTGCTACACACAGTGTTGGGAAATAAAATACAAAAGGTGTCAAATTTGACACCTTTTGTTGTTATGCTCTCATTGCTCCGTACAATCTGTTTACAGCATTCATATTCGCACCTTGCTGTGCCTGCAGCATAAGCTGTGGAGATATGCCGTCAGGAACTTGGCCTTGCTCCATCTGTTCTTTCTGTGACTTGATGCTTTGCAACATGTCTTTTGCGAACGGGAAGGAGCCGAACTCTAAAAGCTGTTCTACGCTTATGGCTTGTGATTTGTAAAGCTCCATCAGGAAATCATTGGCAAGCATTCTGTATGCAGGTGTAGTAGTGCTTTCGGTTATGCTTAAATCGAATTCAACGTTACGGATTTTCTTAGGGTCATATACGATGCTTGCACCGCTTTTGCCAGCGATGTTGAACACTCTTTTAGTGTCATAGAACTGTTGCATGTTCTTCACATCTTTGTATGCTCCGTCAATGACGAAACTGCTGAATGTATCTAAAATATCCAGCAATGACATGGTGGCGTTTTGCGTCTGCATATTAAAATGCGCTGCGCTTTGGCCGGAGAATCCTGGTTTCCCCTGTAATGCTCCGTTTACGCCTGAAATGTCCTCGAAAAACTTGAGCTGTAGGTTAAGCAGCTCAGAAATGCCGATATTTGTAGAGTTGGACGATACTTGCTGAGGTATATTCCCATACTTGCTTGGTTTGTACAATATGATACCGTTGAAACGAGACCATTCGCTTGCGATGTCATCTATGGACATTCCGTCAGGAATTGCATCTTCAGGCATCATAAGCACTCCTTTTGCACTGGCTCTCATAATCCAGTCGTAAAGGGTTATAAGTCTGTTAGTATATCTTTGCTGGTCAATAACATCTGCGACAAAGGAATGTATCTCCCCGTCTATGAATGGATATGCTTTGAAAACATACGGATGGGAACCGTGTTCGTATGGTGTTTCTCCTTCCGCTAAAATATCTCCGAAAGGAGAGAGGTAATAGAAATACCAATAATCATCAATAAACCACGTTGCTTCAATCAAGGCAACATTATCTTCTGGCATACCCATTTCGGCTGCCATTCTCAAACGTTCATCATTAACGTTCTTGACCATACTGCCATAATCATCGATATTAATCTTGTAAATGTCTCCGTTATTATAGTCGTGACATCTGTATCGTGGACGCTGTTCCTTACGCCATACCTCTATGACACGGCATAACCCAGGTTCGGTTGTAAGAAGAAAATCGTAATTCTCAAGCTTGCTATAACCGAAACTCTTCGCTGTTGATGCAAGGTAGTTCCTGTCTGATGCTAAGTTATAGATGTTTTTTAGCTTCTGGAACTCTTCTGGAGATGTGGCAAACTGCTCGCAGAGCTGGCCGAACGTAATGTCGTGTATCTCTCCGAGACATGTTACGTCCCATCCTCTTATATCTCTCATCTTATTGTCGATAAAGAAATTGTTAGGCTGTACATAGTCGGTCCAGCAGTCCAGCATGCCGTTGCGCCAACCGAAAGACTTGCGCCCAGAAACAAAACCGCTAATAAGAAACTCTTCCAGGCAGCGTGGATAAAGGTCATCTTTTCGGTTGAGCTGCATGTTGCATTGCAGTATGGTTGACATCGTTTCACCTAATTTCTGTTCGTCTCCGTCACGGGCTACGCATGTAGGCTCTTTGCATTGCGAGCGATATACGCCCAATACATTCTTGACAAGCCTTCTGATAAGGTTGTTTTTTAAAGGAATATTGCCTTGACTCTTGATGTAGTTCTCTTCTGTCATAGCACGACCGTCCACATTGATTACGTCGTCCCATTGTTTGCCGTAAGTGTAGCGTTTGTTACGTTCGCGTTCCTTACGGAAATCGTCCATCATATTCCAATAATGCTGGGCTTCCATGAGAATATTGAACGCCCTTCGGTTGTCGTTTTTCTTTTCCGACTTAACGCTATCCATTTCCGTGTCATCACTTTGTTTGGGCTTTACACGGCTAAGGGATAGTATTTTGTTGTTTTTTGTTGGCATTGTTGTTAACTTAATTAAATGAGTACTCGAGGTGCAAATGTAACACCCCAAGCACTCATCATAAGTTTAACTCTTTACGCACGTTTGCGTGTCTTGTTCATTTCTTCAATCATCTCTTTTTTGATTTCGTTGAGATATGTTTCAAGTTCTTTTCGTTCATCATTATCATAAGTGTTCTTTATCATATCGTTCAAAGATTCGATTTCTTTTTTGTATAGTTCAAAGATTTCGTATCTTTGATATTCAGGAGAATTATAAAGAAAATCAATTTTGTTAGCATAATCGAATATTCCATTATAAGTATCATTTTCGTAATTTTTAATACGAGATTTAAGATCGTCATGCTCTTTCTTTAATCGGAAATATTCGTTATTAACAGCCCTGTATTCAGTACGCTCGTCGCCAGCTTTGACAACTCTGTTAAGCAATAAGAAATTTTGAGGGTCATATTCTCTTTCTCCAGCTGCTGTCTCAGCCATTTTCGCCATCTTGTCTATTGTGTTGAATACACCTCCGAAATAGCCTTTGAGCACATATTCTATTTTTGAAGGATTGATATCAATATTACCTTTTGTATATCTGTCACCTCCTGTTACTTCGTTTAATGAAGCTGTTAGGTTTACGATATGCTTGTTTGCGCTGCTGTATGCCTTGGTCCATTCTGGCATATTCTTGTTGTATGGGGTGTCTTTATATAAAGGCAAACCGGTCCAACTTTTTTCTGCGACATATGCTTCCCATAATGGTTTTGCGGCTGATGGCACAACTGCATTCAAATCGCCACCGCCTTCCATGAAGTCCAAAGGTAGTATTTGTGACATTTGGCCGATAATAGCTTCAGCGATTTCACTGTCAGTTAAGTGTTCTTTGCCACTAATTGTAGATATCATCAATTCTCCTAATCCGTATATTGCTCTGTATTCAACTGGCAATGGTATTGAAATCCAGTGTTTGCCTGCACTGAACAGAATATTACTGCGTCTTACATATTCTGGAAGATTGTAGTATGAATTCTTATTGTCGTCGTCATCATCGTCACCGCCTAAGAAAGCAACAAGAGCACCGAGAAGGAACATTGACGCTATTCCTGTGAATGCCTTTGCTGGATGACGTTTGATTTGTCTTCCGAAATTAGTTGTACCTTGAATTGCTGCATTCCAGAAAACATAACTGCTGCGACCTAAACCTGATATTAACGATGAAGTATTGCCAGCAACTGTTTGCCCTATTTCTCCGTAGAATTTTGAGCCACTGCCTTTCTTGTTGAAGTTTACGGAGATTTCCTTTGCGTCATAAATGGCTCGGTCTGTAGTTCTGCCCATTTCCTTGGAAGTCATGAATGCAGCGAAACGAGCACAGTTTTCAATAGCCCTGTTGAGTCCATCGAAACGTTCTGCCAACAGACTAAACGCACGTCCAATTTTGAGTCTGCCGTTAGATCTTCTTAATTCTTTGCGTATGTCATTCTTATGTTGTTCAATATCTCTTACATTGGCATATCCTGTTTCTCCACCATTCATCATAAACTGATAGAACATGCCTTCTATTTTATCACTTGTGTCAAGCGTGCCTTTGCGATACTTGTTCAACAAGCGTTTCATAGTTATAGGATTTGCTATCATATAGTTTCTGTTGAAACGCAATGCGTAGTTAGGGGATTCCTTGATCCAAGCCATTGAATTTGAGTACAGCATATCTCTCAGGAAGTTTGAAACGATAAAGTCAGGGTTGCGAGTGGTATAGAATGCGCTCAGCTGTCTGTTAACCCATTCTCCACTACGGAGTATTGTGCCAATAGCACCGGACATGTCGTTGTCAGGATTGGTTTGTCCGTTTAATGCCTGAGCCAAACGAGGATTGCCGTTAACGGTCAGCACGACATCTCTTCCGTTGCGTTTGACGATAACCTGATGTTGCTGCAAGTCTCTTTTCTCGACAACTCTATAAGGAATGCCGATGGCGTCACGGCCTTTCTTGTATCTGTCAGGTTCGTTTTGCGACAATAACTCCATCTTTTCATCAAAGTCCTTCATCTTTTGCTCAACGACTTCTCCTGAATCATTGGTATCAATGTTATCAGGGAAAACAGGTCTCCATTCATCATCGACATTATCATATTCCAACCATAGTTCGCTGATGGATACGAGGTCGCTTGGATGGTTAAGCACAAAGTTGAGGAAGCGTTGTTTGACAAGCTTGTTTCTGTTGCCTTGCATTATAGCACTTTCAGCCATTGACTGGAGATATGCGAACGGGTCATCTGCTTTTGATGTACGTCCTTCCGCTTTCTTGATAGGAGCATTGAACGCATTGTGTATATGTGACAGATATGCGTATGCTTCATCACTTGTCTTTTCTTCAAAACCTCTTAATGGAATATAGAATTCATACATATTTGAAATGTTTTCAAACGTATCCTTATCTATCAATCCGCATTCGTATGTTTTGGAAAGAATAGCTTTGCTTACGGCGTTGACATTATCCCATAACTCGGTGGTATCGTGATTCTGTTCGTATTCATTAACCATTATTTGCGCTTCTGCCTCCGCTGCTGTTATATCATCAAAACCTGTAAGAGATGTCAGACCTGCGAAGTCACGGTTAGCGTCCTCGCCGTTTTGCATAGCCTGCTGTCTCATATACTCGTTACGTTCAAGACCATGTTTAGCCATCATATAGTCAACGAGTTCTTGTCTTTCCGCTGCTGTAGGTGCTAATTTAGCAACTTCATCAAGCATTGGCTTGAACAATATGCGAGCAAAAGCGTCTGCTTCCGCTTTGTTGACGCTTGACAGACGGTTTTCCCCGAGATAGGCATTTTCAAAACCGTCAATATCTTCAATTTCCATACCTGCAATATCTTTCATCGCTTCTTTGAGTGAAAGCATAGAATCCTGCATGGCTTCTTTTGACTGATACCAGCCTGTTCTTATACGTCTGTCGTATTTGTCTCTTACCAACTCCTTCTCATGAATCTCAGGATCTCCGTCTCTGAACAAAACATCATCTTCGTTTTCTGACGACTTGGCATAGTCACCTACGCCAAGTTCATATTGTTTCGCAATATCAGCTGCTTGTCCGAATACGCCTTTATGTCTTTTAGAAGAAAGGTTCTCATAGCTTCTCCATAGGATATAACGAAGTTCGTTGTCAGTAAGAGTAACTCCTCTGAAATCCCTAAATCCTAACTTGCTGAGCATATCAGCGAAGAAGTCTTTAACCTTTTGCCACCAGCTTGACTGCTGAGCATTCTCAAAGTTGGTGCTTTCAGCGAGAGATGCAAGATATTCTTCAGTAGCTTTGCGGAAATCATAGTTGTACTTTCTAATGGCGAGTTCTGCGATGCGCTTGCGGATGCTCTCGTCAGCATTGTTGTAAACGTTATCAAGGAAAGTGTCAAAGTGTTCCCCGAATAATTGACGCAAGCCATAGTGAGCGACAGCTTCGTGAAGCAATGTCTTCTCGATGTCTGCTATGCTTGTGTTGTTAGGTATGACAATTGTGATTTTACCTGTCTTAGGGTCGTAGAAGCCTTTAGCGGATTTCTTCTTTCCTTCCAAACCGCTCACGCTGTTCACTATTTCGATGTTGTCAAGATGCAGTCTCTTTGCAAGATTTTCTGCATGCTCAACCATCTGTCTGCGTTGAGCTGGATAATTAACTTTATTTTTATTTAAACTATCTTCATTATCACTTCTATATAAAACTTCATCGTCTTCTTCTGCATTAGCGATATCGCTGGCAGCTTCAATGCTTCTTGCACCTTTCGGTTTTACTCCGTTCCAGAAGTCCTTCAAGGTCATATTGACAGCTTCTTCAGGAGTGATGTTATTTGTGCCGTAGGTCTTGACGACCCAGTTCCAAAAGTCCTTCAATGCTTGCTTTACACGTTCCCAAATAGTAATCTTCTCTGCCTTTGCGAATATGCCTTTTTCAGATTCAATCTCTCTTTGTGCTTCTTCCATAGTACGGCGATAGTTCTCTGTTCCGCTAAGACGGGACAGCACTTCACTTGCAACGAGATTGTCGTTATGATGAATGCTTGAATATTCTTCATCCAACATCACTTCGTTCCATACAGGAGTGTCTTTTAGACCATTGACGATACGACTCCATAGAAAAGGATTGTTTTTCATCAATGCTTCTGCCCATAAGTGACTGTATTCATGAACAGGAGTGTTCGGGTTGATACCGTCTTTAGTAAGATAGACCTTGCCGTCAACGGTCCATCCGTATATTGTTCCGCTTGAAGTACGCATGAAACTGACTCCTTCATCAGAAGCACTCCAATAGGAACCGTCTTTCTGCATATTGAGATAATCCATCAATTTAATGGATCCAGTAGAAATATCTTCAACGTGTTGTGATATACGTTTACTTCCAACTTCATATATATTGGCATTTCCGAACATCATAGCACATGTACCGCCCATAGAAGTGGTATAGTAAACGATATCTTTTGCAATATCTTTTGCATTTTCTTTGGTTACCTTAGTGTATGGTGTAAACACATTGCCAACGACTCCGAGCTGATTATTGCAGACAAGTATGCCCAATTTAGGTCTTTCGCCCAATCTATGTGAAGATATAAATTTTGCCACGTCAGATGAACTCCTTATTTTGAAAGTCTCTGCTGGATCATAATTCTTTTCAAATACTTGCTTATTGAAAGAATACACTTTTACAGGTACAGCGTTGTCGATGTTTTTCTCATCATGTATGTTTTTTTCCTCAGCGTTAAATGTTGCGAACTTGCCCGAGCGGAGATTTATAATGATACCGTCTTCAAAAATATCTCCGTAGGTGCTTTTCAATCTGTTCAAGAGCTCTATATCTTGACGAGAAGCGGTTAGATTGCCTGAAGGATGGTTGTGTATGAAATAAATCTTGTCAGGTTGTATGCGTTCTACAGCTACATTGAGTGCGGATCCGTTCAATCCTGTTGCTGTGTATGACCCCATACCGAGATGTATGACTGTAGGTTTGCCGTCTTTTACCAATACGGCGAATGAATTCTCAATGCTTTCATCTTCCAGTTGTTTGAAGATAAATGCGACATCATCAATAGATTCAATCTTTTCGCCTGAAGTGAAATCAAAGTTCTTGTTTTCAGTAAAGATTCTCTCGATTTTACTTGTTTCACCTTCTTCAAGTTTACGCAGTCTTGTATCAGATAAAGGTGTATTTTGTTGATTCAAGAAATCAAAAGACATCTGACCTTTATGGAACATCGGCTGTCCTTTCATGACATCTTCCTTCATCTGAGGCGTGACATCAACGGAATGCATGCTCAAACCTGTTTCAGGCAATTCGGTCTCTTCGACTTTACCGCCCCATTTCTTGGTGTATTTGCTTACGAAAGAAGGAAGGATCTTGTCATAGAATCCTTTCATGCCTTCACCTCCGATTCTTAAATCATTGTCAGTAAATGTCTCTCTTTCTGCTTCTACACTCATTATCTTGATTGCGAACTCTTTTCCGACAATATCTGATAACTGTGAACCTGTAAAGTCACCTCCTATGATAGTGCCTTTTTCATCAACACGCATCTGCTTGAAGTCCATATATCCTTCATCATGACGGAAATCAAGTGTAACCATTCTTGTGTTGTCAGACATAACGGATACAGTTGTTTTTTTTACAGCTTTACTGAGACTATATCTCTCTGCCTGCTGTTCTCCAGTAGTCCATGCCACTTTATCAAATCCGTTTTCAGCGGCATAGCGTAGCATACGTTTCATGGCGAGTTCTTGCCAATTCTTCTCAAATGGGGCAGAAGGGACGCCGTCATTGGTGAATAGCACATTTCTTACTTGTGCCATTATTTCACTTTGTTCATCAGTTGGCTTGCGGGTTATTGTCCCAATAGGATTTCCCTCCATGTCAAGAAATTGAAGTGAGCGACCTCTAACATCTGCATTGAATGTCATTCCTACTTTAGCTGCACTTTCTTTCAATGCGTCTAGACGAGCGGTCAAAACCTTATCGTTTCTATATCCCTTTTCTCTTCCGTCCTGATGTCTCTTAGATTGAATCTCGTCAATCACAAGCACACGCTTGCCATCACTGTCCGTAGTCTCTCCGAATCTAACCCATGCAACAGCTCGACCGTCACCGGCATCACCGAAGTGGATCTCGTCATGACTATTGTACGATTCTATAGTAGGAACGACAAGTGCAATTTCTTTCTTGTTATCAAGACCTTCGGTGGTGTATTGAAGTCGGGTAGAGTTGATGATATTGTTACTGCCAAGCAATGTCGCTGCAGCTTCTTCATTGTCTATTACGAGTTCTCCGCCCATATCAGCAAAAGCGACATCGAAATCATCGCCATAACGGTCTCTCATGACTTCCTGCGCATAATCATACCCTTCTTCTCTAAGAAGTCTTTCATATTCATCTTTTAATTCATCAAACGAACTTGGATTTTCTTCATATTCAACCTCTTCAATCTGTATAGAGTTCTCGTTTATAAAATTAAGGATTTCGTCTTTGGTAAGAGTCTTTTTATCGGATAGTGTAGAATTGTCTTTTGCATAAACCAGAGCAGTAGCATTAGGAATAAGTTCTACAGCTGCTTCAAGTGTGGTTCCCGTTCCCATTACATTGTCAACAAAAACTACTCTGTTGTTGCCGTTCAAGACATCTTGATTTTTTAAGACAAATTCAAGTTCTGACGCTTTAGGTAATTCTTTTCCTTCCTTTTTGATGTTATATAAGGATTCTCTTTCCTTTCCAGTCAATACATCTGCAACCTTTCCTTTGCCAGCTAATTCTGCGATTCTATTAGCCAACGCAAGAGTCGTTGTGGCTTTACCTGTTCTTGATGGGATAGGTATCAATATATCTCCGTCTTTTACAAGTTTTACCATTTCTACAGCAGCTAAATCAATAGAAGAAATGTCACCCTCTTTGATTCCATGAGCTATTTGTTTAGCTTCGCCATCATACTCTTTTGCGTATTGAACATCAATATTCTTTCTTTTTTGTTGTGTTTTCAACCAGTCTGAAAGACCAAGCCATCTATCCTCGCTTGCTTTAAGTCCACCGTTCTTTTCAATCATCTTCAACCATTGCTCCGGAGTCGCCTTGTCCTGCTTGATGTCAAGCACCGCTTTCTTTGCGTTGGAATAGAAAATACCTGCCGAGCGAGAAAAATTAGGTCTAATTGCTCTATTTTCAAATTTTTCAATAATAGCAACATCCTCAACAATCTCAACGTCAATTCCGATGCTTTCAAGCTGCTTCATCGTCCTTTCAGTTGCACGTCTGAACGCTTCGCTTTCGGCATCCATTACAAGTTTGCCTTTCTGGTACATGACGGTATTTCCTTTCTCGTCAACCTTTTCTTCTATGACAGAGAACAGATTGTCTATCGCTTCGCCGATACGTTCCGATTCTTCTCCAAGAGGGAATGGATAGTTTTCAGCCTCGCCGTCCCAGTCTTCGGTAGCGGTGAGATTAGAAAGGAATTCATTCTTTTGACCTCTTTCGTTGAGTTTGCGTATGATATGGTCCTGCAATGCTCGTGCTGCAAGTTCCTTATCAGACGACCAGTATTCACCGAGCATCATTGAACGTTTGTAGTAGTCGCTTTTCTTTATGACATCCATTAATGCGGCAAATGCATCTTTGACTTCCTGGCGCATATCGTCTTTATATTCCTCGCTTGTAGCGTATTGAACGCCGCCTACATAGATGGCGGAAGGATTGTAGTTTGAGAAGTATCTGTCAAATGCATGGAGCCACTCATGCGCAAGTATGCCGTAACCGCTAGTTTTGGTAAGGTTAATGACGTTCTTTTCAGGTTCATAATGTCCTGATGCCGAACTTTTGCCTCGTGCGCCTACTGCTATGGCAAGTTGTCCGCCAAGTGACAATGCACGAGGTGATACGCCAAGAACATCACTCATATCCATCAGCGCATCGTAAATGTCGTTGAGGAACTGCTGGCGTTCCTTGTTGGTTACATAGTTACCGAACTCTACAGCTCTGAATCCGAATACGGACTTGTTACCGTCCATATCAACAAACATGTCAGGTGTTGCGTCCTTGCCGTTTCTCCAGTCTCTTCCGACACGTTCACGGCTCTTTCTTTCTGTAGAGTAGTTTCTGTTCTTGGATTCCTTCTCCTGCTGTATGAGTCTTGCATGTTCGTCAGCAGACTGCTTTGCTTCTTCGGAATTCATGTATGGCAACACCTCATTCTTGTAAACTTCGCTTTGCGCTCTCAATCTTTCTTGAGATGTTTCTTTTGCCGGTATGTCAAAACTTTTGAGAGGACGCATTATGCCTTTACCGAAGTCCGCATATACATCATAACGCACTATAGAACCATTATTATCACGGACATATATGTTGTCGATACGGTATTTAGGCAAAGGTTTGCTCTTGTCGGACTTGAGCTGTTCTATTTTAGCAGCTGCCATCTGTTGGAAGTCGGAGTCATGTTCGTCTATCCAACTGTTCGCTTCATTGCTTGACTTGAATTCCATAAGCTTAACAATGCCGTGTCCGTGAACCTTGATGCCTATGAATATTTTGGAGTAATCTTTTCTTCCAAGAGCATCTACATTCCAATACAAGATAGGAGTATGCTTGATTTCTTCTCCGACTTTTACTTCTTTTCCTATGCGTTCTACCATTGTATCAATAGCCTCTTCAAGCGTCTCGAACTGGTCTTTTGGATTGTAGTATTTTTCTCCGATAAAGTTGATTAAGTCACCATCTTTATATACAGGCGGTTCCGTGCCTTTACGTTTGGCAAGCGACTCCTGCATTTTTCCGTTATGTTCATTTAGACTCTTGAGATTCAGTTTCTTCTTTGTCTCTTCAGTTAGTGGAGTGATTGCATATGCGCTTAGGTCAGTCTTGATGTATTCAACACCCAATCTGTCAAATACCGCCTGATATAATGCAATATTTGCTTTCACGAGTTTTACTCCGACTTCTGTAAAGACGAGACCTTCATGGTGTAGTTCAAAGTCCTCGTTGCCAGATAATATTCCTTTCGCAAATACGGCATAGAATACTGTTTCTCTCAATGCTCTTTCTTTGCCACGATGCTTCTTGCTTCGTTCAAACTCGTGCTTTGCATTATCGTACACGGACTTCAATGCAGCGACTCTGTCGATAGGAAGACCTGCTTCAATGAGTTTGTCGATGTCAGGTTTAGGGAACATAGAACCGAATGTGGTTCCGTTGACGTTGATTTTGTCGGCATATTTGCGGATTACATCTTTTCTTGCACCTCCGATCTTTTCTCCGAAGTCTTCTATTTTGGAAGAAGGTTTCTTTGACTGTTCGACAATGGTTTTATTTTTGGATTCATCTTTAACCGAATTTTCCTCAACTTTACTGCTGTTTTCCGTGGATTTTGTACGATTTTCGTTGTTTTTTGTACGATTTTCTTCCGATTTCACACTCTTGTACTCCGCAAATGGTTTAGTTTTGCGATGTGAGGACTCTATCCATTTCTCAAAATTCTCGGTATGGATAGGAGAGACCACAATCTTATGTTTCTTTTCCCATCCTTTTTCGTAGTTGGCAAGATATGCGGACTCGGCTTCTTCGATAGTGTTGAATCCAAGCATTACCTTGTGTTCGTCGAAAGTGCCGTCTTCGTTATACTGGTCAACGACAAACACCTTGCTGCCGTTCCATCCGTCAATGTCATCTGATAGGAATACGTCTATATGGTCGCCGTCCACGCCTTCGGTGCCACGGATGTAACCATAGGTGTTCTGCATTGTGGTTTCCCATTTCCTGCCGTTAGCGTCCACGCCGCTACGCACAGAACCTTTAGGCTGTTCTATGGTAATGTTGAATGTTCCTATCTGAACATGACCTTTCTTGTAATTGCCTGCTTCTTTCTGTTTGTCGGTAGGAGAGGTGTTGACTTCTTTTTCGGCTGATTTGATTTGTTCGCCAAGTGTGCTGTTATTGTTTCTGTTGTAGTTGTCAAGAATCTCTTTCAACGGCTTCTTGAAACGTATGATAGGGTCAATGAAGTACAAGTTGCCATCTTCGCCTAAGATAACATTGTCACCTTCAACATCGGTTACAGACACGAACTCATTGCCAAAAGAGTACTTGTCTTCAGGGAACAATCCACGTTCTGCAAGTGCTTCGGCAATTTGTTCTTTTGTAGGATGTCCTTTTGATTGAATGAAACTTTGTGATAAGACAATACGAACATCACCCATATCTTCGCTGATACCCTCAAATGTATATGCTGTTTCAGGGAATATGAGATTATGTACAAGGTATTCAAAGGCAGCATCTTCTGGCTGAACACCGCTTTTAATAGCAGCTTTGGCATATGGGTCTTTTACCTTTGTAACCTTGCCTGCTTCTTTGTCTATATAAACAAAGCTCTCGCCTGTGCGTTTTGGATGCTTACCTGTCAAAGTCTTGATAACTTCGGCAGGAACAAACATTCCGTGCAGCTTGGCAAGGCTTACCAGCCTTTCGGATTCCGCTGCGCGTCGAGTTCTCTCGCTGTGCTCTGAATACTCATTGTATGAAGCGTCCAACCCCTCTTCAAACACTCGTATATCGCTTCGGTCATTTCTGGTCTCCATGATTCCGGCTGCGTCATCAGCCATTCCTGTGCCGTCTGTTTGCCGTCTTCCATCAAGATTTTGTTCAAGTCCTTCTCGTTCGGATCTGGATTGATGTACGGTTTGTGCGGTCCTAATATCTCCGCTCTCATTTTCAGTCTGTCTATTAGTTTCAAAGGCTGAGCTTCCACTATCTTCATCAGTTCTTCCTGAATCGTTGGCAGATTGTTCTCCGCTCTCAGTTCGTTCTCTGCTTGCAACATCTCCTGTGCGTCCGTGTTGCCCTTGTTGGCTTGTTTTATTATCGCCACCCAATACATTATTTCTCCGTTGTCCATTATAATCTATATTTAAAACTTCCTTAATTGCCTGTACGAGCGTGCGAGGTGTCTTGTCTGCTTGCTCAAACAGATTATCTTCTTTGGTCCCTTGGATAAGGTCGTATAATTCAGCGAATACACCTTGGATGTTTGATTGTTTTTCACCCTTATACAGCTTCGCCAAGTGCAATGCAAAGTTACTAAATTTTTCAGAAGGAAGATATCCTTCTCCAGTAACATCGTCCATCTGATATTGCTTTTGCCATGCTTCTACAGCCTTTGTTGCATCTTTTAAATTCTTTGCCTGAGCAAACTGTTCGTCTTGCATAAGCGCATAGAAAGCACGGATAGAGTCCTGTATTTCCTCAATCATGCGTTCGCTATTCGGACTGTTGAAGTCTCTGTGAGCTGTAGCAAGTATGGCTTTCTGTGCCTTTGCAGGCAAGGCGTTGAACATCTCTTCGAGACGTGTGTTCCCGCCTTCAAATATGCTTTGGTACATAATGCCACGAAGGTCGTTCTTTGCTTCTGCTGTAAGACTTCCCTTTGTGTCGAATTGACTGTTATATTGAGTAGGAGTGATGTAGCTTTTCTGAGCCATCCATTTAAGCACCTCGACACCATTCTGGTCCAAAAGCTCAGCAAAAGATACGTCTTCGTCGTTGCTCTTTAACAAAATATTTGCAAAAGAACCTATGTCTTCACCCATCTTCTTGACTGCGTTCTTTGGCTTGATACGTTCTATACCACCGCTTTCGGTGTCTTGCGCCACATATTGTCCGAGTGTGATTGCCTGCTCATCATTGATATCAAGCATACGGACGAGAACAGGACTTTCCATATTGGAAACATCTTCTGGATTCAATCCGAACTGCTCTGCTTTGTCCATAAGGTATTGCTTGTAAGTCTGTGCTTGGTCATTATGATTGCCGTACATAAGTTTCAATGCGTCGCTTCTGCTGTTGCCTTGGATAACCTCTCCACGGGTATTGACAGTAGGAGTGCCGACGTATGCAGTCTCTCCTGTAGTGATTGTTGCCGGTCTGATGTTGCCTGCAATCTTCTGTGCGGAAACGATGCTTGCCTTGTCGTTGCGTTCCTTCGGCTGTGCTTCGTCAAGGAAGTGCAAAGGATTGCGGTTGCCTTGAATGTGGCTTGGCTGGAGTTGAGAAGCGTCTATCACGGCATAATGACCTTTAGGTCTTGCATCGTTGCTGAACTCGATTTCTGTTTCCTTGCCTTGTATCGTTTCTATTGGTTGCTGGCGTTCTTCTATATGGCCATTCACACGTCTGTAGCCTCTTGCACGGGCGTTCTGCGGAGTATCTTCTGAATAGTCAGGAATGCCGTTGAGCTTTTCTTGTTCCTTGCGTTCAGCTTCTTTACGTTCAGCCAACAAACGTTCTTCATCAGCTTTGCGTTGTGCGGCTGCTTCTGCTTCTTCCTGACGTATGCGTTCCTGCTGTGCAATCTGTCTATGGATAGGAACTGCCGCAATTTTCTTCCATGCTTCGATATCTTGCTTGATTTTTTCAACTTCAGCTTTACGTTCTTTAAGAGCTGCCATTTTCTCGGCAGGAGTCTTGCCTTCCTTGATTTTGCTCTTTTCAAGTTTCTTGAGTTCCGCTTCTTTGTCAGCGATCATTGATTTGGCAACTTCGCCAGCCATTATTTCGTCGCCTTCAGCATCTTCCATAAGAGCGTCCCAAGCCGTTTCGCTGTCAGCCTGCTCGTAAATAGGATTGCCGGATTCGTCTTTAGGAATATATGGAGTGACAGTCTGAGTTGTTGGAATATTCTCGTCAATGGTAGATTGTAGCGTTAAATCTCCTTCGTCAGTGGTAGATTGTTCAGTTATAGTGTTATCATTATTCATGTCAACCGGTGACAATTCCGTAACCGGTTCGTCATTTACTCCTGTTTCGTTGCGCTCAACGGCCATATCGTCAAGCTGCTGTTTGGTCAGATCAAGAGTATGCCATGTGCCGTTATTGTCGCTGTAATCTATGACATAAGTGTCGTCTTCTATCATAGATATAGTTCCGTTGATGATATTGCCGTCAGTGTCTCTTAATGAAACATTGTCTCCCATTCCATAAGAAAGAGTTGCTGTTGCTGCTGTTGCCTGTTGGATGGCATTGCGCATTTCTTTAGCCTTGTCGTTGAAGTCAACGGCACGTTGCATGTTGTTAGCGTCAACCTGCTGCTGTATTTCCTGTTTAGGTACAACGACTTCGTTCTGTCCGTCAGTGAAAGTCAGTGTTCCGTCAGGATTCTCGACAATCTGAGCATTGCCAAGGAATGTCTTGATGTAATCTGCGTCAAGGCCTCTTTGTGCGAGTATTATTGTAATGGCAATCTTGTTTGCAACTTCGTTAAGGAACTGCTCCTTGTCGTTGAAGTCAACGA
This sequence comes from Bacteroidales bacterium, assembly GCA_045648285.1. Taxonomy (GTDB): domain Bacteria; phylum Bacteroidota; class Bacteroidia; order Bacteroidales; family F082; genus Limimorpha. The sequence continues at coordinate 14,446 of JAZRNQ010000170.1, read as the reverse complement.
CACCGTCAATCTTGTTGCTTTCTTCTGAAAGAATCTTTTCTCTTATCTGCTGGGCGTTGATTTCCTTCTGCTCGTTAGGGTCTTGTGTGTCGTATAAGGAAGAAAGGAACTCAGGTGACATCTGTTTCAATTCTCCAGTCTCAGCATCTCTGATGATGATGTTTTCGTCCGAATTCTGCAAGTCGATGCCTGAACCATCTTGATAAGGAACGACATTGCCTGAGACGATATAAACAAGTCTGCCGTCTTCTTTAGATACAGCTCCGTGAATCTTGCCTGTATGCTTGTTTGTATGAGAATCGATGAGCGCATTGCTTTGCTCTATTTGTCCGTCAATGTCGTCACTGACACGCTGTGACATGCCGTCGTATGTTGCTTTGGCGTTGAGATAGTCAATGATAGTCTGTGTGCTTTCTTCACTTTCTCCATTCTGTCTTCTTTGTGCGACAGTCTCGATAGGATTTTCACCGAGGAATGCTTCGATGTCAGATTCATCAGTAAAACCGAATGTATGGATCATTTCTGCTTTTTTGACTTTAAGCATGTTTTGGGCATCGTTCATTTCCTGCTGCTCACTGAGGGAGTAACCATTGTCGAACGATTCTTCATTCTCCATCTGCAATTCAGCTCTGTCGAATTCTTCGAATGAGAATTTATGATCATAGATAATGTCTTCTGGTATTACATATTGGATTTTACCGTCAGTAATCACTGCAACACCTCTGTCTGTCATTCCTAAAGATTCACCAATCTTGTATCCATCTTCAGTTTCAAATTCTACAATATCAACAAAACCTTGTTCTTTGCGACGGTTTCTTTGCTGGTAATGCTCCATGGTCTTTGAAGCGCCACCGAGAACAGAACCCATGAATATACCTGCTTTTGCTCCTTCCCATCCATTACGGAGTATTTCTCCGATAGTAGGGTAGTCTTCAGGATTTTCATATATCAAAGGTGTTATGGTCTGTAATGCTTCCGCTGTAAATTCCGACGCACCTTCAGCGATAATGTCGCCTACAAAATCTTTTACATTCTTGCCGTTGAAGAGTTTGCCGCCAAGTTTTTTGTTGGCTTCCTGTAACAATCTTTCCAATTCATTACGGACTTGTGGGGAACTGGTGACAGCATCCGCAAGTTGATTACTTGCATTTTTCTTTACTCCAGACAGAAGTCTTGATGTGTATCTGTTGAATGGAATTTTTTCAGATACAAACTCAATGGCACCATCAGCAATACCGACTGCCCATGTCTGCAATCCTGTAGCACCAGCTTCTCTTGCTTCGTTCATAGACATACCTGCTGTTGAAACAGTCATTGTTCCCATACCAACCATGCCGACTCCTTTGGTTAATGTAGGACTTTTTGTAACAGCACCTACACCAATAGAAACAGCTGCTGGTATCATTTGAGGTGCGAGATTTCCGACCCATGCTCCAAAACCTTTTGTCGGTTTAAGCTCTGCGAGTCCTTTAGCGGCTTGCTTTATCCATTTATCTCCTTGTGTCTCTTCATTAGCTCTCTCAGCAAGCATTGATTTTGCTTCTTCAAGACTGCCAGCTTTCTCAATATACTCTCTGATGGTTTTGTTAATGGCGTCTTTTTCCAAGGCCATTTGAGCATATTGCTTTTGTTCGTCAGTAATGCCTGATAATTGCACATCACCATTACTTAGCGTGGTTTCATAGACCTGTCTCTGTACCTTATCCAAAGGTGCGATGGCAGATTCTATATCAATACCATCAAGTTCAAGTTCGGCAATTCGTTCAAGTGCCTTTTCTTCGTCAATAGTGCTGCCTGTAAAAAGATTCAATACTTCACCTCCGAAATGTTGAATGCCATGACCAAGACCTTTTATACCTTGCCTAAAACCTTGTCCAAAACCTGTAGCATACTCAGTTTTATGCCCTGTAATCATGTCAATTTCCTTAACTTCTTCAGTACGAGGTGTGTATTTAGGAGTGTAGACCTGCTTCACATCCTCCACAGGATTGGAAGGTTGAGCGATAGTGTCTGTTGTTTGTTCTATAGATGATGTCAAACGACTTTCGTATGTATCATAATCACCTATTTTAAAATTACCTTTAGATGAAACATATTCGTATAAATCCCTACGTTTGTTTTCATCATTCATATTGTTTAAGAAAGTGTTTTCATTACCTATCTGGTCAATGGTATAGCCTTTTTGGATTAAAGCGTTGTACAATTTCTTTACTTCTATCTCATTCATATTACCAATCTAAATCTTGATTATTATTACTACTTCCCCAGTTGAGTTCTTTAGAATCGTTATCTATCTCAGATGTCATTGTCGCAGGATCAAGTTGTGATAAAGTAAGCATGATCGCTTTTGCCTTATCAGATTTGTACCAGTTTTGATTTATGAAATTATCAACTTCGTCTTTGGTGGCGTATCCTTCGGTTATTCTACTAAAGGTGTGATTATCTTGAAATTGAGGGTCCTCGCTCAATGCATTTATGACTGATTGTTTGGAACCTTTCCATACATTGTCATAAATAATTACATTATTGCCTTTGCCATCGGAGAATACAGTTTCCTTGCCTCTTACACCTTTAGCTCTTGTAGCTTCCGTACGCCTATTTTGTGCGTCAATTTGGTCTTGTCGGAATTGTTTATTATCTTGTTGGGTTTGTTTTTGCAAATCATAAGTTTTTTCCCAGTTTTCTTGACTTTGATTATCACGATTTTCTCGATATGTATAATCCTTTTCCCAATGCTCATCGGCTACTTTATCACGTCCTTTCTGGTACTCAAATTTGTCTAAACCTAACTGGTGCGATTTATCCCAATGATCATCGGCTACTTTTTCCCGTTCAGCTCTGTGATTCCACTCTTTGTCAAGCTGCTCTGCTTTTAACTGTCCTTGTTTGTATTTGTCAAGGTTATCCTTATAATCTTGCATTAACTTGTCATATCTCGCTTGCGATTTGGCAGTCAATGTACTTTTCCCGTCATACATGTTAGGTGCACCTTTAGTCGTATAGTGCAGATTGGCTATTGCAGAAATACCATCACCGAGAGCTGCAATAATATTGCGTGTCCTCGCATGCTTAGCATTCTTTTTTAACTGTTCGGTGTCAGGTTTGGGATAGAGCTTTTCATATAATTCAGCATAAGTCGTCGTAGGTTGTTGCTCTTTTACTTCAACATCTTTATTTGATAAATCATCATTGTTTGTTGTCATATTATTATCCTCCAGTCTGATTAATGTTTGGATCCTTATTGACATCAAAAGTTGCTCCTGCGATATCAGCTCCTGCATTAGCAATACCTTGTACAGCTCCTGCAATAGCTTGTGCCTTAGCCTGGTCAACGCCAATCATTTGTTCGTTATACGCATTGTCATTTTGCATATATGTACCTTCGATAGCGTCTTTACGAGCCTCTGCACTGGCTGTAATGTTGGCGGCAGTATCAGATATAGCCTTGTTGTTAGCATCTTTAGAAGCCGCTATGCTATCGGACGTTCCACCCATGACCGCCTGTGCGCCTTGCGCAGCTTTGTTACGTTGTCTTATTAGCTCTTCCGTTCTGGTAAGCATACGCTGTGCGTCACCACGTTGTGTGGCATCCTCGTTGTATCGCCTGTTGTACCATTCCTGGTTCTTTTTTCTCTGTTCCTCTATTTTATCGGCAGCTTCATTTGCAGCCTTGGAAGCCTTTACACCGCCATATATACTGCCGGCGATACTCATACCTGCACCGATGGCAGCACCAATCCATAATGTTATCATACTTGTAATCGATTAAAAGTTATACTTAGATTGCAAATCTATTCAGTTAATTTTGCACCATTGGTTTAACTTTTTACTTATGGACAACAAAGGAAAAAAAACAGGAGGAAGACAGAAAGGTACACCTAACAAAACTACCAGTACGCTTCGCACGGCAATATCTAAGATCGTTAACGATTATTATAATTCTGAAACGTTATTAGAAGACATCAACCAACTAAAACCCAAAGAAAGGGTAGATATAATGGAGAAGCTCGCTGCTTATGTCGTACCAAAATTACAGAGTGTTGATGTCAATGCAGAAGTGAAGTCTAAGACTAATATTGTATCTGCAAGATTAAGGGAGATGGGAGAGAAAGAGGGAAAATAGTCTATTTTCCTCTACTTTAGACTTTAGATAAGCCAATTCTTTTTTTTTTCATAGTTTATTAATGTTTATTACTCAAAGAACGATTCCTTCCCAGGGTTTCGTTCTTTTTTTTCTTGCTAATTTATCAAAGAATAGCAGAAAATATCATTTTCGTGACTTCGCGAAAATGCTGAGTACATGTAAACACAATTACACACTTATATTACATAATTCATACATTTTGGTTGATTATTACAGCATCATTACATCATTTTAAACCAAAATTACAACATTTTGCGTCAAAATGCATACATTATGGTTTGTTTTTCCTACATGATTCCTACATAATACAGAGCGAAAATAAGCGATTATTTAACAATTATTTAACATTTGAGGGCAAAAAACGCCATTTTCAGGCAAATTAGTATATAAAATATGATTATCCTATGTAGTTGATTATGTATACATTTTGCCCCAAAATGTATGAATCATTACATCATTTTAGTTTAAAATGTATGAATTTTTTGGGGAAAATCATACATTCTGGCTATAAAAGAAAAGTAAATTAATTAATCTACTACTACAACTGCGGGCGTGTGCGAATCAAAATAATAAAAAATAAATAGGTATAGAATTTTCAAAAGAAAAACCTACAAAAGAAAAGTTTTTTGCAGGTTTTTATGATTCAAAAAATACTTGGAATACGAGATACGGCATTCTGCTTGTTCTTGTCAAGGACCTTGGCGTAGATCTGTGTGGTGGTTAGCTGCCGGTGTCCGAGCAGCTTGCTCACGGTGTATATGTCAGCGCCGAGGTCAAGCATCATCACAGCGAAAGTATGTCGTCCGCAGTGGAATGTGATCTTCTTGTCAATGCCTGCACGGTACATCCATGATTGCAGAGTCTTGTTTGTGCAGTCCATATCGGGCAGCATGTCTGAAAATATGAAGTCATCGGATTGTCCTCTTGGTCCCATCAGATCTACAGCCTGCTGGTTTATGTCGAGGTATTCAAGTCCGCCAGTCTTTTTTTTGTTTGAAGATAAGTCTTGTGAAATTTCCTTGTTGGTGAACTTCGCTCCATGTCAGCTTCAAGATGTCGCTTCTTCGCAAACCTGTAAGGCATGAAAACAGGAATGTTGTCTTAACTCCTGGGTATTGTATGCAGTCAGTATCAGCAAGCCGTTTCAGCTCTTCAACGGTCAGATACATTCTCGTTCCTTCCTCCGCCTTGAAATTCGTCACGCCTCGGCATGGGTTGACTGGAATGATGCGCTCTTCAAAAGCCTGATTGAGACAGGCACGCAGTTTGGCGAAGTATGACACTTTGGAGTTTCGGGACAGAAGCTGTTCCTTGGTTCTTTTTTTCTTGTCGTTGCTCCATGCAAGTGCTTTGGTCTCTAAATAGTCCTTGAATCCCTGCACCCACTTCTGGTCAATCTCTGCAAAAGTGATGTTCTCTCGATGTTCGTAGATGCGGAGATGATGAAGGCAGGAATACCAGTTTCCCCAGTTGCCTCTGCTTTCAGTGTTGTTGAAACGCTTCTCGCACATTGCAGAGTAGTACTCGAAGAAAGGCGTATCGGTCTTGTAATGCTGCTTGAATCCGTATTCGCCGTTCATGAGTTCTACGGTGCGTTTCGCCTTGATTGCTTCTGCGAGCTTCATCGTTTCATCATTCTTTTTCTTGTCTGCTTTGGTTAATTCTGGCACGAGGTATAACTTTAAATACTCGTACTCTCGTTTGCCGTTCCTTGTTATCGCAAGATACAAGGACACGTTTCCGGACTGCATGGTCCTTTTCCTTAGGTTGATAGTGTTCATTTTGTTGTTGTTATGGTTTGTTTGGTGCTTTTGGTGCTATTTTGGTGCTACATATTTATTAGCACCAAAATAGCACCAAGAAAACATTGAAAGATTGTAAAATAATCTCCAAGAAAACGAAAAGGGTGGTGTTTGTTGTATTTTTTGTAAGTTGTTGATTGTTTTCGTTTTACTTGAGATTTTATTATGGTTGTGTTGTAGTTATTTCGTTTTAAAAAATTGGAAATCACTTCCCGATGCAGAATCTGCCAAAAATATTATTGAGCACGTCGCCACTGCTGATTTCACCAGTGATGCTGCCTAAATAATATAAGACTTCTTTTAAATCCTGTGCAACGAACTCGGTGGAGATGCCGAAATCTAATCCTTCCTTTACCTTGACCAACGACTCTGCTGCTTTTACCAAGGCTTCGTAATGGCGTAAGTTGGTTACTAACACCTCGTTTTCGCCAACGACTAAGTCTCTTCCGTAGAATGCTATGTCTTTCTTTAACTTCTCGATGTGTTCTTCGTTCTTCGCTGAGATGAAGTCGTATTTGATGAGGTTTCTGATGTCGTGGCAGTCTTGTCCCGTGATGCTGTATTTGTACTCGTCAAGCATATAGCCACCATTTTGTTCAATGTTTTTCTCAATGACAGAACGTAAGTTGTTTAAAACCAACTCGCTGTCCATCTGCAAAGCTTGTTCGTTTAAATCGACTTTGTTGAATATCAATATTAGCTTTTGATTCAATAAGTTAACATTGGAAATGATGAATTTTGCTGACTCGAAATATTTTTCCTGACTTTGTTTCAAGTCGAGAAGTCCTAATACTATGTCGGCTTCTGAAATCTTCTTGAAAGCGCGCTCAATACCGATTTTTTCAATTGTGTCGTCGGTCTCTCTGATGCCTGCTGTGTCGATGAATCTGAATGTCTTTCCGCTGATATTCAGTGTCTCTTCGATGGTGTCGCGGGTCGTTCCTGCTATGTCTGAGACGATGGCTCTTTCTTCGCCGAGCAAGGCGTTGAGCAGGGTGCTCTTTCCAGCGTTTGCGTCACCGACTATTGCGACAGGCGTTCCTTTTTTGATAGTGTTGCCAAGTCTGAATGAATCAGTGAGTTTGTTGATATGAGTCGATGCTTCTTCAATCAAATTGTTGAGTTTCGTGCGGTCGGCGAATTCCACGTCTTCTTCACTGAAGTCGAGTTCGAGTTCCATCAAAGAGGTGAGGTCTAACAGCTTGCTTCTCAATACTTGCAGCTCTTTTGAGAATCCGCCTTTGAGCTGGTTCATCGCAACGCGGTGTTCTGCCTCGTTCTGTGATGAGATGAGGTCGGCAACTGCTTCTGCCTGAGTTAGATCCATTTTGTTGTTGACAAACGCTCTCATGGTGTATTCGCCAGCTTCTGCCAATCGTGCGCCGCTTTGTATCAGGATTTCTAAAATCTTGTTTTGAATGAAAGGTGAGCCATGGCATACTATCTCGGCAGAGTCTTCGCCTGTATATGAATGTGGAGCTTTGAAGAAAGTAAGCATCACATCGTCAATGATTTTACCATCTAAATCGGTAATCTCTCCATAATACATTCTGTTTGCAACAATGTCATTGATTTTCAATTCTTTCTTTCTGACAAATCTCGAAAGTGTAATCTTGTGACTGTCTTTTCCTGATATTCTAATCATTGAAACTGCTGCTGTTCCTGATGCTGTAGCGATGGCACAAATGGTGTCGTTCTTCAAAAAACTCATCTTCTTATCTTTTAATTATATGAAACTCAATTTCTTCTGCTTTAATATGCTTGGCAATTATTTTCTTATCCTTGTCTAATAAATAAATAGTAGGAGTGGTCGTAATATCATATTGATTTATAATATCTTGACTTACATTGGAATAATTGTCTTCGCTTATGTTGATATGTAAAATAGTCAAATCTTTTTGTCTTCTCTTTACTAATTCCAAAATCCTCTTGTCTCTTATACATTTCTGACAATCAGGTTTATAGAAAAACAAAACAACGTGTTTGCCGTTTGTTTCTGACAAATTAATCAGATTGCCGTTTTCGTCTGTGTATTTGAAAGTAGGGGCAGGGCTGCCAATAGTTATCTTCCTTAATACATTGGCTCGTTTAATTATCTCAGTTCTAATGTTTTCTGTTAAATTGTTGACTGTTAGCTTTGAAAAATAATTGTCAGATAAATGGATATAAATCCAATCGTTGTTAAAATATTTTGAGTATAAATGCCAAAGTATATAATCTCTAACTTCTTTACAATCACTGGTTTTTGAAATCAAATTATCTATATTTTGACAAATGACATCTGGCTTTTGTTCTGACATGTAATTATTAAAAAATTCGTCTAATTTGTTTTTCAGAAGTCGTGAATTTAAAATGCGAATGTCATTTAAAGGAAGGTCTTCAAAAAAATGAGTTACGGGTTTTTCCTTGATGAATTTTATATATGTATTTAAAAATGATGTCTTGTTTCTTCTAAGCATAGATTCTTGATATTCATAAAGTTCTTTTTTGATTGAATCTATTTTCTTTGCATTGTCAGGATTGTGCTTTAATTCGCTTTCTAATGCTCTGATATACAAGTTTTCATGAATGGTTTTTGAATATACTTTAAAGTAATCGGAAGTCTCTTTGCAGCCTTTTATCTTGTATGTGTTTAAATCCATTAGATTTTCGACTGTTATTGAAAATTTTTGGTCTTTGCCTATAAGCAACTCGAAAACTGGCTGTTGTTTGCTGTCAGCCAAAACATAGATGCCTTCGTCGTATTTTTTTTGTGAGCTGAAAGTTTTATTACTTGAAGATACTGAACTAGAATCTATTACAATCTGAGTCTTTTCACTTTTATATTTTATTAGGTACAAAACACTATCGTTAATGTCATTGATAGTGACACCAATCTTTACCTGCGATATCAGATTGAAAGGCAGAAGTGTTAATAAAAATATGCATGAAATCTTAAAAAATAGTGACTTCATAATTAATTTATGTTAAAAAGCCAACAAAGATACTCAGAAAATTTTTTTTATCAAAAAATAATATATACTTTTGTAATCCAAACCAAAATTGAAACTAAATATGAATAGTAGATTTTTACATTTTATTTTATTTTTAATTGTATTTCAGTTTGTTACGTCTTGTGCATTACATTCGCAAGATGACAATACATTAAGGATTGCCTTTTGGAACCTAGAGAATTTCTTTGATCCTTATGTCGATTCAACACGTTCGTATAACGAATACACAGAAAATGGTAGTCAGCATTGGACTTTGTCGCGTTTTTACAAGAAAAGAAACAATATTTATAAAACTCTTCTGTCTCTTTCAGAAGGTGAACCGCTGGCGATTTTGGGGATGTGCGAACTGGAAAATACTTTCGTCACTACAATGTTGTTTCAGGAAACACCCTTGAAACATCATAACTATCGTGTCATTCATTACGAGGGTGACGATAGACGAGGGATTGATGTTGCTATTGCTTATTCTATAGATAAGCTACAGCTTATAAGTAGTGAAGTCGTTAAGATACGAAATCCTGATAATAAGCATTTTAAGACACGTGACATTCTATATGCAAAGTTTTATGATAGAAAGAGTGACACCTTGCATTGCTTTGTAAATCATTGGCCGTCGCGTTATGGTGGTGAAAAGGAGACAATTTATCTTAGGGAGTTGGCTGCTTATATTTTAAAAAGCAAAGTGGATTCCTTGGTAAATGTCAATAAGTCTATTCCAAAGATTGTCATTATGGGTGACTTCAATGATACTCCCTTGGATAACAGCATATTGAATGTTTTAAAGGCAAAACCGCCAGAACGGAATCGTGTAAATGATACCTTGATAAATCTTTTTGTCGATGCAGATAATCTTGGATTTGAAGGTACTTTGAAACATCAATATAGATGGCAGGTTTTTGATCAGATTATTATCAGTAATAGTTTGTATGAAGATTCAAAATCATTGAGTTATATAAATAATTCTGCCACCATCTTTCATCATGATTTTCTTTTCGTTAATGACGAGACTTATGGTGGCAAGAAATTATTCAGGACTTATATCGGACCAAGATATCAAGGTGGATATAGTGATCATCTACCTGTTTATATTGACCTTAAAAATACTTCTTAGGATTTCGTTTGCAGATATCAACGAAACTGCAGTTGAGACATTTGTTTTCATCTTCGGTCTGTGTAAACGGTATGTCTTTGTTTAATATTTCATTGTATACGGCTGAAAGTTTTGATTCGAAATCTTCTATCAAATTTTCACCCTCGAATAATGTGCTGTTGTTCGACAAAGAAAATACTCCTTTACTGATTTTTCTAAGACCAATGATTCCAGGTTCGATGTTTTCTGCTGCGATATTGTTATGCGCTTTCTTGTATAAATATTTGTATATCAAGAGTTGCAGCGATTTCTCGCTCAAATCTTTAAGTTCATTGACATTCTTTTTAATAACTACATCGCTATCATTGACAGAACCACTCTTATAATCGATGATTCTGATTGTGTTGCCGACTTGGTCTATTCTGTCTGCATTACCTGTCAGGTTTACATTTATCTTGTATTCAGGGAGGTAGATGCTTGTGAAGAGGTTTTCTTCAAGACCAATTATTTTCATGGTCTTGTTTGCCTTTAAAAACTTGATTTCTTGATTGATGAAGTTTTTAATCATCTTGTCCATCATTTTGGAACTTAGATAATTGAATCCGCTATGTGGCAAGCCGTTAGGGAAGTTGTTGTCTGCCAACGCTTTCTTTAAAGCGTCGTTGAAATATTTATCGTATATTTCTTGGAAGCTTTCCAATGTGATATCATCATTGCCAAAATATTTATATAGATTTTCTAATGCAGCATGGATGATGGTTCCGATCACATTGCTTTGTATCAGTTCCTGTGGTATGTCATCGTTAATCTTTTCTATGTATTTCAGATAGAATTTGAGTGGACATTTCAGATAACAAGAGATAGAAGTAGGGGATAGTCCAGACTTCTTTTCTTCTGACACAAATGATAATTTCTTTATGATTTTATCATATACTTCGTCTGTCTTTTTAGCTTCTATCTTTTCGATCTCCTTGTTCTTATTACTTGGCGATTTGTAAATCTTTTCATTTATCTCAACATTAGGATTTTTTGAAGGCATCTCGTGTAAGATTTGTTTTATAAATCTGCTGGATTCACCTTCACCCATGCCGTCTGCCAAAGTGTTGTAATAAATCTTGATGTTTTCTGCGTTTTGCAATAGTCTGTAGAAGTGATATGCGTACACAGCCTGCTTGTTGTTGTAGGTTGGCAATCCATAATGCTTTCTTAAATCGAAAGGAATCAGGCTGCTGGCATTTTTAGACTGAGGTAGAATGCCTTCGTTGACACTTAGAATATGGACTGTCTTGAAATCAAGATTTCTTGTTTCTAGTAGACCCATTATTTGCAAGCCGCCATAATTACCTTTAAGATTTATAGTCATCTCAGATGATGATTGTCTGTAAAGATTCTCAATATCAGCGATTTGAATTATTTCTTCATATTTGTCAAGAAGCTTTTCAATCTTGTTGATGATTCTTCCGGCGACACTGATTTGATTGCTTATGAAATTGGTCTTGTCGTTAATCTTGACTTTCTTATAAATTGCTTTTAACAATGATTTTATGGAAGAGATACATTCGTTATTGCAGCTCCATTTTTTTGATATAAGACATAAGAAATCATATATGTCGTGATATCCTTCTAGGCTTATATAGTCTTCTATATTGATGTAATATGCTGATTTCTTTATGTTTTCGTTTTTCCATTTAAATAAATGTTTCAGTTCGTCATTTGTGAATATTATTTTGACGAGTTCCGAATCAAGCAATCTCACTAGCGACCAGAAATATATTCCTTTACCCTTGTTTCTGATGTTTTTTTGAAAAGCAAATAGATGTTGCAAGAACTGGTTGAGTATACTTGTGGAATATGGAAATCCCATAGTGACTTGCATTTCTTCAGCTTTACCATTAGGTATGCAGTTTAATACAGGTATAAGCATTGACTCATCAGATAGAACAATGATTTCATTATCACTATCTTTAGGCTCTTTGTGAAGTTCTAGTTGCAGTGCATTTGTCTGAATTACAGCTCCTGAAGCTCCAATGATGTCTATGTTTTTCTTGTCACTGACAAGTTTTTTACCTATGAAGTTGCGTTTTATAGATTGTATGTGTTTGTTTCTCTCGAAGAATTCTCTGGCGAAGATTCCTGCTTCTTGTCTGCTGTCGTTGAAATAATATTCATCCAGATCCCATAAAAGAGTAGCAATGTTTTCTTGAATTAGCCTTACAATGATACCTTCTTCAGTTTTAGTCATAGCGTTGAAGCCTGCGAAAATGATTTTTCTGTTGCCCACCATTTCACGAAGCTTATCAATATCTGATTCGTATATGTATCTAGTAATCAAACCATAATAACCGCTATTACTTTCAAGTAAGACCTTTCTTAACGATTCGTAATACTCGTTTAAGGAAGAGAAAAACTCAATGTGTTTCTTGTCAATTTCATAGTTCTCGTTTAGAAATTGCAAGTCTATTTCTTTTGCATCTTTTGTGTTTTGAAAAAGATTTTTTGCATCTACTGCATATTGGTCAATTTCATCAAAATCTTTTAACATCTGTGATGCAAGACCATAGATGTCGTTAGAGAAGATTTTTTCTGTTTTATTGATAATCTTGATTAACTCAAATATAATGTCAATGTTATCAAGCAGTTGCAATCCGCTCCATGAGCACATGGCTTCTTGAATGGAAAGGATTTGAGGCAGCCAGATATTGTTCTCGAATTTGCTGTTAATCAATTCTGTCCTTAATTTCAAAGCAGCTCTTTTATTAGGAAATATAATTGTTAATGATTCTTTAGATAAATCATAGTTCTCTTTGATGTAATTTGCTATTTCTGTGATAAAAGCCATGATGAAGCCTCCTTTAATTGTTCTTGTGTTCCTAAATCAAACCAATAGTTTGGCTGAATGAACTTTGATTTTACCTTGTTGTTTTTCGCTATTTCCTTATATAATTCAAATACATAGCATTTTTTTAACTCAAAATCGCTAAAATATTCTGGTCTGATAAGATGTAATCCGCTGAAAGAAAGTAGTTTGTATTCCTCTTTTAAATCAGTATCGCCATCGAAATCGTTGGTTTCAAGATTCATTCTGCCTATAAAATTGTCGTTTCCATCGAATACAAGTTTTCTCTTGTTGTTGCGATTCTGTGTGAGAAGCCATGCTGCATCTTCAGAGTTGTTGAAATTATCATAAACAGATTGAAAATCAATGTCTGTAATGATGTCCACGTTATGAATCAGGACGGCTTTGCTATCTTTGAAATAGGGTAGAGCTTTTAGAATAGCACCACCGGTGTCAAGCAGAATTTCCCTTTCATCAGAGATCTCAATAATGACATTTTCATATTTTTTATTCTTGAAATAATCAATTATTTTGTCAGCATGATGGTGAATGTTTATTACGAAATGATTGAATTTCTGTTTGATAAGATTCTCTATGACTATCTCTAACAAAGGTTTTTCGTTTAACTCAACCAGTGCTTTGGGTCTGTCAGATGTCAGCTCCTTTAATCTCGTTCCAAGACCAGCAGCTAAAATAAATGCAGTTCTTTTATCACTCATTTTCATAGACATAAAATTTGTTTTGAACTACATGATTTAAAACAACCTTTATCTGAGGGTATTTATGATGCAAGGCTTTGGCCATAGTTTCTGCGAAGAAAACAGAACGATGTTGACCGCCAGTGCATCCGAAATTGACGAATAAATTTTTAAAGCCTCTCTCTAAATAATTGTCTATAGACTGATAAACAATAGATTGTGTTAGCTCTGAAAAATGATGTACTTCTGGATATTTGTTAAGATATTCTTGAACTTCGATATCTTGTCCTGTCAATTTCTTGTATTCTTCGTAGCGTCCAGGGTTAGGCAAAGCTCTGCAGTCGAAGACGAAGCCTCCGCCGTTGCCGCTTCTGTCTTGAGGAACACCTCCGTTTTTAAATGAAAAACTATTAACGACAACCGTCAATTTTTCGTTTTCAATATGTTGATATTTAGGTAAAAGCTTGTCAATTTGATTTAGTATGCTCGAAAGTTCTTTGGTCTCAAAAGGGAAATCGAGATTATTTCTTAATGAAATCAACTCGTTTAAAGCGTAAGGTATGCTTTCGATGAAATGCTGCTTTTTCTGAATCAGACCTCTAAAACCATAGGCTCCAAGTACTTGCAACAGACGTAATAATATGAATGAGTTATAATACTTGTCGAATCTTATATCTTCTACATTAACATATTTACTTAATTCGTTTTTGTAGTGAGAAAGTAATTCGTCTCTTAAATGACTTGGTAATTGCGCCTTGACTTGATATAATAAAGAAATGATGTCGTATTGAAGAGGTCCCTTTCTTCCACCTTGATAATCGATGAAATAAGTTTGATTATCCTTAATCATGATGTTTCTCGACTGAAAGTCACGATACATGAA